>NZ_JABWDV010000054.1 GCF_013362995.1 Streptomyces sp. TRM64462 | reverse complement strand
CCCTGGGTGCGGGGACGCGTTCCTTGGCCGCCGCGACCGGTGTACCGGCTCCGGGTGCGGTGGCCGAGCTGCCGCCGGGTGGGGGTGCCGTCGCGGTCGGCATGGGCGCAGCGGGCGCGGTGGTCGAACCGCTGAGCGGTGCCCCTGCGGGCTTGTTGCCGGAGGCCTGAGCGGCGGCCTGAGCGGCGGCGGGAGCCGGCGCGGCGCCGGCAGCGGCAGCGGCGGCGGAAGCGGGAGCGGCGGTGGCCGGATCGGGGTTCGGCGTGGAGCTGGGGGACAGGAAGGTGGTCATGGCGGCGTCCGTATCCGTCGGTTCGGTACCCGGGGGTAACTTCGGTGGCCAACTTCTACGGTGCGCCGACCTGGGCCGCAACGTGCTGCCCGGCCTGCGGGGAGTCGGACAACGAATCACCTATCCGGGTGGTCGGAGCGGGCGTCGCAGGCAGAACGGCCGGGTGAACGGCGGGGCGGGGGTGGACCCGGGAGGGGGGTGCGCAGGGGCCCCCGAAGGGGGACGGTCGCACGTATCCTGAGGGCGTTTCCGACTACGAAAGCGGCCTGTCATGCGCGTGTACGTTCCCCTGACGCTTCCCGGTCTCGCACAGGCGTACAGGGCGGGCGCGCTGGGCTCCGGCCCGCTGACCGCGTACGCCGTCACGCCCGGGCTGCGCGAGTGGTACGTCTCCGACGACATCGAGGAGCTGGAGTACGCCGCGCTGAGCCGGGCCGCCGCCGCGTCCCTGCGGCTGCTGGCCGCCGACCCGTACGCCGCGCGGCGCCGGGTCGTCATCGCCGTGGACGTCGCCGATCGGGACGCGGTCGCCGACCCCGACCGGGGCCTGGACCCGTCGTCCGTCGGGGAGGTCCGCGTCACCGGGCCCGTCCCGCTCGCCAAGGCCGCCGCCGTGCACGCGGACGGCGACGACGCCGAGGACGACGTGTCGGCGGCCGCGGACGCCCTGGGCGCGGCGGACATGGGCGACGACGACGCCCAGTTCACCGTCGACGGCGCCGAGGACCACGAGCTGCTCTGGTACGGGGTGCAGGAGATCCCGGGCATCATCGGGGAGACCGGGACGGGCTGACAGTGCCGGTCTGTACGGTTGCTGCATGGGGAAGCACCGCGCGCATCTGGTCTGGGACTGGAACGGAACACTGCTCGACGACATCGGGACGGTCATCGAGGCGACGAACGCCGCCTTCGAGGAGATAGGCCTGGCGCCGATCACCCTCGACCGGTATCGAGAGCTGTACTGCGTACCGATACCGCTGTTCTACGAGCGGCTGATGGGCCGCCTCCCCACGCAGGACGAGTGGCTGCTCATGGACGGGGCGTTCCACCGGCACTACTGGGCGCGTGCCGACGCGTGCGGGCTGGCCGATGGCGCGGCGGAGCTGCTGGCCGCGGCGGCGGAGGTGGGGCGTACGCAGTCGCTGCTGTCGCTGGCGCCGCACGAGCGGTTGCTGCCGATGGTGCGGCGGCACGGGATCGAGGAGCGGTTCGTGCGGGTGGACGGGCGGATCGGTGAGTCGACGGCGGGGAAGGCCGAGCACATGGTGCGGCACCTGCTGGCGCTGGAGGGGGTCGCGGCGGCGGAGCGGATCGTGGTGATCGGGGACGCGGCGGACGACGCGGTGGCCGCGGCGCATGTGGGGGCGCGGGCGGTGCTGTACACCGGGGGGTCGCACAGTCGGGGCAGCCTGGAGGCCGCGGGGGTGCCGGTCGTGGACAGCCTCGCGGAGGCGGTCGCGGTGGCGGAGGACCTGGTGGCCTGAGCCGCCGTGGGGCGCGACCGGCGGGGCCCTCTGCGACCGGCGGGGCCCTCTGCGACCGGCGGGGCCCTCTGCGGCCGGCCGGGACCTCTGCGGCCGGCCGGGACCTCTGCGGCCGGGGGGCCGTCCACTGCGGAACGGCGGCGTCAGGGCGTCGGGGCCTTCTCGCGCAGGACGCGGAGGAACGCGCGCATCCACGCCGGGTGGTCCGGCCAGGCCCGGGAGGAGACCAGGGTGCCGTCGACCACCACCTCCTGGTCCTGGTACGTGGCGCCCGCGGCCTGCATGTCGAGTTCCAGCGCCGGGTACGCCGTGACGTGCCGGCCCACCAGGGAGCCCACGGCGGCCGTCAGCAGCGGGCCGTGGCAGATCTGGGCGACCGGCTTGTCGGCGTCGAAGAACGACTTGAGGATCTTCCGTAGCTCCGGGTCGTTGCGCAGGTACTCCGGCGCCCGGCCGCCCGGGACGACCACGGCGGCGTACCGGCTCGGTTCGACTTCCGAGAACGCCAGGTCGGCCGGGAGCGTGTAGCCGGGCTTCTCCGTGTACGTGTCGAAGCCCGGCTCGAAGTCGTGGACCACGAAGCGGAGCTTCTTGACCGCCGGAGCGGCGATGTGCACCTCGTAGCCCTCCTCGCGCAGCCGCTGGTACGGGTAGAGGACCTCCAGTGACTCCGCCGCGTCACCCGTGACGATCAGGATTTTCGGTGCCATAGGTGCCATCGGTGCCATGGGACTGTTCCTCCAGCAGAAGCGGGGCAGGGAGTGGGCTTCCAGCGGATCTGTCGCTGTCCAGAGTGTCAAACTTCGGGGCCGTCTTTTGTACACATACGGCCCATGACGGCCGAGGGGGCAAGAGCGATAGCCTGGACCCGTGATCAGCGCTATATGCCGTGGGGGCAGCGGAGCCCCCGGCCAGCGCCCGGTGTGCCACCGTGCCCGGGCGGGTGCTGATCTTTTCTGCCCGGACCCCCCGCCACGTAAGGCCTCTTCGCCGAAAATGGCCGAGAACGGTCCGGGCGTCTCTCATCCCGGCATAACGTCCCCCTGGAGCGGTTACCCCGTGCTGAGGCGTTGTGTCACATCTTTCACCTACGTCACGCAACGGCGCGCGACAGGAGCCAGAGGACATGCAGACCAAGCTGGACGAAGCCAAGGCCGAGCTGCTCGAACGGGCCGCCCGGGTAGCTGAGAACGAGAGCGGGGACCGGCCGGACCCGGACACCGTGCTCGAGTACCTCCAGCGCTACTACCTGCACACGGCTCCCGAGGACCTCACGGACCGCGACCCCGTGGACGTCTACGGCGCGGCGCTGTCGCACTACCGCCTGGCCGAGAACCGCCCCCAGGGCACGGCCAGCGTCCGCGTCCACACGCCGACCGTCGAGGAGAACGGCTGGACGTGCAGCCACTCCGTCGTCGAGGTCGTCACGGACGACATGCCGTTCCTCGTGGACTCGGTGACCAACGAGCTGTCCCGGCAGAACCGCGGCATCCACCTGGTGGTGCACCCGCAGGTCGTCGTACGCCGCGACGTGACCGGCAAGCTGATCGAGATCGTCCCGTCCGGCCCCGGCTTCGAGCACCGCGGCGCCGGCCGGCCGCACGACGCGCTCGTCGAGTCGTGGATCCACGTCGAGATCGACCGCGAGACCGACCGCGCCGACCTCAAGCAGATCACCGCCGACCTGCTGCGCGTCCTGTCCGACGTCCGCGAGGCGGTCGAGGACTGGGAGAAGATGCGCGACGCCGCGCTCCGCCTCGCCGACGGCCTGCCCGGCGAGCCCACCGCCGGCGACCTGCGGCCGAGCGAGGTCGAGGAGGCCCGCGAGCTGCTGCGCTGGCTGGCCGACGACCACTTCACGTTCCTCGGCTACCGCGAGTACACCCTCGTCGACGGCGACGCGCTCGCCGCCGTCCCCGGCACCGGCCTCGGCATCCTCCGCTCCGACCCGCACCACAGCGGCGACGACGCCCACGGCCACCCCGTGTCGCCGTCCTTCAACCGGCTGCCCGCCGACGCCCGCGCCAAGGCCCGCGAGCACAAGCTGCTCATCCTCACCAAGGCCAACAGCCGCGCCACCGTCCACCGGCCGTCCTACCTCGACTACATCGGCGTCAAGAAGTTCGACGCCCAGGGCAACGTCATCGGTGAGCGCCGCTTCCTCGGCCTGTTCTCGTCCGCCGCCTACACCGAGTCGGTCCGCCGCGTCCCCGTGATCCGGCGCAAGGTCGCCGAGGTTCTCGACGCGGCCGGGTTCTCGCCCAACAGCCACGACGGCCGCGACCTCCTCCAGATCCTGGAGACCTACCCGCGCGACGAGCTGTTCCAGACCCCCGTCGACCAGCTCAAGACCATCGCCACCAGCGTCCTGTACCTCCAGGAGCGCCGCAGGCTGCGGCTCTACCTGCGCCAGGACGAGTACGGCCGCTACTACTCGGCCCTCGTCTACCTGCCCCGCGACCGGTTCAACACCACGGTCCGCGAGAAGCTCACGGACATCCTCAAGGAGGAGCTCGGCGGCACCAGCGTCGACTTCACCGCCTGGAACACCGAGTCGGTGCTGTCCCGCCTCCACTTCGTGGTCCGCGTCCCGCAGGGCACCACGCTCACGCCGCTCACCGAGGCCGACGCCGACCGCCTGGAGAACCGCCTCGCCGAGGCCGCCCGCTCCTGGGCCGACGGCTTCGCGGAGGCCCTCAACGCCGAGACCGGCGAGGAGCGCGCCGCCGAGCTGCTGCGCCGCTTCGGCCATGCCTTCCCCGAGGGCTACAAGGCCGACCACAGCCCGCGCTCCGCGGTCGCGGACATCGTGCAGCTCGAACAGCTCAAGGAGGGCGGCAAGGAGTTCGCGCTGTCCCTGTACGAGCCGGTCGGCGCGGCCCCCGGCGAGCGCCGCTTCAAGATCTACCGGACGGGCCCGCAGGTCTCCCTGTCCGCCGTCCTGCCGGTCCTCAACCGGCTCGGCGTCGAGGTCGTCGACGAGCGCCCGTACGAGCTGCGCTGCGCCGACCGTACGCACGCCTGGATCTACGACTTCGGCCTGCGCATGCCCGCCGCCACCGCCAACGGCGGCGACTACCTCGGTGACGACGCCCGCGAGCGCTTCCAGGACGCCTTCGCCGCGACCTGGACCGGCGAGGCCGAGAACGACGGCTTCAACGCGCTCGTCCTGAGCGCCGGGCTGTCCTGGCGGCAGGCGATGGTGCTGCGCGCGTACGCCAAGTACCTGCGCCAGGCCGGCTCCACGTTCAGCCAGGACTACATGGAGGACACCCTCCGCGACAACGTCCACACCACGCGACTGCTCGTGTCGCTGTTCGAGGCCCGTATGTCGCCGGAGCGGCAGCGTGCCGGCACGGAGCTGACCGACGGGCTCCTGGAGGAGCTCGACGGGGCACTCGACCAGGTCGCGAGCCTCGACGAGGACCGCATCCTGCGCTCCTTCCTCACCGTCATCAAGGCGACGCTGCGCACCAACTTCTTCCAGAAGGACGGCGACGGCCGCCCGCACGCCTACGTGTCGATGAAGTTCGACCCGCAGGCCATCCCGGACCTGCCGGCGCCGCGCCCCGCGTTCGAGATCTGGGTGTACTCGCCGCGCGTCGAGGGCGTCCACCTGCGCTTCGGCAAGGTCGCCCGCGGCGGTCTGCGCTGGTCCGACCGGCGTGAGGACTTCCGTACGGAGATCCTCGGCCTGGTCAAGGCGCAGATGGTGAAGAACACCGTGATCGTGCCGGTCGGCGCGAAGGGCGGTTTCGTCGCCAAGCAGCTCCCGGACCCGTCCGTCGACCGTGACGCCTGGCTCGCCGAGGGCATCGCCTGCTACCGCACGTTCATCTCCGCCCTCCTCGACATCACCGACAACATGGTGGGCGGCGTGGTCGTGCCCCCGGCGGACGTGGTCCGCCACGACGAGGACGACACGTACCTGGTCGTCGCCGCCGACAAGGGCACCGCGACGTTCTCCGACATCGCCAACGAGGTCGCCGTCGCGTACGGCTTCTGGCTCGGTGACGCCTTCGCGTCCGGCGGCTCCGCCGGCTACGACCACAAGGGCATGGGCATCACCGCCCGCGGCGCCTGGGAGTCCGTGAAGCGGCACTTCCGGGAGCTCGGCCACGACACGCAGACGCAGGACTTCACGGTCGTCGGCGTCGGCGACATGTCCGGTGACGTGTTCGGCAACGGCATGCTGCTCAGCGAGCACATCCGCCTCGTCGCCGCCTTCGACCATCGGCACATCTTCATCGACCCGAACCCGGACGCGGCCGTCTCGTACGCCGAGCGGCGCCGCCTGTTCGAGCTGCCGCGCAGCTCCTGGGCCGACTACGACACCGCGCTGCTGTCCCCGGGCGGCGGCGTCCACCCGCGCAGCGCGAAGGCCATCCCGGTCAACGCGCACGTGCGGGCCGCGCTCGGCATCGAGGACGGCGTCACCAAGCTGACGCCCGCCGAGCTGATGAAGGCCATCCTGCACGCCCCCGTCGACCTGCTGTGGAACGGCGGCATCGGTACGTACGTCAAGGCGGCCGCCGAGTCGCACGCCGACGTCGGCGACAAGGCCAACGACGCGATCCGCGTCAACGGCGAGGACCTCCGCGTGAAGGTCGTCGGCGAGGGCGGCAACCTGGGCCTGACCCAGCTCGGCCGGATCGAGTTCGACCGCAAGGGCGGCCCCGACGGCCGCGGCGGCAAGATCAACACCGACGCCATCGACAACAGCGCCGGCGTGGACACCTCCGACCACGAGGTCAACATCAAGATCCTGCTGAACGGGCTCGTCGCGGACGGCGACATGACCGTCAAGCAGCGCAACAAGATCCTCGCGGAGATGACCGACGAGGTCGGCTCGCTGGTGCTGCGCAACAACTACGCGCAGAACGTGGCGCTCGCCCTCGCCGTCCGCCAGTCGTCGTCCCTCCTCCACGCGCACCAGCGGTTCATGCGCCGCCTGGGCCGTGAGGGCGCGCTCGACCGGTCCCTGGAGTTCCTGCCCCACGACCGGCAGATCCGCGAGCTCCTCAACGCAGGCCGGGGCCTGAGCCAGCCCGAGCTCGCCGTCCTCCTCGCCTACACCAAGATCACCGTGGCCGAGGAGCTGATCACCACCGGCCTGCCGGACGACCCGTACCTGCGCAGCCTGCTCCACGCGTACTTCCCGACGAAGCTGCGCGAGGAGTTCCCCGAGCACATCGACAGCCACGCGCTGCGCCGCGAGATCATCACGACGGTCCTGGTCAACGACACCGTCAACACCGGCGGCTCCACGTTCCTGCACCGCCTCCGCGAGGAGAGCGGCGCGTCGATCGAGGAGATCGTGCGCGCCCAGGCCGCCGCCCGCGCCATCTTCGGGCTCAGCGCCGTCTGGGACGCCGTCGAGGCGCTCGACAACCAGGTCGCCGCCGATGTGCAGACCCGCATCCGGCTGCACTCGCGGCGCCTCGTCGAGCGCGGCACACGCTGGCTGCTCAACAACCGGCCGCAGCCGCTGCAGCTCGCCGAGACCATCGAGTTCTTCGCGGAGCGCGTCGAGCGGGTCTGGTCCGAGCTGCCCAAGATGCTCCGCGGCGCCGACCTCGAGTGGTACGAGGGCCTGGTCGCCGAACTGACCGGCGCCGGCGTGCCGGACGAGCTGGCGGCCCGGGTCGCCGGGTTCTCGTCGGCGTTCCCGACGCTCGACATCGTCGCGATCGCGGACCGCACCGGCAAGGAGCCGCTGGCCGTCGCCGAGGTGTACTACGACCTCGCGGACCGGCTGCGGATCACGCAGCTCATGGACCGGATCATCGAGCTGCCGCGCGCCGACCGCTGGCAGTCCATGGCCCGCGCCTCCATCCGCGAGGACCTGTACGCCGCGCACGCGTCGCTCACCGCCGACGTCCTGTCGGCCGGCAACGGCTCGTCGACGCCGGAGGAGCGGTTCGCGGACTGGGAGCGGAAGAACGCCTCGCTGCTGTCCCGGGCGCGGACCACGCTGGAGGAGATCCAGAGCTCGGAGGCCTTCGACCTGGCGAACCTGTCGGTGGCCATGCGCACGATGCGGACCCTGCTGCGCACGCACAGCTGACGCGGGTCGTACGTGTACGGAATGGGGCGCCCACCACGCGGTGGGCGCCCCGCCGTATGCCGTGCCCCGCCGTATGCCGTGCGCCCACGGCAAGCGCTCACGGCACGCGCAGCACGTCCGGCGCCGTGTCCTCCCACAGCCGCCGCCACGACACCCACGCCGCCGCCACCAGCAGCCCGTTGCGGGCCAGCAGCACGGCGCACCCCAGCGGCGTCACCGCCAGCACGTCCAGGTACAGCACCGGGTAGGCGAGCGCGCTCAGCGCGGCCGCGGGCAGCAGGAGCAGCGCGACCGGCCGCTGCGTGGTGTTCCGCGACGTCAGGCACACCGCGGCCAGACCGAGCAGCCACACCAGGTACTGCGGGCTGATCACCCTGCTGGTCACGGTGCACAGCAGCACCGCCAGCAGCGCCGCGTCCGGCGCCGTCGCGTCCGACCAGTGCAGCGCCCGCACCCGCCACACCGCCAGCCACACCAGCACCGCGAACGTCAGCACCAGCGACACGCCCGCCACCACGCCCACGTGCGGGCCCGTGAACTCGAACGCCCCGTACCGGTACACCACCCGCCCCGGCCACCCGGCCAGATGCGCGAGCGACAGCAGCGTCCCGCCGACCGACTCGATCTGCACGCCCCGGTTCCCCTGGTGCCGCAGGAACCCCAGGGCCTGCGGGAACGCCACGGCCAGCAGCGCCGCCCCGCCCACCGCCGCGGCCAGCGCCGACGCCCACGACCGGCGCGTGGCGAGCCCCCGGGGCGTGCCGACCAGGGTGAGCACCGGCCAGCCCTTCACCAGGGCGCCCAGCCCGGCCAGCGCGCCGCCCAGCCGGGCCCGGCCCGCCCCGACCGCCAGCAGGGCCGCGACCGCCAGGGCGGTGACCTGCACGTCGTACCGCACGAGCGGGGTGTGCAGGAGCAGCGGCAGGGCGCACGTCCAGTACCACGCGCCGCCCGCGCCCGCCCGCGCGAGGAGCAGCAGGACCGCGGCGTCCGCGAGCAGGGTGAGCGCGACGAACGCCTCGAAGTACGTGAGCCCCGGCACCGCGCCGGGCGCGAGGAGCACCAGGGCGGCACCGGGCGGGTACTGCCAGGTCACCTCGTCCACCGGCAGCACGCCGTGCACGAGCTGCTCGTACCAGTGCCGGTACAGGACGTGCACCTCGCGGCCCACGCCGCCGATGCCGAGGGTGTCGTGGGCGAGCAGCCACAGCATGCCGGCGCGGGTGAGGGCCCAGACGGCGAGGAGAGGGAGGAGGGCGGGCCGCTGCCGCTGGTGGAAGCGGAGCCGGCTCCGGCGGAGACGCGGTGCGCTGATCCGATACGTCGTCATCCCCGCGCACTTTAGTACCAGATGCGCGGTTGCCCAGCGTATATCTCCTTATTTCGGCTTATGTCTGCTTCGGGATTATCCGGTGTGGCGCTCGTACGCCTTGATGACCTCGGCCGCCGGGCCGTCCATCAGCATCCGCCCCGCCTCCAGCCAGATCGCCCGGTCGCAGGTCTCGCGGATGGTCGAGTTGCTGTGGCTGACCAGGAAGACCGTGCCCGCCTCGGCGCGCAGCGCGTTGATGCGCTCCTGGCTGCGCCGCCGGAACGCCGCGTCGCCGGTGGCCAGCGCCTCGTCGATGAGCAGCACGTCGTGCGACTTGGCGGCCGCGATCGAGAAGCGCAGCCGGGCGCCCATCCCGGAGGAGTACGTACGCATCGGCAGCGAGCTGAAGTCGCCCTTCTCGTTGATGCCGGAGAACTCCACGATCTCCTGATAGCGGTCTCTGACCTCCTCGCGGGTCATGCCCATCGCGAGCCCGCCCAGGACCACGTTGCGCTCCCCGGTCAGATCGCCCATCAGGGCCGCGTTCACCCCGAGCAGCGACGGCTGGCCCTGCGTGTAGATGCGGCCCCGGCTGGGCGGCAGCAGCCCGGCGACGGCCTTGAGGAGCGTGGACTTGCCCGACCCGTTGGAGCCGATCAGTCCGATCGCCTCGCCTCTGTACGCGGCGAAGCTCACGCCCTTCACGGCGTGCACCGTCCGGGTGCCGGGCCCGGCCGCCGCCCTGCCGCGCGCCAGGACGCGGCCGAGCGCGGAGGCCGCGCCGCCCCTGCCGCCCTTGCCGGCCGTGGCGGCGCCCTGCACGGTGTAGGTCACATGGACGCCGTCGACGACGACGGTCGGCACACGCTCCGACGGAGAGTGGGGGGTCGAGTTCTCAGCCACGGCCGTAGGTCTCCTCAGCCTTCCAGAAGTGGACGAATCCGCCGACGAAGGCCACGAGCGCCCAGCCGCCCGCCGCCGCCCACACGTGCGGCGGGAGCTGCGCGGCGGTGAAGCTGTCGATGAGCGCGAAGCGCACCAGGTCGATGTAGAGCGCGGCCGGGTTGTACTGAAGGGCCGTCACCACGAACCCCGGCAGGTCCTTGCCCGCCAGGACGTGCTGGATGCTCCACATCACGCCCGACCCGTACATCCACGTCCGCAGCACGAACGGCATGAGCTGCGCCACGTCGGGTGTACGGGCCGCGAGCCGGGCCAGGGTCAGCGACACGCCCGTGTTGAACAGCGCCTGGAGCGCCAGCGCCGGCACCGCGAGCAGCCAGGACGCGCCCGGCCGCATGCCGAAGCCGAGCAGGATCGCGACCAGCGCGCCCAGCGAGAACACGAGCTGCTGGAGCTGCTGGAGGGCCAGGGCCACGGGCAGGCTCGCGCGTGGGAAGTGCAGCGCCCGCACCAGACCCAGGTTGCCGCTGATCGCCCGCGTGCCCGCCAGGATCGAGTTGGCGGTGAACGTCCAGATGAAGACGCCCGTGACCAGGAACGGCACGAAGTCCTCCACGTGCTTCCTGGTGTCCATGAGCACGCCGAAGATGAAGTAGTACACGGCCGCGTTGAGCAGCGGCGTCATCACCTGCCAGAGCTGGCCCAGCCGCGCCTGGCTGTACTGGGCGGTGAGCCGGGCGGTCGCGAACGCGGTGATGAAGTGCCGGCGCGACCAGAGCTGCCGTACGTACTCCGGGAGCGAGGGCCGGGCGCCGCTGACCCGGAGGCCGTGGCGCAGCGCGAGCGCCCGCAGGTCCTCGGCGGGCACCGCGTCGGCGGGTACGGGCTCCAGGAGCCGTACGGGCTCCGGGCGCCGGGCTTCCTGGGGTGGCGCGAGCGTGCTCACTGGACTCACCGAGGGGTCGCCTTTCGTGCGAAGTTCGTCGGGACGGACCCGTATCGTCGCTACGGCGAGGTTAGGGCGCTCGCACGTCGGAACGCAACCGTTCCGTCGTGACGCGCTCGTGGGGAACCGCCTATGATCCCCAGGCATGACGCCACCGCCGCCCGGAACCCCCCGCCGCGCCCCCGCGGGAGCCGCCGTGCTCCGGGCGGACGTGACCGAAGCGATCCGCGCGGCCGTCTTCGAGGAACTGGCCGCGGTCGGGTTCGCCCGGATGTCGATCGAGGGCATCGCCCGCCGCGCCGGGGTCGGCAAGACAGCCGTCTACCGGCGCTGGAAGTCCAAGCTGTCCCTCGTCCTCGACCTGCTCACGGCGTTCGCCGCGCAGGGCCTGCCCGCGCCCGCGACCGGATCCCTGTGCGGCGATGTGCGCGCCCTCCTGGAGGTCGCCGCGCACGCGCTGCGCCACCCGGTCGCCTCGCAGGTCATCCCGGACCTGCTGGTGGAGGCGGCCCGGCACCCGGAGATCGCCGAGACGATCAGGTCGACGCTGCTGGACAGCCAGCAGGGCGTGGCCGCGCAGATCGTCCGCGAGGCCGTCGCGCGCGGCGAGCTCCCGGAGGGCACCGACCCGGACCGCGCGCTCGACCTGATCGTCGGGCCGCTGTACTGGCGGCTCGTCGTGGTCCGCGACACCGACCTCCCGGCCGGCTACCTGGACGACCTGGCGGCCGCGGCCGTCGCCGCGCTGACGTCCTGAGGCCGCGCGGCGGAACGGCGGCTCGGCCCGACCGCCCTCCTGGCGCCCCGGGTGTGCGACCCGCGCGCCGCGCACGCGCCCTCCGGTATCACCCGAACGGAGGTGCCTTCGGTGACGTGATGCCGCCCGATCGGTTGAGTCTCGCGACACGAAAGGACGGTGGCCGCAGTGCGAGAACTGAGCATCGAAGGCGCGTGGGTCCGGGAGACGCGGGTCCTCCAGGACGACCGGGGCAGCTACCACGAATGGTTCCGTGCCCCCGACCTGGCCGAGGCCACCGGGTACGGGCTCGGCCGCCTCGCCCAGGCGACCTGCTCCGTGTCCGGCCGCGGCACGCTGCGCGGCATCCACTTCGCGGACGTGCCGCCCGGGCAGGCCACGTATGTGACGTGCGTACGCGGCGCCGTGCTCGGCGTCGTCGTCGACGTCCGCGTCGGCTCCCCCACCTACCGCCGGTGGGAGGCGGTACGGCTGGACGACGGCGGCCGGCTCGCGCTGCACGCCGCCGAGGGCCTCGGGCACGCGTTCATGGCGCTCACGGACGACGCCACCGTCGTCCACCTCTGCTCGCGCGGCCCGGACCCCGAGCGCGACCACACCGTCCACGCCCTCGACCCGGACCTGGCCATCGCCTGGCCGGCCGGCATCGCGCCGGTGATGTCCCTGGAGGACTCCGCGGCCCCCACCCTCGCCGAGGCGGAACGCGCGGGCCTCCTGCCGTCCTACGAGGTGTGCCGCGACTGGTACGCCACGCTGAAGGGCCTCAGCCCCGCCCGCGCCTGACCCCGCCCCGCACCCGGGCGGCCCGCACCCTGCCTGCCCGCACCGGGCCGCTGGGCGCTGGGCCATCCGGGTGGTTCACGGACGCGGACGCAGCGCGGCCATCGGTGCTTCACGCGCATATGTGGGCAATTGGTACGTTCGTCCACCATGTACGGACGCATGTTCCTTCCGTCCCCGCGCCCCCTGGCCCGGCTCAGCGTCATCGTGTCCGGCCGTGCCCCGCTGCCCCACCTCCGCGCCTGCCTGGAGAGCATCACCGGGCAGGCGTACGAGGAGGAGTGCGGCGGTCCGGAGGTCGTCGTGACCGCCCCGCAGGGCGACCCCGAGGCGTGCGCCCTCGTCGAGGCCCACGCCCTGCGCGACCCGCGCCTCACCGTCGTGCCCGTCCCGCCGGACACCCCGGCCGCCCACGCCCGCGCCGCGGCGCTGCGCGCCGCAACCGGCGCGTACGTCCAGTTCCTCAGCCCCTCCGACCGGCTGCCCGACGGCGCCGCCTCCGCCCTGGCCCGGCGACTCGACCGGCACCGGGACGACCCGCCCGACGTGCTGCTGTGCGACCACCACCGGGCCACCTGGTGGGACGACGCCCTGCCCGGCGGCGACGCCCCCGTGCTCACCCGCCCGCACGGCGCCCCCGCCACCGCCGCCGCCCTCGCCGACCGCCCCGACCTCCTGGACGTGGCGCCGGTCCTCGGCAGCCGGCTGATCGCCGCGTCCCTGCTGGCCGCCCACCCCGAGCTGGCCGGCACCGACGGGCACGACGAGCTGTACCTGTCGTACGCCGTGCTGCTCCTGGCCCGTACCGTCGCCTGCTGCGACACGCCGGCCGTCGTGCACCGCGCCGAACGCCCCGCCCAGCGGCGGGCGGCCGGGCCCGGGCGGCACTTCGCCGTGCTCGCCCAGTACGAGCGGCTGCACCGGCTCGCCGCGGCCGCTTCCGCGCCGCCCGGGGTGCGCACCCGCCTGTACGACCGGATGGTCGCCGACTACCTGCGGACCCTCGCCGGCCGTGACGAACTCGCCCCGGCCGACGCCGCCGCCTACTTCCGCCGCGCGGCCGAGCACACCGCACGGTTCCGCCCGGAGGGGCACCGCGGCCCCGGCGGCCTCGACGGCGTACGGCACCTCCTGCTGGGCCGGCGCGCGCACCTGTGCCACCAGCTGCTGCTGCTCGCCCAGGACGGCGGCCGCGCCCTGCGCACCGCCACCGACCGCCAGGCCGGCCGCGCCGCCGCGGCCCGCGTCCGCCTCCGCTACCGCCGCTCCCTGCGCCGGCCCCTCGACGAGGACCTCGCGGTGTTCTCCGCGCACGGCGGGAGGGGCCTCCACGGCGACCCGGCCGCCATCGCCGCCGAACTCGCCGAACTGGCCCCGGACGTCCGCAGCGTCCGGCTCGTCGACGCCGACCGCGTCCCACTGCTGCCGCCCGGCACCGACCACGCCGTCACCGGCACCGCCCGCGCCTGGGACGTCCTGGCCCGCGCCAAGTACCTCATCACCGACACCGACTTCCCCGACGAGGTCGTCAAACGCCCCGGCAGCGTCCACCTCCAGACCCACCACGGCACCCCGCTCACGTACACCGGCGTCGACCTGCGGCACCTCCCGGCCGCCGCGCGCGGCGTCGACTTCGACGCGCTCCTCGCCCGCGCCGACCGCTGGGACTACAACCTCTCCGCCAACCGCCACTCCACCGAGACCTGGCAGCGCGCCTACCCTTCCGGCTTCCGCACGCTCCCCTACGGCTCCCCGCGCAACGACGTCCTCTACCGGGCGACCGCCGCCGACGTACGCGCCGCCCGCCAGGCCCTCGGCGTCCCGCCCGGCGCCCTGGCCGTCCTGTACGCCCCCACCCACCGCGACCACGCGGCGCGCAGGGCACCGCACGTCGACCTCGCCCGCCTCGCCGCCCGCCTCGGCGGCGACACGGTCCTCCTCGTCCGCACCGACGAGCCCGTGCCCCGCGACCACCCCCGGATCGTCGACGTCGCCCGGTACGAGCCCGCCGCGAGGCTCCTCCTGGCCGCCGACGTGCTCGTCACGGACCACGCGTCGCTCCTGTGCGACTACGCCAACCTCGACCGCCCCATCGTCGTCCACGCCGACGACCGGGACCTGCCCACCGCCACCCGGGGCCTCTACGCCGACATCGCCGCCGAGCCGCCGGGGCCCGTCACGCGCACCGACGACGAACTGGCCGACGTACTCGGCCCGGGCGGCGAGTGGTGCGGGGAGGCCGCGGCCAAGCTGCGCCACGACTTCCGGCTGCGCTTCTGCCAGTACGACGACGGGCGCGCCGCCGAACGCGTCGTCCGCCGCGTGTTCCTCGGCGAGGGCGAGGAGAGCCTGCCGCCCGTCCTGCCCCTCGACCGCCGCACGCCCGCCCCGACCCCCCAGGAGGCCGGCCACCGCTGACGGGTCTCTCTACGGAGCCGGGGCCGGAGCGGGGGCCGGGCGCCGGTCCTCCTGCGGGACCACCGGGGGCAGCGTCGCCGGGTCCTGGCCCAGGAACACATGCCGTACGACCCGCTCGGCGGCGCGCCCGTCGTCGTACGGGCAGAACCGCGCACGGAACGCCGCCCGCAGCTGCGCCGAGCGCGAGCCCCGCCAGTGCCCGGTGGCGAAGATGTCGATCAGCTCGTCCTCGCTGCGGGCGACCGCGCCCGGCGGGAAGGACCGCAGGTCGAAGTAGGTGCCGCGGGCCGCCGCGTACGCGTCCCAGTCCTCGGTGTGGACGACGATCGGCCGGTCAAGGGAGGCGTAGTCGAACATGATCGACGAATAGTCCGTGACGAGCGCGTCGGAGGCCAGGCACAGTTCCTCGACGGAGGGGTGCGCGGTGACGTCGATGACGCGCGGGTGCTCGGGGAAGGCCGGGTCGCCCGGGCCCTGCGTGGGGTGGCGGCGGGCGAGGATCACGAAGCGGGGGCCCAGCGCGACCGCGACGCGCTCCAGGTCGAGGAGGAGCGGCTGCGGCGTGACGTAGTCGCGGTGCGTGGGCGCGTACAGGACGGCCGTGTGCCCCTCGGGGACGCCCAGCGCGGTGCGAAGCGCGGCGACGTCGGCGGCGCCGGCCCGCTGGAAGACGTCGTTGCGCGGCGAGCCGTACTCCAGCGTCCGGTACGCGGCCGGGAGGACGCGTTCGAGGACGAGCGTGGAGTGGCGGTTGGGGGAGACGAGGTAGTCCCAGGTGTCGGCGGAGCGCAGCAGCGCGGCGACGTCCAGGGAACCGTGCGTGGCCGGCCGGTGCCGGAGGTCGAGACCCTGGTGCTTGAGCGGCGTGCCGTGCGGGGTGCGGACGACGACCTGGCCGCGCCGCTTGACCGCCCGCCCGTCCGGGTCGGTGTCGGCGACCAGGTACGCGGAGCGGGCCAGCGCCGTCCAGTAGGCGGCCGTGCCGGGGCGCAGGCGGCGGGCGCCGGACGGCACGGCGGCGGCGTGGCCGGGCGGGCAGATCCAGGCGGTGCGGAGACGGGGGACCAGCTCCCGCACCCGCTCCTCGACGGCGGCGGGGCCACTCCCGGCGGTGAACAGGGCCTGGTCGGCGCGCAGCGGCAGCCGCAGCTGGACCCGGTAGTGGAGCCGCAGGAGCCCGCCGCGCAGGCCGCGCAGCAGCGCCCCGGTGCGCCGCGCCGCCCGGGCCTTGAGGGCGCGGGCGGCGGTGAAGGACCGGAGCACGCGGTGGGCGCCGCAGCGGACGAGGCCGTGCCGGATCCGGGTGCGGAACGCCGGCGCGGCGCCGGGCGTGCGGTGGCGGCGGTAGTGGGCGCGGGCGAGGCGGAAGAACGCGGCGCGGGAGCCGCGGGGGAGCCGGCCGGGCGCGGTGGCCACGGACGTGACGTGGTCGACCATCCGCCGGAACAGCACGGGCCGCCACCGCTCCAGGTCCGGCCGGCCGTCGAGGAACGCGAACAGCCGCTCGTACTGCTCGAAGACGTCGAAGTGCCGCCGGGAGGTGGTGCGCAGGAGGCTGCCGGTGCGGCGCAGCCGGTGGTGGACGCAGACCCGGTCGAGCGTCGCCAGCGACCCGGCGGCCATCAGCACGGGGTACGTCCAGGGCACGTCCTCGTAGAGCCCGCCGGGGAAGCGCAGGCCCGCGCGCTCCAGGAACTCCCGCTGGTACGCCTTGTTCCACGCGACGTGCGGGGCCCGCAGCAGCTCCGGCCGGTCGGCGAGCGCGAACGGCGCGGGCCCGGCCTGCGTGAACGGGTGCCGTGCCTCGCTGCGTACGGCGTCCCCCGACGACCAGTGCACGCGCGCGTGGCCGTACACGAGGACGTCCGGCGACCCGGTCTCCTTGAGCCGGTCCGCGATGGTCCGCAGCGCGTCCGGTACGAGGGTGTCGTCGCCGTCCAGGAACACCACGTAGTCGCCGGTCGCCCGGTCGAGCCCGGCGTTCCGCGCCGGACCGGGCCCCTGGTGCTCACGCGTCCGCACCGCGACCACCCGCCGGTCCCGCGCCGCGACCTCGTCGACGACCGCGCGGGACCCGTCGGGCGAGCGGTCGTCCACGACGATCAGTTCCAGGTCGTCGAACGACTGGGAGAGCACCGACTCCAGGCAGGCGTGCAGATGGGCCTGGACGTCGTACGCGGGGACGATCACGCTGAACCGGGGCATGGCCCGGCAACGGCCGCTGCACCGACCGGGTTACGCGCCGCTGTGGCATCCGGGCGACGAACGGGGCGTGCGGCCCCGGAATCCGGGGCCGCACGCGTTCCGGGGCAGGTGAAGCACCGGGGAGGTGACTTGACGGAACGTCAGTCGATCACACGGTGTCACCGTCGGTGCCGGCCCGGTCAGGTGTTCCGGCCGCCGCAGATCACGTCGTACGGCCTGCCGATGCCGATGGTCAGCTCCATGGGCTCGGTGGTCCCGGCCGGGCACTGCTCCTTCTCCTTGACGAGGTCCAGCACCTTGAACGCCTCCGACCCGCCGGACGCGCAGGGCACCTCGCGGGCCGTCGAGGTCACGCAGTCGCCCTTGACGAGCTGGCCGCCTCCGGCGCCCGCGTCGCCGGGGTGGTCGCCGGACAGGTTCCGCCCGCACACGGTCTTGCTGGGGATGCCGCCGCTCTTGGCGTCGCCGCCGAAGCTGACCTTCACCTGGATGATCAGGTCGGTCCCGGCCGGGCACTGGATCGACTGCGGGAGGATGCTCGCGCTCTGCACCTCCAGCGCCTTGAACGTCGCGCCCGGGTCGTCGCAGGCGAACGCCCGGTAGCCGTCGGGCCGGTCGTCGGGGTCGGGGCCTCCGCAGTCCCCGACCTCCCAGGAGCCGGACCGGCCGCCCGACGTCGGGGCCGTGGACGACGACGGGGCGTTCGCCTGCGGCGACGACCCGCTGTCGTCGCCGAACAGCCGGGACGCGCCGTAGCCGAGTCCGAGGAGCACGGCGAGGATCAGGAGTGGCGGAAGGCACCCGCCGTTCCGCCGCGACGCGGGCGGCGGCCCGCTGCCGTTGGGGACCATGGTGCGTGCTCCTCTCGTGAGGTGCCGGGGGCGCAACGCATGCGGGGACGCCGTAGAGGCACCGCACGGTTGCGGCCCGCCCCAACTTCACATGAGTGCACGTCACTTCACGGCGCCCGCCATCACCCCCGACACGAACTGCCGCTGGAACGCGAAGAACACGGCCAGGGGAATCACCATCGACACGAACGCCCCGGGCGCGAGGACGTCGATGTTGTTGCCGAACTGCCTGACCTGCTGCTGGAGGGCCACCGTGATCGGCGGGGAGTCCGAGTCGGCGAAGATCAGGGCGATCAGCATGTCGTTCCACACCCACAGGAACTGGAAGATGCCGAGCGACGCGATCGCCGGGCCGCCGAGCGGCATGACCACGCGCGCGAAGAGCCGGATCTCGCCGGCGCCGTCCAGACGGGCGGCCTCCAGCAGCTCCCGGGGGATCTCCGCGAAGAAGTTCCGCAGCAGGAAGATCGCGAACGGCAGCCCGAAGGCGGTGTGGAAGAGGACCACGCCGAGCGTCGTCTCGAAGATGCCGACCTGCCCGAAGAGCTTCGACACCGGGACGAGCGCCACCTGGACCGGGACCACGAGCAGCCCCACCACCGCCAGGAACCACCAGTCGCGGCCCGGGAAATCCATCCACGCGAAGGCGTAGCCCGCCAGTGAGCCGATCACCACGACCAGGACGGTCGCCGGGACGGTGATCATCACGGTGGAGAGGAGGGAGCCGGTGATCGTCTCGTTCTGGAGGATCGCCGTGTAGTTGTCGGCCGTCAGCTGCGCCGGGGCCGTGAACACCTGCCACCAGCCGCTCTCGCTGATGTCGGAGGGCGAGCGGAGGGAGGACAGGAGCAGGCCGACGGTCGGCATCAGCCAGAACAGGGCGACGACGATCAGGAAGACCTGAGCCGCCCCACCCGCGAGACGCCCGGCAACGCGGGCCGCAATGCTGTGTTTGCCCGGGGGACGACCTCCGGACCCCCGGCAGAAGCGGCTCATCGGCGCGTCTCCCTCCTGATCCTCCGGATGTTGAAGAACATCACGGGGATCACCAGCAGCAACAGCAGCACCGAGATCGCGCTGCCCACGCCCAGGTGGGCGTCCGTGCCGAACGACGAGCGGTAGAGCTGGAGCGCCAGGACGTTGGCGTCGTCCTGGGCCGAGCCCGGGGCGATGATGAAGACCAGGTCGAAGATCTTCAGAACGTTGATCATCAGCGTGACCAGCACCACCGCCAGCACCGGCGCGAGGAGCGGCACCGTCACACGGCGGAACACCTGCCACTCGTTGGCGCCGTCCACGCGCGCCGCCTCCAGGAGTTCGCGGGGCAGGCCCGCGAGGCCCGCCGCGATGAGCACCATCGCGAAGCCGGCCCACATCCACACGTAGCTGCCGATGATGGCCGGCGTGACGAGCGTCGGGCCCAGCCAGTCCACGCCGTTGTACCGCTCCCGGAAGTTGGACGCGGGCAGCCGCAGGTGGGCGCCGTCCGCCGCCGCGGGCAGGGTGAACGTGCCGTCCGCGGCGGCCGTCGCCGTGGCGACGACCCTCCCGTCCTTGACGGCCTCCACCTTCAGGCCCTTCAGGCCGAGTTCGTGGTCGTCGAGCGCGTTCGTCCGCCCGCCGCCGCCCCGCGTGAAGTCCAGCCACGCCGTGCCCGTGACGCCGTCCGGGGCCGGGTCGGGCGGTGCGGCCCGCCGCGCGTCCTGCGGCATGGCGCCGGGCGCCACGCCCACCAGGGGCAGCAGCGCCGGCTTGCCGACCCGTACCGGCTCCTTCGTCACGAACGCCCCGCCGCCCGCCGCCTCCAGCGGATGCGCGGGCAGCGGGCGCGCCTTCGGGTACGTCGACGACTCGGCGAACGTGTCGTGCACGCCCACCCACACCGCGTTCGCCACGCCCCGGTCCGGGTCCTGCTCGTACACCAGCCGGAAGATGATCCCCGCGGCCAGCATCGAGATGGCCATCGGCATGAAGACGAGCAGCTTGAACGCCGTGCCCCAGCGCACCCGTTCCGTCAGCACCGCGAAGATCAGACCCAGGGCCGTGGCCACGGTCGGCGCCACGACCACCCAGATCGCGTTGTTCCTGACGGCGGTGAGGATGGTGTCGTCGGTGAACAGCTCGACGTAGTTGTCGAGGCCCGCGAACCCCGTGCCGGTGCGGTCGAGGAACGAGCGGTACACCGAGTAGACGATCGGGTACACGACGAGCGCGCCCAGCAGCACCAGCGCGGGCAGCAGGAACCCGGCGGCCACGATCCTGCGCGTGCGGGTCATGACGGCGTCAGCTCTCGTTCTGGTACGCCTTGGCCGCGTCGGCCTCCAGACGCGCCTGCGTCCCCGCGATGTCCTTCGGGTTCTTCAGGAAGTCCTGGAGCGCCTTCCACTCGCCCTTCCCGGGCGTGCCGCCGAACGACTGCGGCATCTGGTCCGACATGTCGAAGCGGAAGTCGTCGCCCGCCGCGATCAGCGCCTTCGCGATGTCCCGCTGCACGTCGTTCGGGTACGCCGCCACGTCCAGCGACTTGTTGGGCGAGATGAAGCCGCCCTGCCCCGCCCAGACGGCCGCCGCGTCCGGGGACGCCAGGAACGTCAGCAGCGCCTGCGCCGCCGGCTTGTCGGTGAGCGCCACCGCCACGTCTCCGCCCGTCACCACGGGGGCGCTGCCGCCGCCCACGGCCGGGAACGGGAACACCTTCGCGTCCGTACCGATCTTCGCCTCGGTCTGCGCGATGTTGACGGACACGAAGTCGCCCTCGAAGACCATGGCGGCCTTCGGCTGGTCGCCGCCCGTGAACGTCTGCGTGACGGACGTCGGGAACTCCGTCTGGAGCGCGCCGTCCGCGCCGCCCGCGATGAGGTTCGGCTTGCCGAACAGCTCCGCGAGCGTGGTGAGGGCCTGGGTCACCGACGGGTCGGTCCACTTGATCTCGTGCCTGGCCAGCTGGTCGTACTTCTCGGGTCCGGCCTGCGAGAGGTAGATGTTCTCGAACCAGTCCGTGAGGGTCCAGCCGTCGGCGCCGCCGACCGACACGGGTGTCACACCGGACGCGGAGATGGTCTCCGCGGTGGACAGGAGGTCCTTCCAGGTCTTCGGCTCGGACACCCCCGCGTTGTCGAAGACGGCGGAGTTGTACCAGATCAGGGACTTGTTGGCAGCCTTGAAGTAGACGCCGTACGGCGTGCCGCCGACCGCGCCGAGGTCCTGCCAGCCCTTCGCGTAGTTCTTCGCGAGCTGCTCCCGCGCGGCGTCACCGACCGGCTTGGCCCACTTGCGCTGCACCGCCTGGTGGAGCGCGCCCACCTGCTGGAGCATCGCCACGTCCGGCGGGGCCTTGCCCTCGATCTTCGTCCCGATGTAGTTGAGCATCGCGTCCTGCGTCGGGACGTACGCGACCTTGGCGCCCGTGCGGCGCTCGAACTCCCGCAGGACCTTCGTGAACGCCTCCTGCTCCGGGCCGGTCCACACGGCCACGACCTGGATCTCCTGGCCGTCCAGCTTGGGTAACTGGACGGTCGGTGCCTGAGTGCCGGCCTTGCCGTCCGGGCTCTTGCCGGTGCCGCCGGTGCCGCCGCCGTCGCTGCCGCCGCAGCCGGCGAGGGCCAGGGCCCCGATGGCCGCGAGGGCCACAACAGCCCGGCGGTTACGCGGAGTTGTACGCATCACTGCCCCGTTTCTCCCGTGTGCGTCGCCGTCCCTTTCGGTCTGGTCTACGCCCGGTACCGGGGGCCCGCAATACCGCCCTCCGCGTCTCCTCCTCGATCGTGATGGGCTCGTGACGTGCCGTCAGCGTCCTGTCAGCGCGCTGTCAGTGTGCTGTCAGCGTGCCTGTGCCTCCGTGGCGGCGGTGAGTGGCGGTACCGGCGTGGCGTCCACCGAGCGGGCGGCCCGGTCCAGGGCGCTCGCCAGCAGCGCCAGGTCCGTGGGGCCGTTGCCCAGTTCCCGCACCGGGCGGCGGGTCGGCGGATCGCCCATCCGCTCCCACTCCAGCGGTACGACGGTGGGGCGCAGCGTCGCCGTACGGGGGATGCGCCCGGTCACGCGGCCCGCCTGGAACGGGGTGACGCGCCCGTCCGGGTGGGTGAGCCTGCCGCGGCCCGGCGCCGGGTCGTCCGGGCCCGGCGCGGTCGGCGGGGCGTCCAGGGCGACCCGCAGGCGTGCCCGGCGTGCGGGTTCCGTGTCCGCCGTACGGTCGGGGCGCGCCGTCGCCGCGACCAGGTGCACGCCCAGCCGGGCGCCCTCCCGCGCCACCGCCTCCAGCGCCCGCACCACCGAACCCGCCGCGGGCCGCCCGGGGCTGCCGAGCGCGGGGGCGACCAGGGCGTCCAGGTCGTCGACCAGGACCACGAGACGGGGAAGCGGGGCCGGCGCCTCGCCGCCCTTGCCGCGCGGCCCTGCGCCCGCGGCGGTGGCGGTGGCGGGCCGGAGGCGGAGGGTGCTGCTGGGCGGGGCGTCCAGATCCGCGGCGCCGCCCCGCTGCTCGGGCAGACCGGGCGCCGGGTGCGGGTGGGTGCCCTGCTGCGCGTGCGGCTGCGGGGCGGGTGGGCCCTGGTGCGGGGTGCGGGACTCGTCGGTGCGGTGCTGCGCGCCCCGGGGCGTGCCGCCGCCGCTCCGCTCCGTACCGCCCTGGGCGTCCAGGAGTTCGGCGCGGCGCTTCAGCTCGGCGCCCAGGGCCTGGGCGAAGGCACGCATCCGTACCGGGTCCGACGCGACCAGGTGCTCGGTGACGTGCGGCAGGTCGGTGCACGGGCCGAGGCCGCCGCCGCGCTCGCCCCCGGTCCCGTCCACGAGCAGCAGCCCAAGCCGGTCAGGGCGGGACGCCGCGGCGAGCGAGGCCGCGACGGTGCGCAGCAGTTCCGTACGGCCGCTGCCCGCCGGGCCCTCGATCAGCAGATGCGGGCCCTCCTGCGTGAGGTCCACCCGGAGCGGCCCGTGCGGACCGGTGCCCAGCACCGCCGTACCGTCCGGAGCCGACGCCCAGCGGGCCATCAGCGACGCGGGGGTGGCCCGCGCCAGTTCGAGCTCGTCGAGCAGCCGGGACGTCCGCGGCAGCGCCGAGGCGGCGGCCCGTCCGCGCGGCGCCGACCCCTCGGCGCGCAGCGGCGCCAAGGCGCGGGCGAACCGTTCGGCCCACGCGCCCGACACCGCGTCCACCGCGGCGATGGTGCCGTGCCCGGCCGGTTGCCCGCCCGCCGCGCGCATCAGGCGCAGCGCCGTCGCGACGTCACCGCTCAGCAGGCCGATCGCGCCGCACTCCCGGAACGCGGGGACGGCGGCGCAGGCCGTCCCGTACGTCGCCGAGACCGGCGACACGGCCGAGGCGGGCGCCGTCTCGGCCAGGCACACCAGGTGGATGCCCGCCGCCGCACCGGCCCGGGCCAGGCGGGCGGCGGCCTCGCGCAGCGCCGGGGTGCCGGGGTCGCCGTCCACGACGGCCACGGTGTACGGGCCGGGGCTCCGCCGCCGGAAACGCTCCGCCGCCTCCACGACCGCGGCCGGTCCCGCGGAGGCCCAGCCGGGGCCGAGGGGCCCGTCGTCGAGGCGCCGGGTCAGTTCGTCGAGGCGCGCGGCGGCCTGGTCGCCGTCGTACGCGAGGAGGAGCCGGCAGTCCTGGCCGTGGGCGGGGCGTACGTGCGGCAGCCACCCGAGCCAGCCCCAGTCGCGCTTGCGCGCGTCGAGGGGCACGGCCCGGTCGGCGCTGATCAGCACGATCTCCAGGTCCGCCGGGGCGTGCAGGGTCGCGAGCTGCGCCAGGACCGAGCGGGTCAGCCCGACGAGCCGGTCACGCGGCCCGGCGAGCCCGAGCGCCCCGGCCTCGCGCAGCCCGACGGTGACCGGTACGGCGGGCAGCTCGGCCCGGTCGGTGGTGCCGAGCCGTACGACGAGCGCCTCGGGGTGCCCGGGCGACCGCTCCCAGAGGCGGGGGCCGGG
>NZ_JABWDV010000053.1 GCF_013362995.1 Streptomyces sp. TRM64462 | reverse complement strand
GTGCGTGCGGCTGCAAGGCGGAGGAGGGAGTGATGGCGGAGCCATCGCGACTGACGACAACGCCGCAGACGTGCGTGCCAGACCCTGCGGCCCAGGCATGATCCGCCGGACACGACCTAGCCCCTCGTGCGGCTGGGCGCCGCCCTCCCGGTCTCGGAGTGTCGGGCAGGTCGACCGGGCGGGCGGCGCGGAACGGGCCGCCGTGCTGTACGAGGGGGAGCCGGCGGCCCGGCCGCCTCCTGAGAGGCATCCAGTCAACAGGCCCCCGGCACACGGCGGGAGAGTGCGCGCGGCACGGATACGGGCACTTCATTCACACCCCGTGCGAACCGGGCTCCACTACCCTGAATCCACCGAGGCACGGCACCGGAGGGGCACCCATGCAGCCCAACACCCTGCTCGACGCCCTGCTCGACGAGGCGGGGATCTCCCACGCGGGCCTGGCCGCCCACGTCAACCGGGCCGGCCGCGCCAGAGGCCTGGCCCTGCGGTACGAACACACCGCCGTGGCCCGCTGGCTGAAGGGCCAGCGGCCGCGCGGCCAGGTCCCGGACCTGATCTGCGAGGTGCTCGGCGCCCGGCTGCGCCGCCCGGTCACGCTCGACGACGTCGGGCTCGGCGTGGCCGGGGACGCCGCCGTGCCGCACGGCACGCCGCTGTCCGGGTTCGTGGAGCGGGCCACCGCCCTGTGGCGCTCCGACGAGCAGCAGCGCCCGCACCTCCTCGGCGCCCGCGCGGTGACCGGCACGCCCGCCGTGATGCCGGTCTGGGAGTGGGAGAACCCGCCCGAGGACGCGGACGTGTCCCGGGACGGCCACACCAGCGTCAGCATGTCCGACATCGACATGCTGCGCGCGGCCCGCGCCCACTACGAGCTGATGTACCGCAAGGCCGGCGGCGTCGCCACGCGTACCCGCGTCGTCGGGTTCCTCAACGCCGAGACGGCGCCCCTGCTGCGCGGCGCCTACAACGACACGCTGGGGCGGCAGTTGCACCGCGCGGCGGGCGGCCTGGTCGCGGTGGCGGGCATCTGCGCGTACGACTCCGACGCCCACGGGCTCGCCCAGCGCTACTTCCACCAGGCACTGCGCCTGGCGAAGGCGAGCGGCGACCGCGGCCTCGGCGCCTATGTGATCGCGCTGCTGGTCAACCAGTCGCTGTTCATGGGCGAGTACCGGCAGGCCGTCGCCTTCGCTGAGGCCGCGCTGCGGGCGGCCGGGCAGCAGATCACCCCGGCGCTCGCCGCCGATCTGCACGCCATGCAGGCCAAGGCGTACGCGCATCTGGGCGACGCGGCGGCCGCCCTGCGCTGCATCCACCGCGCCGAGTCGGAGGCGGTGCGCATCCGGCCGGGCTGCGAACCGGACGAGACGGGCTACGTCCAGCCGGGCCTGGTCAACGTACAGGTCGCCGAGGCCCTGCTCAGTCTGGGTGATCTTCCGGGCGCCCGGGAGAACGCGGCGGCGGCCGTGCGGACCCCGGCGCACGACCGGGGGCGGGTGCACCGGCTGGCGATTCTCAGCCAGATCCAGCTGCGGCAGGGCGAGGCGGAGAGGGCCGCGCGGACGGCCGTCGAGATGGCGGAGCGGGCCCGCGGAATGGAGTCCCAGCGGCTGCGGGACCGGCTGCGCCTGGTGCGCGAACATCTGGTCGCGAGCGGCTGCGGCGACGCGGACGAGGCGGCCGAACTCATCGACGCGGCATTGCGCGTTCCGCTCTGAGCGGGCGGCTGCTGCGATATTGCCACCTACACAGTCGGAAGGTGGCAGAACAGTGCAGTGGACGAACCTGAGCGAAAAAACCGTGTATGAAAACGGCTGGTTCAAGGTCAATCGGGCCGATGTCGCACTCCCGGACGGACGCCACCTCGACCACTTCCTCATCCGGCTCCGCCCCGTCGCCGTGGCGACCGCCGTCAACGAGGCCAACGAGGTCCTGATGCTCTGGCGGCACCGCTTCATCACCGACACCTGGGGCTGGGAGTTCGCCGCGGGCGTCGTCGAGGACGGCGAGAGCGTCGAGACCGCGGCCGCCCGCGAGATGGAGGAGGAGACGGGCTGGCGCCCCGGCCCCCTCCAACACCTCCTCACCGTCGAACCGTCCAACGGGCTCACCGACGCCCGCCACCACCTCTACTTCGCCGATGACGCCACGTACATCGGCGAGCCGACCGACGGCTTCGAGTCGTCCCGCCGCGAGTGGATACCGCTCAAACTCGCTCCGGACATGATCGCCCGCGGTGAGGTACCGGCCGCAAACATGGCGGCCGGCCTGCTGATGCTGCACCATCTGCGGCTCGGCTGACCGCGTGTTCCCGGGGCCGGCCCGCATGGACCGGCCCCTCCTCACCGCCGTACGAGCGCTACTCCTCGTCGTCGTCCGCCCGTGCCGGCACCGGCTTCCCGAGCGCCGTCTTCGGCAGCAGCTGCGCCGTGAGCAGCGTCGACAGCGCCGACGTGTCCCCGGCGCCCGGCCCGTCGGTGCGGACCACCACCGGCTGCGGGGCGTTCACCGCCAGCTCCGCGCCCACCTCCAGGCGGCGCAGCGCCAGCTCGTACTGGAGGACCGCCCGGTTGTCCCGGTACGCCTGGGCCAGCGCCCGCTGCGCCCGCGCCTCGTTCTCCGCCGAGATCAGCCCGCTGCGGCCGCGCGTCTCGATCTCGAACCGCACGCGCTGCGCGTTGGTCTCCTGCTCCTCCAGGAGCTGCGCCACCGCCTCACGCGCCCGGTTCAGCGCCGCCTTCACCTCCACGATCCGCGCGTCCCGCACCTTCTTCGCCCGCTCGATGTCCATGCCGAGACTGTCGATGCGGCGCTTACGGGTCAGACCCCACTCCTGCTCGTACGCGGTGCGCTCCTTCGCCACCCGCTCCCGGGTCGCCAGATGCTGCTGGTACTGGGCCGGAAGCTGCACGTCCGGGATGTTCGAGCCGGTGATGCGCACGCCGTACCGGGACAGCTGACGGTTCAGCAGGTCCTGCATGTCCGCGACGTCCGAGCCGCGCAGGTCGTACGCCCGCTCGGTGCGCATCCTGCGGGCCCGCTGCCGGATCGCGTCCTGCACGGCGCTGGACAGCACCAGGTCGAAGTTGCCCGCGCCGATGGTCCGTACGAACAGCAGCGCGTCCGTGATGCGGAACTTCAGGAAGAACTCGATCGACCGCAGCGGCACGTTCTCCTGCGTCGGGCAGGCCATCACCGGCGCCGAGTACGGGATCTCCGTCGCCGTGTCGACGACGAACTCGACCCGCGCCCACGGGTGCCACAGGTAGTGCCGGCCCGCCTCCAGGGTGCTCGTGTAGGCGCCGTAGCGGGTGAGGATGCCGTGGGTGCCCTGCTCGATCTCGACGATCGAGGAGCGCCACCACCACAGCCCGCCCACGACCAGCAGCAGGGCGCCCACGATGTACGCGACCGTGGCCAGCGCCCCGTACGCGAACTCCCCGACGGCGCCGGAGGTGCTCGCCTCCACGGTCAGCATCACACCGCTGAGCACCGCGAACACGCCCAGCCACAGCGGCAGCATCCACCACAGGCGGCGGCGCGACTTCGGGATGATGACGGGAATCAGGGTGCCGGCCTCGCCGCCGCGCAGGAGCTGCGCGATGTCGCTCCAGGGAGCGACGGCCTCGGCGATGACGGACCGGTTGCTCGTACGTGCCGTGCTCACTGACCCGCCTCCTGCTCCTGCTGCTCCTGCTGGGCCTGCTGCTCCTGCTGCTCCTGCTGTGTCTGGTCGGCTTCGCCGTCGTGGACGGCCGGTACGGTCGGCCGCTCCTCCGTCAGCAGGGCCCGGATCTCCGGGCCGCGCTCCGCGATCCGCTCCGACACCTCGGCGAGCCGGGCCCGCATCGCGGCCATGTCGCCGTCCGAGAACAGCTCGGCCCCGCGCTCACCGATCAGCTCACGTGCCAGCAGCAGGAAGTCCACGCCCGCCGCCTCGGCCGGGTCGCCGGAGCCGCCGATCCGCACGAGCTGCGGCAGGTGGTCCGCCACCTGCTCCAGCGTGTCCAGGACCCGCTGCTGGTAGCGGTACTGCAGGATCTCCGGGGCCTCGGCCGCGGTCATCGCGCGGATGTCCAGGGCCTGCGCCTCCAGCAGCGCCGCGTTCGCCTTCGCCTCCGACTCCGCCTGGACGTAGCGCTGACGGGCCAGGGCATGCGCCCGGTTCGTCTCACGCTCGACGGCGGTGTCCATCTGCGCCTGGTAGCTGGCGATGTCCGCGTGGATCGCCGACAGCGTCTCCTGACGGGTCGCCAGTTCCTTGGCGAGGTCGCCCTCGTCCTGCTCCTTGCGGAGCTGGAGCGCGTACTCGTGCGTGTACGCCTCCTTCGCCACCCGCACCATCTCGGGGGCCGCCAGGTCCATGCGGTAGCCCTGGTCCGAGGGCTCGGCGTGGATGATGTTGGCGTTGGTCAGCTCGACGGCCGGCTGGAACTGCTGGTTGAGCTGCTCCAGGAGCCGCCCGGTGTCCTCACCGACCATGTCGTAGATCCCGGCGGCCTCCTGCTCGTAGATGAGGCTGCGGATCGTCTCGCTGACCGCGTTGCTCAGCTTCTCCTCGAAGCCGCGCACGGCGCCCAGCGTGTACACGAACTCCGTCGGGTCGTTGATCCGGAACTGGATGAACAGGTCGATGGACGCCTTCACGCCGCCCTTCGTCGGCGCCTCGCGCACGGGCGCGTTGAAGGGGTACTCACGCGTGGTGTTGAGGATGTAGGAGACCCGCTTCCACGGGCTCAGCAGGATCACCCGGCCGGGTCCGACGACCTTCTCCAGCTTCCCGAAGCGCGTGATCAGCGCCTGGCAGCCGTCCGGAATCATCGCCATGCCCTGCCGCGCCCACACGAAGCACACGGCGAGCACCGAGATCACCCAGTAGTGCCACCCGAACAGCGGATGCGTGAGGACGCTGCCGCCGGCCGCGCCCACCGCCGCTGACCCGATCACGCCGAGCACCAGCAGCAGCCCCACGGGCAGCATGCTCAGGAACGACCGGCCCTTCGGCATCACCATCGGGCAGATCACATGCACCGGCTGACCGCCGTCGCGCTGCTGCTCGCTGCGGTTCAGCGCCTCGCCGGCCTCGTCGAGCGGCATGGTCTTCTGCGTCATGACCGTGGCCATGCTGCCGCCCTGCTCACGGGCCGCGGGGAAGTCCGCCGGGTCCATGCCGTCGCCGTGCGGCTCCTCGGCCGCCCCGCCGCGGGAGGCGGCCGCCACGGGAACGTTCGTACCGGCCGCGCCCCCAGCGGCGCCGCCCGCGGCGCCGCTCACGCCTCCGAGGCGCCGCCGCATCTCGGCCTCGGCCATCGCCCTGGGATCGCCGCCTTCGGACAGGGTCCGCGCGATCCTGCGTACGCTCTGGGTCCGCGACACCATTCCCCCTCGATCTTGCTCGGTCTTGCTCGGTCGTGCTCATGCCCTCGCGGGCCCGCCGAGCGTCTCATACGGACAAGGGCGCGGACACTGCCGGGTTACGGCAGTTTTCCGCGCCCTCCAGGACCGGGGCGTCCTCACGCGTACAGGGGGTTCCTCACGAGTACAGGTAGAAACCCGAGCCCGTCTTCCGGCCGAGCCGGCCCGCGTCCACCATGCGCTGGAGCAGCGGGGGAGCGGCGTACAGGGGCTCCTTGTACTCGGCGTACATCGAGTCCGCGATCGAGGCGATCGTGTCGAGGCCGATCAGGTCGGAGAGCTTCAGCGGGCCCATCGGGTGGGCGCAGCCGTACTCCATGCCGTTGTCGATGTCCTCGCGGCTGGCGATGCCCGACTCGAACATCCGGATCGCGGAGAGCAGGTACGGCACCAGCAGCGCGTTGACGACGAAGCCGGAGCGGTCCTGGGCGCGGATCGCGTGCTTGCCCAGCAGCTTCTCGGCGAAGACCTGGGCGCGGCCGATCGTGCCCTCGGACGTGGTGAGCGCCGGGATCAGCTCGACGAGCTTCTGCACCGGGGCCGGGTTGAAGAAGTGGATGCCGATGACCTGGTCGGGGCGGGAGGTCGCCACGGCCAGCTTCACCAGCGGGATGGACGACGTGTTCGACGCGAGGATCGCGTCCTGCCGAGTCACCACCTGGTCGAGCACCTGGAAGATCTCGGTCTTGACCTGCTCGTTCTCGACGACCGCCTCGATCACGAGGTCCCGGTCCGCGAACTCGCCCAGGTCCGTGGTGAAGCTCAGCCAGCCGAGCGCCGCGTCCCGCTCCTCCTCGCTGATCTTGCCGCGTTCGGCGGCCTTGTCGAGCGAGTTGTACAGCCGGGTCCGGCCGATCTCCAGCGCCTCACCCGTGGTCTCGGCCACCTTGACGTCGAGGCCGCTGCGGGCGCACACCTCCGCGATGCCTGCGCCCATCTGACCGCAGCCCACCACTCCGACGCGTGCAATGTCGGCCATTGAGTCCGTCACCTCGTGCCTTTCGCTGATCTCCGGTGGCGGGCCCTCCGTATGGTTCCGTCGCGCCCGCCTCGACCCCACGACGTTACTCCGTTCGTACGGATCGCCGGTGGCCCGGGCCGGGCATCCTCCCCGGTGACGGCCCGTGCGGTCCGGAGCACCCCACCCGGGCGCATAGAGTGCACAAGCGGCAAAGCAGCCGAAACGACCATGGTCGGCGACGACCGGCGAGTGACGACTGGGGCGACAGCATGAGGCACACGGCATGACACACAAGAGGAGCGGCGGCGACCGCCGCGTGATCGGACGCCGCGGCCTGATGGCGGGCGCGGCAGGCCTGGTCGCCTCCCTGCTGGTCGCGGGCGACGCGACCGGCGTCGGCGGCAGGGGCGGTGCCGGACACCGGCACGGCCGGGATGGCGACGGCAAGCACGGCGGCGGCGAGCGCGGCGACGGCGAGCGCGGCGACGGCGAGCACCGGGGCGGCCGGCGCGCGGAGGAGTTCCGCGGCATGTGGGTCGCCACCGTCACCAACCGCGACTGGCCGTCCCGCCCCGGGCTGCCCCCGGCCGACCAGCGCGCCGAACTGCTCGCCGTACTCGACTCTGCGGTCGAGTGCCGGCTCAACACGGTGATCCTCCAGGTGCGGCCCACGGCCGACGCCCTGTGGCCGTCACCGTACGAGCCGTGGGCCCAGTGCCTCACCGGTACACAGGGCAAGAACCCCGGCTGGGACCCGCTGGCCACCGCCGTCGAGGAGGCCCACCGGCGGGGCCTGGAACTGCACGCCTGGTTCAACCCGTACCGTGTCGCCCTGCACACCGACCCGTCCCGGCTCGCCGCCTCGCACCCGGCGCGCCTGCACCCGGACTGGGTCGTCCCGTACGGCGGGAAGCTCTACTACAACCCGGGGCTGCCCGAGGTCCGGCGGTTCGTCGAGGACGCCATGCTGGACGCCGTCCGCCGCTACGACATCGACGCCGTCCACTTCGACGACTACTTCTATCCGTATCCGGTGGCCGGGCAGGCCTTCGACGACGACGCCGCGTACGCCGCACACGGCGACGGCTTCCCGGACCGCGCCGCCTGGCGGCGCGACAACATCGACCGGCTCGTCCGCGAGATGTCCGAGCGGATCAGGGAGATCAAGCCTCGGGTGCGTTTCGGCATCAGCCCCTTCGGGATCTGGCGCAACGCCGCCACCGACCCGCGCGGCTCCGCGACCCAGGGCCTGCAGACCTACGACGACCTGCACGCCGATACGTACCGATGGGTCAAGGAACGCTGGATCGACCACGTGGTGCCGCAGCTGTACTGGCACATCGGCAACCGCGCCGCCGACTACGCCACCCTCGTGCCGTGGTGGAACGACGTCGTCCGGGGCACGGGCGTCCAGCTGTACGTGGGCGAGGCCCTGTACCGCGCCGGTGACCCGCTCCAGGACCGGGCCTGGCAGGACCCGGCGGAACTCTCCCGGCACCTCACGTTCGCCCGGGAGCACGACCAGGTGCTCGGCCATGCCTTCTTCGGCACCCGGGACGTGGCGACGGACCGGATCGGTGCCATGGCCAGAGTGGTGTCCGACCACTATCCGACGCCGGTCCGTCCGCCGGGCAGGTGAGGGACGGCCCGTGAGGTCAGTGGTGTTCCTTGAACTGTCCCTTGTGCCGGACGACGGCGTCGGGACCCGGTGACATCACGGCCTCGTGTCCGTCGTCGTCGAAGCGGACGCGGTACGGGGGATTGCCGTGGTCCCCGAGCACTTCGAGGATCTCGGCGGTCCGGTCGTGCTGGCCGACCACGCGGCCGTGCACCAGCAGCTTGTCGCCCACGGTTGCTTCCATCGGGAGAGACCTCCTCGGAGTGGATGTCCGTATTTGGGAGTCTACGTCCCTGCGTGTGGTCCGCGTCACCCGAGGCGCGCACTCGAAGCCCGGGACTGCCGCGTTTCCGCTGCCCGACCCGGCCGCGTTTCGGCCGCCCGGGCCGGCGGCGTTCCGCTGCCCGGGCCTGCCGCACTCGGACGCCCGGGTCCGCCGCACTCGGATGCCCGGGTCCGCCGCACTCGGACGCGCGGGACCGCCGCGTTCAGCCGCCCGGGGCCGTACCCCACACGAACTCCGCCTCGTCCAGCAGCCCCGGCGTCAGCCGCACCCCCGTCAGCCGCTCGGCCAGCGCGAACGCCGCCTCCGTCGTCGCGCCGATGTCCCCGCCCTCCTCCCGCAGGTCGAAGCCCACCTCCCGCATCAGCGCCACCGCCCCGTGGGCGTCCGCGTCCGCCCCGTCCCGCGCGTACGGGAACAGCGGCTCGAAGTGCAGCCGCAGATCGCCGTCCACGTAGCGGCTGAAGTGGTCCACCGCGTTCACGTTGCGGAAGTGCGTGACCAGCTCCGTACCCCTCGACAGGGCCTTCGCCGTCTCGTTCAGGCTGCCCAGATAGCCGTTCGGCTCCACCACCATCGTCCAGCCGCCGACCTCGCAGACACCCACGAAGTGCCGGTCGCCCCCCGACGTCCGCCACGCCTCGCCCGCCGCCTCCATGAGCGCCGATATGCCCGTGACCACGCCCTCGCGGCGCGCCCGCAGCCGGTCGAGCACCTCCGCCGGCGGGACCGCGTGCACGAGCGTGGCGCAGTACGCCTCGATCAGGTCCGGGCAGTGGTCGTCGAGCCAGCGGTAGTCGGCAGCAGTCGCGTTCATGCGTCGATCGTGGCATCCACCACTGACAGCGAGCCCTTTCCCTGCAAGCGTTCGACCATGAAGGAGACGACCGCTTTCGGCCCGTACGAGATTTCGACCGACCCTGCCCGTCTGGATCGCGCACTGGTTCACCACTGGCTCTCGACGGACGCCTACTGGGCGCTGGGCCGCAGCCGCGAGACGCAGGACCGGGCCATCGACGGATCCCTCAACTTCGGCGCGTACGACACGGCGACCGGCGCCATGGCCGGGTACGCCCGGATCGTCACCGACCACGCCACCTTCGCCTGGCTCTGCGACGTCTACGTCGCCCGCGAGGCACGCGGCAAGGGCCTCGGCGGCGCCCTCGTCGACGCGGTGCGCACGCGTCTCGCGCCGCTCGGGCTGAAGCGGATCATGCTCGCCACGGAGGACGCGCACGGCGTGTACGAGAAGGCGGGCTTCCGGCCGCTGCGCCACCCCGAGCGCTGGATGACCCTCGGCGCGCAGTGAGCGGAAGCGGGGGCGGGGAGCGGAAGCGGGACCCGGCTCCGTACCGGCTAGCCTGAAGCCACGATGAACCGTTTGACCACGCCCTGGGGCGAGTACGAGCTCACCCGCTTCCCCGAGCACCCGCGCGACCCGCTGCGCGCCTGGGACGCCGCCGACGAGTACCTGCTGCGGCAGCTCACCGAACCGGGCGCCCCGGCGCTCCAGGGCACCGTCGCGGTGCTGGGCGACCGCTGGGGCGCCCTGGTCACGGCGCTGGCCGGACGGCCGGGCGCCAGCGGCACGCTGGTCCAGATCACCGACTCGTACCTGGGCCGCGAGGCCACCCGGTCGAACCTGGCGCGCGCGGGGCTGGCCCACGGCACGGCGCCCCGCCTGCTCACCACCCGGGACACCCCGCCCGAGCGCGTCGACGTGCTGCTCGTCCGCGTCCCCAAGAGCCTCGCGCTCCTGGAGGACCAGCTGCACCGGCTCGCGCCCGCCCTGCACGCCGGCACGGTCGTCATCGGCACGGGCATGGTCAAGGAGATCCACACCTCCACGCTCACGCTGTTCGAACGGCTCGTCGGCCCCACGCGCACGTCCCTCGCCGTGAAGAAGGCCCGCCTGATCTTCAGCACCCCCGATCCGGGCCTCGCGCGTGGCGAGAACCCGTGGCCCCACCGGTACCGCCTGCCCGCCGACGCCCCGGCCGCCGCCGGGCTGACGGTCGTCAACCACGCCGGCATCTTCTGCGCCGACCGCCTGGACATCGGCACCCGGCTCTTCCTCCAGCACCTGCCGCGCGGCCTCGGCGGCTCCCGCGTCGTCGACCTCGGCTGCGGCAACGGCGTCGTGGGCCTCGCCGTCGCGACCGCCGAACCCGACGCGGAAGTGATCTTCACCGATGAGTCGTACCAGGCCGTCGCCTCCGCCGAGGAGACGTTCCGCGCGAGCGCACCGCCCGCGGCCAAGGCCCGGTTCGTGGTCGGCGACGGCGCGGCGGACATCCCCGACGGCTCCGTCGACGTCGTCCTGAACAACCCGCCCTTCCACAGCCACCAGGCCCTCACCGACGCCACAGCCCGCCGGATGTTCACCGGCGCGCGGCGCGCCCTGCGGCGCGGCGGCGAACTGCGGGTCGTCGGCAACCGCCACCTCGGCTACCACGTCACGCTCAAGCGCCTCTTCGGCAACTGCGCGGTGGTCGCGAGCGACCCGAAGTTCGTGGTGCTGCGCGCGGTGAAGCGCTGAAGACGCGCTGAGGACGCGCTGAGGGCTCATCGGGGGCGGGCCTCTCAGCCGGCGGCTTTCGCGCGCCGGTGGGCGGCGACCCGCACCCGGGTCGCGCACCGGCGCGAGCAGTAGCGCTGCGGTACGCCGCTGCCCAGGGCGAGGTAGACCCGCCCGCAGCCGGACGCCCCGCACACGCCGCCCGGCGTCCTCGCGGCGGCGGCCGCCCTCCAGTTCCTGGCCGCCGCCGTCAGCGCTCCGGCAGACGCGTCCCGCACCGCCCGCAGAAGCGGACGTCGGGCGCTTCGGGCGCGAGGCGCCCGCACTCCGGGCACACCCGGTCCAGCAGGCACGCCGGCTCACCGCCCGCCCGCTCGGAAGCCCCGCCCGCACCCGGCGCGTGACGGATCGTCATGCCCGGGCGACGCCGGTGCACCGTGAGGTAGTCGAGCCCGTGCGGCCCCGCCTCCAGCCCCCGTCGCGCCCCGTGCGGCAGCCACACCACGCACCCGCCCTCAAGCGGCTGCGGTTCCTCGTCCTCCTCGGTGACCAGCGTGCCGCGGCCGTTCACGACGTACAGCAGCACGTCGAGGTCCGGCTCGACATGGCTCGCGACCTGGGCGCCCGGCGCCAACCGTACGACGTTCGCGTCCAGTTGGCGGGCCTCGGGCGTGAGTTTCCAGAGGACACCGCCCCGTTCGGCCGGCATCGCACGGACGAGATCGGGCATCCGGGCGAGTACGCCGGGCGCCGGGGACGCGGCCACGTTTCCTCCTGTGGGGACGACTGCGGCTCGGATCCTACGGCCTCGGCCGCCCGCCGGGGCCCATCGTCCGGTGCGGGTTGCCTAGGTGGGTACGGCGATCCGCAGCGGCGGTCCTGCCTGCCGAACCTATCGACTCTCGATAGGTTTCCATCGTGAATCGATCGAAGGAGGGGTGATGGGACAGCTGACAGTGCTCGCACTGCGTGCCGTGCTCGTGGTGCTGGCCGCCGGCTCGCTGTTCGTGCAGGGAGTGATGGTGCCGCTGCTGGCCGGCGACATGAAGGGCCTCGACGCGGACGTCGCGCACCTGCGCACCCCGGTCCTCGTGATGGTCGTCCTGGGTGTCGTGGCGCTGCAGGTCGTCCTGGTCTGCGTGTGGCGGCTGGTGACGATGGTGCGGCGCGGAACCGTGTTCTCGCACGCCGCCTTCCGGTACGTGGACACCGTGACCGGCGCCTTCGTGGCGGCCGCCCTCCTGGTGTTCGCGTTCGGGGTCGTCCTGGCGCCTGGTGAGGCCGTCGCCCCCGGCATCGTCCTCCTGATCGGCGTGCTCGGACTGGCGGTCCTGGGTGTCGCCCTCATCGTGCTGGTGCTGCGGATGCTGCTCGCCCAGGCCGTCGCGCGCGACACCCAGGCGGCGCAGCTGGAGGCCGAGCTGGACGGGGTGATCTGATGCCGATCGCCGTCGACATCGACGTGATGCTGGCGAAGCGGAAGATGTCCGTGGGCGAACTCGCCGAACGCGTCGGCATCACGCCCGCCAACCTGGCGGTGCTCAAGAACGGCCGCGCCAAGGCGGTCCGCTTCGCGACGCTCGCCGCGCTCTGCGAGGTACTCGAGTGCCAGCCGGGAGACCTGCTGCGCTGGGAAGCCGAACCAGCCGAACAAGCCGCGGACGGCTGACCGTGCGGAGGCCCGCTGAAGGCGGGACGCGCGTCACTCTGGCGTGACCGGCTCAGGCCGCGTCGGCGGCGCGGCCTGAAGGTGCTGGGCGGCCTCGGCGGCGGTGTAGGAGGAGGCGAAGGTGAACGCGCGCGGGGACGGCCCGTGCGTCCGCAGGTCCGCCAGCCGCTCCAGGGCCTCGCCGACGGTCGGGACGTGCCCGGCGGGGACCCACCAGAGCACCAGGTGCGCCTCGACGTGCCGTTCGAACCATTCGCGGCGCCGCCGCATCACCTCCAGGTGCCCGCTGCGGTAGGCGAAGTCCCACAGCGCCTCCTGGGTCTCCCACACCGACAGGTTGACGATGACGTCCTCGCCCGCCGGGCGCAGGCCGGTGGCGTCGGCCGCCCCCTCCTCCACGAGCCGCCACACGAAGCCGGGCGCGCCGTCGGCGGCGGCGTTGACCGGATCGAGCATCTCGACGAACGGCGCCACGCGCGGGTCGTCGAGGGGGTGACGGAGCGTGGCGACATTGAGCTGGGCGAGGTGGGCGGCATGCGCGGATGCGGTCATGGCCTCATCCCAGCACGGCCCGGTTTTCTATGTCAATCATCATTGTTTTTAGAACTCTCCACCACCACGCAGCACTTGCCCGGCCGGGCGTCCATGCGGGCGCGCAGGGGGCCGTCCGTACCGAGCAGCCCCTCCAGCAGTGCGAGATTCATGCCGCAGACGAGCGGCGGGAAGCGTTCGGCGACGGCATGGAAGGGGCAGTTGTGCATGCGGACGACGCCTGCGGCCGCCGCGGTCGCCCCCTCGGTGTCCTGGGCGCCGTCCGCGCCTTCCAGGTGCGGTTCGTAGCCGCGGGCGGCCAGCATCTCCATGGCCTCTTCAAGGTCGCCGCAGGGCGCCGCCGAGCCGCGCATGACCTCGCCCCTGCGGCGCGCCGCCGCGCAGAGCCCGGCGTCGAGCCCGGCCTCCTCGGCGGCCTCGGCGAGCAGCTCGGCGGCCGTGCGGTAGTCGCGGGCGGGCAGCGACACCGCCCGCTCGGCCCGCGCCCGTGTGTACACCTTCGCGGGACGGCCCGCCCCCGGCCCCGAACGGCCCGTCAGGCGGCGGCTGCCGCTCTCCAGCAGCCCGGCCTCGGTCAGCCTGTCCAGATGGTGCGCGGCGAGCGTGCGCGCCACCCCGGCCGCCTCGGCGGCCTCGTTGCGCCCGACCTCGCGGCCCTGTGCCGCCACGTACTCGTACAGGCGGCGCCGCACCGGATCCTGCAACGCCGCGATCGCGTCGATGTCCTCCATCCGGCCATTCTAGGAACAACGCATGTTGGAGATAGAAAGTCGCGAGCTCTGCCCGGTCGACCGACACTCTTTGCATAAAACTGCGTGACTGTGTATAGTCATGCCATCGAGAGGGAGGTCCGATGACGGTACGCGTGGCAGTGGCAGGAGCGAGCGGATACGCGGGCGGAGAAGTGCTCCGCCTGCTGCTCGCCCACCCCGGTGTCGAGATCGGCGCCCTCACGGGCAACTCCAACGCGGGCCAGAAGCTCGGCGCGCTGCAGCCGCATCTCGTTCCGCTGGCCGAGCGGGTGCTTGAGGCGACCGGGCCCGAGGCGCTCGCCGGGCACGACGTGGTGTTTCTCGCGCTGCCCCACGGGCAGTCCGCCGCCGTCGCCGAGCAGCTCGGAGACGACGTCCTCGTCATCGACATGGGCGCCGACTTCCGGCTGAAGGACGCCGCCGACTGGGAGAGGTTCTACGGCTCCCCGCACGCCGGGACCTGGCCCTACGGCCTCCCCGAGCTGCCGGGCGCCCGCGCCGCGCTGGAGGGGTCCAAGCGCGTCGCGGTGCCCGGCTGCTACCCGACCGCCGTGTCGCTCGCGCTCTTCCCCGCGTACGCGAACGGCCTGGTCGAGCCCGAGGCCGTGATCGTCGCCGCCACCGGCACCTCCGGCGCGGGCAAGGCACCCAAGCCGCACCTGCTCGGCTCCGAGGTCATGGGCTCCATGTCCCCGTACGGCGTCGGCGGCGGCCACCGCCACACACCCGAGATGGCCCAGAACCTCACCGCGGCCGCCGGCGAGCCCGTCAGCGTGTCCTTCACGCCCACCCTCGCCCCCATGGCCCGCGGCATCCTCGCCACGTGCAGCGCCAAGGCCAAGCCGGGCGTCAGCGCCGAAGACGTACGCGCCGCGTACGAGAAGGCGTACGGCGACGAGGCCTTCGTCCACCTGCTCCCCGAGGGGCAGTGGCCAGCGACCGCCTCCGTGTACGGCTCCAACGCCGTCCACGTCCAGGTCGCCCACGACGAGGCGGCCGGCCGGATCATCGCGATCAGCGCCATCGACAACCTCACCAAGGGCACCGCCGGCGGCGCGGTGCAGAGTATGAACATCGCCCTCGGACTCCCCGAGGAGACCGGACTTTCCACGATCGGAGTCGCACCGTGAGCGTCACGGCAGCCAAGGGATTCACGGCGGCGGGCATCGCCGCCGGAATCAAGGAGAACGGCAACCCGGACCTGGCCCTCGTGGTCAACAACGGTCCGCGTCGCGCCGCCGCGGGCGTCTTCACCTCCAACCGCGTCAAGGCGGCCCCGGTCCTGTGGTCCGAGCAGGTGCTCAAGACCGGCGAGCTGACCGCCGTCGTCCTCAACTCCGGCGGCGCCAACGCCTGCACAGGACCCCAGGGCTTCCAGGACACCCACGCCACCGCCGAGAAGGCCGCGGAGGTGCTGGAGATCGGCGCGGGCGAGGTCGCCGTCTGCTCCACCGGGCTCATCGGGGTCCTCCTCCCCATGGACAAGCTGCTCCCCGGCGTCGAGAAGGCCGCCGCCGAACTCAGCGAGCACGGCGGTGAGAAGGCGGCCATCGCCATCAAGACCACCGACACGGTCCACAAGACCGCCGTCGTCACCCGGGACGGCTGGACCGTCGGCGGCATGGCCAAGGGCGCGGGCATGCTCGCCCCCGGCCTCGCCACGATGCTCGTCGTCCTCACCACCGACGCCGACATCGAGGCCCCCGACCTCGACCGGGCCCTGCGCGCCGCGACCCGCGTCACCTTCGACCGGGTCGACTCCGACGGCTGCATGTCCACCAACGACACCGTCCTGCTCCTGGCCTCCGGCGCCTCCGGCGTCACCCCCGCTTACGACGCGTTCGCGGAAGCCGTACGGGAGGTCTGCGACAGCCTCGGCCGCCAGCTCATCGGCGACGCCGAGGGCGCGTCCAAGGACATCCGTATCGAGGTGGTGAACGCCGCGACCGAGGACGACGCCGTCGAGGTCGGCCGGTCCATCGCCCGCAACAACCTCCTCAAGTGCGCCATCCACGGCGAGGACCCCAACTGGGGCCGGGTGCTCTCCGCCATCGGCACCACGTCCGCCGCCTTCGAGCCCGACCGCCTCAACGTCGCCATCAACGACGTCTGGGTCTGCAAGAACGGCGGCGTCGGCGAGGACCGCGAGCTCGTCGACATGCGCTACCGCGAAGTCAAGATCACCGCCGACCTCGCCGCCGGCACGGCATCCGCCGTGATCTGGACCAACGACCTCACCGCCGACTACGTCCACGAGAACAGCGCGTACAGCTCATGACCGCGACCCGCAAGCACACCGCGCTGCCCAAGGCCCAGATCCTCATCGAGGCCCTGCCCTGGCTCACCCGCCACCGCGGCAAGACCGTCGTCATCAAGTTCGGCGGCAACGCCATGGTCGACGAGGAGCTGAAGGCCGCCTTCGCCCAGGACGTCGTCTTCCTCCACCACGCCGGACTCAAGCCCGTCGTCGTGCACGGCGGCGGCCCCCAGATCAGCGCCGCCCTCGACCGGCACGGCATCGTCAGCGAGTTCAAGGCGGGCCTCCGCGTCACCACCGAGGACGCGATGGACGTCGTACGGATGGTCCTCGCCGGCCAGGTCCAGCGCGAGCTCGTCGGCCTGCTCAACCAGCACGGCCCGCTCGCCGTCGGCCTCACCGGCGAGGACGCCCACACCATCACCGCCACCAAGCACCAGCCCCGCATCGAGGGCGAACTCGTCGACATCGGCCGCGTCGGCGAGATCACCGCCATCGACACCGGCGCCATCGAGGCGCTCCTCGCCGACGGCCGCATCCCGGTCGTCTCCTCCATCGCCCGCTCCGAGGACGACGGACATGTCTACAACGTCAATGCTGATACGGCGGCTGCGGCACTCGCTGCGGCGCTGGACGCCGAAACGCTGATGGTCCTCACCGACGTCGAGGGCCTCTACGAGGACTGGCCGCACAGTGACGAGGTCATCAGCCGCCTCACCGCCACCCAACTGGAGAAGCTCCTGCCCGAGCTGTCCAGCGGCATGGTCCCCAAGATGGAGGGCTGCCTGCACGCCGTACGCAACGGCGTCCACACCGCCCGCGTCATCGACGGGCGCGTCCAGCACTCCATCCTGCTGGAGATCTTCACCGACGAAGGCATCGGCACCATGGTCGTCCCGGACGAACAGGAGGCAGCTTCCGCATGAGCAACGAACAGCTCACCCAGCGCTGGCAGTCCGCCATGGCGGACAACTACGGCACGCCCCGCCTCCCCCTCGTCCGCGGAGCGGGCTCTCGCGTCTGGGACGCCGACGGCAAGGAGTACCTCGACTTCGTCGGCGGCATCGCCGTCACCGCCCTGGGCCACGCCCATCCGGCGGTCGTCAAGGCGGTCACCGACCAGATCCAGTCCCTGTCCCACGTCTCCAACCTCTTCGTCGCCGAGCCGCCCGTCGCCCTCGCCGAGCGGCTGCTCCAGCTCTCCGGGCGCCCCGGCCGGGTCTTCTTCTGCAACTCCGGCGCCGAGGCCAACGAGGCCGCCTTCAAGATCGGCCGCCTCACCGGCCGCCCGCACATGGTCGCCACCACCGGCGGCTTCCACGGCCGCACCATGGGCGCCCTCGCCCTCACCGGCCAGCCCGCGAAGCAGGAGCCGTTCCTGCCCCTGCCCGGCGACGTCACCCACGTCCCGTACGCCGACGCCGACGCCCTGCGCGCGGCGGTCACCACCGACACCGCCCTCGTGATCATCGAGCCGATCCAGGGCGAGAACGGCGTGGTCGTCCCGCCCAAGGGCTACCTGGAGGCCGCCCGCGAGATCACCCGCGCCACCGGCACCCTCCTCGTCCTCGACGAGGTCCAGACCGGCATCGGCCGCTGCGGCCAGTGGTTCGAGCACCAGGCGCACGGCGTCGAGCCCGATGTCCTCACCCTCGCCAAGGGCCTCGGCGGCGGCCTGCCCATCGGCGCGACCGTCGCGTTCGGCCCCGCGGCCGACCTGCTCAAGCCCGGCCACCACGGCACCACCTTCGGCGGCAACCCCGTCGCCTGCGCCGCCGGACTCGCCGTGCTCGACACCCTCGCCGCCGACGGAGCCCTCGACCAGGTCAAGCGGCTCGGCGAGAAACTCCGCCACGGAATCGAAGCCCTCGACCACCCGCTGGTCTCCCACGTCCGCGGTGCGGGCCTGCTGCTGGGTATCGTGCTCACCGAGCCCCTCGCAGCCAAGGTGCAGCAGGCGGCTCAGGACGCCGGCCTCCTGGTGAACGCGCCCGCCCCCGACGTCGTACGGCTCATGCCACCGCTGATCATCGGCGACGACGACGTGGACGCCTTCCTCCGGGCCCTGCCCGGTGTCCTGGACCAGGCCGACGGGGAGACAAGAGCCGGAGAATGACACAACGATGACCGAGGCCCAGGACAACGGCCACAGCGGACCCGCCGTCCCCCAGACCCGCACGGCACGCCACCGGCGGATCGTGGACATCCTCAACCGGCAGCCGGTGCGCTCCCAGAGCCAGCTGGCCAGGCTCCTCGCGGACGACGGGCTGAGCGTCACCCAGGCGACGCTCTCCCGCGACCTCGACGAGCTGGGCGCCGTGAAGATCCGCAACACGGGCGGCGAGCTGATCTACGCGGTGCCCAGCGAGGGCGGCTTCCGCACCCCGCAGGCGCCGCTCGGCGAGTCCGCCAAGGAGGAGCGCATGCGGCGCCTCTCCGGCGAACTCCTCATCTCCGCGGAGGCCTCCGCCAACCTGGTCGTCCTGCGCACCCCGCCGGGCGCCGCGCAGTTCCTCGCCTCGGCCATCGACCAGGCCGAACTCCACGCCATCCTCGGCACCATCGCGGGCGACGACACGCTGCTGCTGATCTCTCGCGACCCGGAGGGCGGTCAGGCGCTCGCCGACCATCTGCTGAAGCTGGCCCAGAGGGAGGGGTGAACGGCGGGGCGAGCCGGGATGCGGGCCCGGGCCCGGGGTGAAAGCTTGGCCACAGGAACCCCTAGTGGAGGTGCTCATGGCCACGAAACCCATCCCGGAGGAGTATCCCCGGCTCACCCCGTACCTGTACGTCGACGGCGCGGCCGCCGCGATCGACTTCTACACGTCCGTGTTCGGCGCCACCGAACGGATCCGGTTCCCCACACCGGACGGCAAGCTCGGCCACGCCGAGCTCCAGATCGGCAATTCGGTGCTGATGCTCGCTGACGAGTTCCCCGAGATGGGCGCCGTCGGACCGAAGAAGGTCGGCGGCTCACCGCTGTCGATCATGGTGTACGTCGAGGACGTGGACGCCGCCGTGGAACGGGCCGTCTCGCTGGGCGCCAAGGTGCTCCAGCCGGTCGAGAACAAGTTCTACGGCGACCGCTCCGGCCAGATCGAGGACCCGTACGGCCACCGGTGGGACGTCTCGACGCACGTGGAGGACATCCCGCCGGACGAGATGGCCAGGCGCGCGGAAGAGATGATGTCGGGCGCCTGACCCGCCCCGCCGACGCCCC
>NZ_JABWDV010000052.1 GCF_013362995.1 Streptomyces sp. TRM64462 | reverse complement strand
CCCGGATCGGCGGCCCGAGGCCCCGGAGCGGCGCGCCCTGCCGAGCCCACGGAGGGGCGCCCCCGCCGGGTCCCGGGGCGGCGAGCGCCCGCGGCCGCGTCGTGGCTCCGCGTGCCCCGGTTTGATCGTCACAGCCCCCGGGGTATTCTCTTCGGCTCGATTGGCGGCGATGCCGCCCCGTATGGCAGACTGTCCGGGTTGCTCGGTTGAGTGCCGATGCTGCGCGCCTCCCGCCGGGAGGACCGGAAGCGAGTCCCACAGTACTCGTCGCCCCTGATCAGGGGCGGACGTACGGGAATCTTCCGGGAAGCGTCAGCGGGGTACCGGCCAGGCACCCGGTGGGTGTCCTCCCCCGGCTTGCGGTCCTCGGCGGACCGCACCCCCTTGGTTGGGAAATCCTTCGGGAGATCTTCGTAGAGGGAGTGCGACACGCCCGACCGCGTGGGTCGGAGAAGGCAAGAGTGACCAGAGCCCACCAGGTTCCAGAGCGTTACGAGAGACAGGACTACTGAGTAGCCATGGCGGGACAGAAGATCCGCATCCGGCTCAAGGCCTACGACCACGAGGTCATCGACTCCTCGGCCAAGAAGATCGTGGAGACGGTGACGCGCACTGGTGCGTCGGTCGCGGGCCCGGTGCCGCTGCCCACTGAGAAGAACGTGTACTGCGTCATCAAGTCGCCGCACAAGTACAAGGACTCGCGCGAGCACTTCGAGATGCGCACGCACAAGCGCCTCATCGACATCCTCGACCCCACGCCGAAGACGGTCGACTCGCTCATGCGTCTCGACCTGCCGGCCGGCGTCGACATCGAGATCAAGCTCTGAGGTGACGCGCGAGATGGCTAAGAACATTAAGGGCGTCCTGGGCGAGAAGCTCGGCATGACCCAGGTCTGGGACGAGAACAACCGGGTTGTTCCGGTGACCGTCGTCAAGGCCGGTCCCTGCGTCGTCACCCAGGTCCGCACGAACGACACCGACGGCTACGAGTCGGTCCAGATCGCCTTCGGCGAGATCGACCCGCGCAAGGTGAACAAGCCCCTCAAGGGCCACTTCGCCAAGGCCGACGTCACCCCCCGCCGCCACCTGGTGGAGATCCGCACCGCTGACGCCTCCGAGTACACGCTCGGCCAGGAAGTCACCGCCGAGGTCTTCGAGGCGGGCGTCAAGGTCGACGTCACCGGCAAGAGCAAGGGCAAGGGCTTCGCCGGTGTCATGAAGCGCCACAACTTCCGTGGCCTGGGCGCCGGACACGGCACCCAGCGCAAGCACCGCTCGCCCGGTTCCATCGGTGGCTGCGCCACCCCGGGCCGCGTGTTCAAGGGCCTCCGCATGGCGGGCCGCATGGGCAACGAGCGGGTCACCACCCAGAACCTGACCGTCCACGCCGTTGACGCGGAGAAGGGTCTGCTGCTCATCAAGGGCGCGGTTCCCGGTCCGAACGGCGGCCTCGTCCTGGTCCGTACCGCGGCCAAGGGGGCCTGAGGTAACCGATGAGCACCATTGACATCCTTTCGCCGGTTGGCGACAAGGCCGGGACCGTCGAGCTCCCCGCGGAGATCTTCGACGCGAAGACCAGCGTTCCGCTGATCCACCAGGTCGTCGTCGCGCAGCTGGCCGCTGCCCGCCAGGGCACGCACAAGACGAAGACGCGCGGCGAGGTCCGCGGCGGCGGCAAGAAGCCGTACCGCCAGAAGGGCACCGGCCGCGCCCGCCAGGGTTCGACCCGCGCGCCGCAGTTCGCCGGCGGTGGCGTCGTCCACGGCCCCGTGCCGCGCGACTACTCGCAGCGGACCCCGAAGAAGATGAAGGCCGCCGCCCTGCGCGGTGCCCTCTCCGACCGGGCCCGCCACTCCCGTATCCACGTCGTCACCGGCGTGGTCGAGGGCGAGGTCTCCACCAAGGCCGCCAAGACGCTGTTCGGCAAGATCTCGGAGCGCAAGAACCTGCTCCTGGTCGCCGAGCGCTCCGACGAGGCCGCGTGGCTGTCCGCCCGCAACCTGCCCCAGGTGCACATCCTGGAGCCGGGCCAGCTGAACACGTACGACGTGCTCGTCTCCGACGACGTGGTCTTCACCCAGGCCGCTCTCGAGTCCTTCGTGTCTGGCCCCAAGGCCGTTGAGACCGAAGGGAGCGACGCCTGATGACTGAGGCCGTCGTCACCAGCAAGACCTTCACGGACCCGCGCGACATTCTCGTCAAGCCGGTTGTCTCCGAGAAGAGCTACGCACTCCTTGACGAGAACAAGTACACGTTCGTCGTCGACCCGCGCGCCAACAAGACCCAGATCAAGCAGGCCGTCGAGGCGGTCTTCTCGGTCAAGGTCACCGGGGTCAACACGATCAACCGCCAGGGCAAGCGCAAGCGCACCCGCACGGGCTTCGGCAAGCGTGCCAACACCAAGCGCGCGATCGTGACCCTTGCCGAGGGCAGCCGTATCGACATCTTCGGCGGTCCGACCGCCTAAGGGCGGTCCGGATCGTCCGAATATCGGACGAGGACTGAGAAATGGGTATCCGCAAGTACAAGCCGACGACTCCGGGCCGTCGTGGCTCCAGCGTCGCCGACTTTGTCGAGATCACGCGGTCCACGCCGGAGAAGTCGCTGGTCCGCCCCCTGCACAGCAAGGGCGGCCGTAACAACACCGGTCGTGTGACCGTCCGCCACCAGGGCGGTGGCCACAAGCGCGCCTACCGAGTGATCGACTTCCGTCGTCACGACAAGGACGGCGTGCCGGCGAAGGTCGCGCACATCGAGTACGACCCGAACCGCACCGCGCGCATCGCGCTCCTGCACTACGCGGACGGCGAGAAGCGCTACATCATCGCCCCCCGTGGCCTGAACCAGGGCGACAGGATCGAGAACGGTCCCGGCGCCGACATCAAGCCCGGCAACAACCTGGCCCTCCGCAACATCCCGGTCGGTACCACGATCCACGCGATCGAGCTCCGTCCCGGCGGTGGCGCCAAGTTCGCCCGCTCCGCGGGTGCCTCCGTGCAGCTGCTCGCGAAGGAGGGCTCGATGGCCCACCTCCGCATGCCGTCCGGTGAGATCCGCCTGGTCGACGTCCGCTGCCGCGCCACCATCGGCGAGGTCGGCAACGCCGAGCAGTCGAACATCAACTGGGGCAAGGCCGGCCGCAAGCGCTGGCTGGGCGTTCGCCCGACCGTCCGCGGTGTGGCGATGAACCCGGTTGACCACCCGCACGGTGGTGGTGAGGGCAAGACCTCCGGTGGTCGCCACCCGGTCTCCCCGTGGGGTCAGAAGGAGGGTCGTACTCGTTCTCCCAAGAAGGCGAGCAACAAGTACATCGTCCGCCGCCGCAAGACGAACAAGAAGCGCTAGGAGCGGGTTTAGATGCCGCGCAGTCTCAAGAAGGGGCCCTTCGTCGACGACCACCTGATCAAGAAGGTGGACGTACAGAACGAGGCAGGCACCAAGAACGTCATCAAGACCTGGTCCCGTCGCTCGATGATCGTCCCGGCCATGCTCGGCCACACGATCGCGGTGCACAACGGTAAGACCCACGTCCCGGTGTTCGTCACCGAGTCGATGGTCGGCCACAAGCTCGGCGAGTTCTCGCCGACGCGCACCTTCCGGGGTCACGTCAAGGAAGACCGGAAGTCGAAGCGCCGCTAACGCGGGGTGACAGACCATGACGAACGTGTCAGACACTGAAGGGACAACCATGGAAGCCAGGGCCCAGGCGCGGTACATCCGCGTCACGCCCATGAAGGCCCGCCGCGTGGTGGACCTCATCCGTGGCATGGACGCCACGGAGGCTCAGGCGGTCCTGCGTTTCGCCCCGCAGGCCGCGAGCGTGCCGGTCGGCAAGGTGCTGGACAGCGCCATCGCCAACGCCGCGCACAACTACGACCACACGGACGCCTCTTCGCTGTACATCAGCGAGGCGTACGTCGACGAGGGCCCGACCCTGAAGCGGTTCCGTCCGCGTGCCCAGGGCCGTGCCTACCGGATCCGCAAGCGGACCAGCCACATCACCGTGGTCGTCAGCAGCAAGGAAGGAACCCGGTAATGGGCCAGAAGGTAAACCCGCACGGGTTCCGGCTCGGCATCACCACCGACTTCAAGTCGCGCTGGTACGCCGACAAGCTGTACAAGGACTACGTCAAGGAAGACGTCGCCATCCGTCGGATGATGACGTCCGGCATGGAGCGCGCCGGCATCTCGAAGGTGGAGATCGAGCGCACCCGTGACCGCGTCCGCGTGGACATCCACACCGCCCGCCCGGGCATCGTCATCGGCCGCCGTGGCGCCGAGGCCGACCGCATCCGCGGCGACCTCGAGAAGCTCACGGGCAAGCAGGTCCAGCTGAACATCCTCGAGGTCAAGAACCCCGAGGTCGACGCTCAGCTCGTGGCCCAGGCCGTTGCCGAGCAGCTGTCCTCCCGCGTCTCCTTCCGCCGCGCCATGCGCAAGAGCATGCAGTCGGCCATGAAGGCGGGCGCCAAGGGCATCAAGATCCAGTGTGGTGGCCGTCTCGGCGGCGCCGAGATGTCCCGCTCGGAGTTCTACCGCGAGGGCCGTGTGCCGCTGCACACGCTCCGCGCGAACGTCGAGTACGGCTTCTTCGAGGCCAAGACCACCTTCGGCCGCATCGGCGTGAAGGTCTGGATCTACAAGGGCGACGTCAAGAACATCGCCGAGGTTCGCGCCGAGAACGCCGCCGCCCGCGCCGGCAACCGCCCGGCCCGTGGCGGTGCCGACCGCCCGGCCCGTGGTGGCCGTGGCGAGCGTGGCGGTCGCGGCCGCAAGCCGCAGCAGCAGGCACCCGCCGCCGAGGCCCCCAAGGCCGAGGCCGCTGCCGCTGCTCCGGCTGAGAGCAGCACCGGAACGGAGGCCTGACCGTCATGCTGATCCCCCGTAGGGTCAAGCACCGCAAGCAGCACCACCCCAAGCGGAGCGGTATGTCCAAGGGTGGTACGCAGGTTGCGTTCGGCGAGTACGGCATTCAGGCCATCACTCCGGCGTACGTGACCAACCGCCAGATCGAGGCGGCTCGTATCGCGATGACCCGCCACATCAAGCGTGGCGGCAAGGTCTGGATCAACATCTACCCGGACCGCCCGCTCACGAAGAAGCCCGCCGAGACCCGCATGGGTTCCGGTAAGGGCTCCCCGGAGTGGTGGGTCGCGAACGTCAAGCCCGGTCGGGTGATGTTCGAGCTGTCCTACCCGAACGAGAAGATTGCGCGTGAGGCGCTTACCCGCGCTGCTCACAAGCTTCCGATGAAGTGCCGGATCGTTCGGCGCGAGGCAGGTGAGGCGTGATGTCGGCCGGTACCAAGGCGTCCGAGCTGCGCGAGCTGGGCAACGAGGAGCTTGTCGGCAAGCTCCGCGAGGCCAAGGAAGAGCTGTTCAACCTCCGCTTCCAGGCGGCGACCGGTCAGCTCGAGAACCACGGCCGGCTGAAGGCCGTCCGTAAGGACATCGCCCGGATCTACACCCTGATGCGCGAGCGCGAGCTGGGCATCGAGACGGTGGAGAGCGCCTGATGAGCGAGAGCAACGTGACTGAAAACAAGGAAGCCCGCGGTTTCCGCAAGACCCGTGAGGGTCTGGTCGTCAGCGACAAGATGGACAAGACCGTCGTCGTCGCTGTCGAGGACCGCGTCAAGCACGCGCTGTACGGCAAGGTCATCCGCCGTACGAACAAGCTCAAGGCGCACGACGAGCAGAACGCCGCGGGTGTCGGCGACCGCGTCCTCCTCATGGAGACCCGGCCGCTGTCCGCGACGAAGCGCTGGCGCGTCGTCGAGATCCTCGAGAAGGCCAAGTAATCACTTGAAGGGGTAACCCTTCGAGTTCGTTCCGCCAGGCTCGGCGTCCCGTGGGTTCGCCCACGGGCGCCGGGAACCGGCAGACATTCAGGAGATAGACGTGATCCAGCAGGAGTCGCGACTGCGTGTCGCCGACAACACTGGTGCGAAGGAGATCCTTTGCATCCGTGTGCTCGGTGGCTCCGGTCGCCGCTACGCGGGCATCGGTGACGTCATCGTCGCCACCGTCAAGGACGCGATCCCCGGTGGCAACGTGAAGAAGGGTGACGTCGTCAAGGCGGTCATCGTTCGCACCGTCAAGGAGCGCCGCCGCCAGGACGGCTCGTACATCCGCTTCGACGAGAACGCCGCCGTCATTCTCAAGAACGACGGCGACCCTCGCGGCACCCGTATCTTCGGCCCCGTGGGCCGTGAGCTGCGCGAGAAGAAGTTCATGAAGATCATCTCGCTCGCGCCGGAGGTGCTGTAAGCATGAAGATCAAGAAGGGCGACCTGGTCCAGGTCATCACCGGCAAGGACAAGGGCAAGCAGGGCAAGGTCATCGCGGCCTACCCCCGCGAGGACCGCGTCCTGGTCGAGGGTGTCAACCGGGTCAAGAAGCACACCAAGGCGAACCAGCCGGGCCGCGCCTCCCAGGCCGGCGGCATCGTCACGGTCGAGGCCCCCATCCACGTGAGCAACGTTCAGCTCGTCGTGGAGAAGGACGGCAAGAAGGTCGTGACCCGCGTCGGTTACCGCTTCGACGAAGAGGGCAACAAGATCCGCGTTGCCAAGCGGACGGGTGAGGACATCTGATGACGACCACCACCACTCCGCGCCTCAAGACGAAGTACCGCGAGGAGATCGTCGGCAAGCTGCGTGAGGAGTTCTCGTACGAGAACGTCATGCAGGTGCCGGGCCTCGTCAAGATCGTGGTCAACATGGGTGTGGGCGACGCCGCCCGCGACTCCAAGCTGATCGAGGGCGCCATCCGCGACCTCACCACGATCACCGGTCAGAAGCCGGCCGTCACCAAGGCCCGCAAGTCCATCGCGCAGTTCAAGCTGCGTGAGGGCCAGCCGATCGGTGCCCACGTCACGCTCCGTGGCGACCGCATGTGGGAGTTCCTGGACCGCACCCTGTCGCTCGCGCTCCCGCGCATCCGCGACTTCCGTGGTCTGTCCCCCAAGCAGTTCGACGGCCGTGGCAACTACACCTTCGGTCTCACGGAGCAGGTCATGTTCCACGAGATCGACCAGGACAAGATCGACCGCGTCCGGGGTATGGACATCACCGTGGTCACCACGGCGACCAACGACGCTGAGGGCCGCGCGCTCCTCCGTCACCTCGGCTTCCCCTTCAAGGAGGCGTGAGCGAGATGGCGAAGAAGGCTCTGATCGCGAAGGCTGCTCGCAAGCCCAAGTTCGGTGTGCGTGCCTACACCCGCTGCCAGCGCTGCGGCCGGCCGCACTCCGTGTACCGCAAGTTCGGCCTGTGCCGTGTGTGCCTTCGTGAGATGGCTCACCGCGGCGAGCTGCCGGGCGTCACCAAGAGCTCCTGGTAACAACCGACTTCGGTTGATGCCGGGCTCTCGGTAAGCATCTGGTCGGCAGGAGCCCTTCCCCACATGCCGTAGGCTTGCGGGGTTGGGCGCCTGCCGCCCGTACGACTTACTACGCCGTAGGTCCCCGCACCGCACCCGTCCCGCCCATGAGCGGGGAGAGGGATGGCGCATACAGGAAACCCCGGCGAGAGAGGCCGAAGGCCAATTCATGACCATGACTGATCCGATCGCAGACATGCTTACGCGTCTGCGGAACGCGAACTCGGCGTACCACGACACCGTGACGATGCCGCACAGCAAGATCAAGTCCCACATCGCGGAGATCCTCAAGCAGGAGGGCTTCATCACGGGCTGGAAGGTCGAGGACGCCGAGGTCGGTAAGAACCTCGTCCTCGAGCTGAAGTTCGGCCCGAACCGTGAGCGCTCCATCGCGGGCATCAAGCGGATCTCGAAGCCCGGTCTCCGGGTCTACGCGAAGTCCACCAACCTGCCGAAGGTCCTCGGTGGTCTCGGCGTGGCGATCATCTCCACGTCGCACGGCCTCCTGACCGGCCAGCAGGCGCAGAAGAAGGGCGTGGGTGGGGAAGTCCTCGCCTACGTCTGGTAGTCGGGAACGGAGGAAAAGCCAATGTCGCGTATCGGCAAGCTCCCCATCCAGGTTCCCGCCGGTGTGGACGTCACCATCGATGGCCGTACGGTCCAGGTGAAGGGCCCCAAGGGCACCCTCAGCCACACCGTCGCCGCCCCCATCGAGATCGTCAAGGGTGAGGACGGCGTTCTGAACGTCACCCGCCCGAACGATGAGCGTCAGAACAAGGCCCTGCACGGCCTGTCCCGCACGCTGGTGGCCAACATGATCACCGGTGTGACCCAGGGGTACACGAAGGCGCTCGAGATCAGCGGTGTCGGTTACCGCGTCGCCGCCAAGGGCTCCAACCTGGAGTTCCAGCTCGGTTACAGCCACCCGATCCTCGTCGAGGCGCCCGAGGGCATCTCGTTCAAGGTCGAGTCGCCGACCAAGTTCTCGGTCGAGGGCATCGACAAGCAGAAGGTCGGCGAGGTCGCCGCGAACATCCGCAAGCTGCGCAAGCCCGACCCGTACAAGGCCAAGGGCGTGAAGTACGCGGGCGAGGTCATCCGCCGCAAGGTCGGAAAGGCTGGTAAGTAAGCCATGGCATACGGCGTGAAGATTGCCAAGGGCAAGGCCTACAAGGGCGCTGCTCTGAAGCGTCGCCACATCCGCATCCGCAAGAAGGTCTCGGGTACGCCGGAGCGTCCGCGCCTGGTCGTCACCCGGTCCAACCGTGGGATCACCGCTCAGGTCATCGACGACATCGCGGGGCACACCCTCGCGTCGGCGTCGACCCTGGACGCGTCCATCCGCGGCGGCGAGGGCGACAAGTCGTCGAAGGCGAAGCAGGTCGGCCAGCTCGTGGCCGAGCGTGCCAAGGCCGCCGGCGTCGAGGCTGTCGTGTTCGACCGTGGCGGTAACCAGTACGCCGGGCGCATCGCCGCCCTGGCGGACGCCGCCCGCGAAGCCGGCCTGAAGTTCTGAGCCCGGTTCCGTAGCTCAGCGGAAAACGAAGAGAGGTAATTCCAATGGCTGGACCCCAGCGCCGCGGAAGCGGTGCCGGTGGCGGCGAGCGGCGGGACCGGAAGGGCCGTGACGGCGGCGCTGCTGCCGCCGAGAAGACCGCGTACGTTGAGCGCGTCGTCGCGATCAACCGCGTCGCCAAGGTTGTGAAGGGTGGTCGTCGCTTCAGCTTCACCGCGCTGGTCGTGGTGGGCGACGGTGACGGCACCGTGGGTGTCGGTTACGGCAAGGCCAAGGAGGTGCCGGCCGCCATCGCCAAGGGTGTGGAGGAGGCCAAGAAGCACTTCTTCAAGGTCCCCCGTATCCAGGGCACCATCCCGCACCCCATCCAGGGTGAGAAGGCCGCGGGCGTCGTCCTGCTCAAGCCGGCTTCCCCCGGTACCGGTGTGATCGCCGGTGGCCCGGTGCGTGCCGTCCTGGAGTGCGCCGGCGTTCACGACATCCTGTCGAAGTCCCTGGGCTCCGACAACGCGATCAACATCGTGCACGCGACCGTGGCGGCCCTGAAGGGCCTGCAGCGTCCCGAGGAGATCGCGGCCCGCCGCGGTCTGCCGCTCGAGGACGTCGCCCCCGCGGCTCTGCTGCGTGCGCGTGCGGGAGCGGGTGCGTAATGGCTCGCCTCAAGATCACGCAGACGAAGTCGTACATCGGCAGCAAGCAGAACCACCGTGACACGCTGCGTTCGCTTGGCCTGAAGAGGGTCAACGACGTGGTCGTCAAGGAGGACCGCCCCGAGTTCCGCGGCATGGTGCACACCGTCCGCCACCTCGTGACGGTCGAGGAGGTCGACTGATCATGGCGGAGCAGAACCCGCTCAAGATCCACAACCTCCGTCCCGCCCCGGGCGCCAAGACCGCCAAGACCCGTGTGGGTCGTGGTGAGGCGTCGAAGGGTAAGACGGCCGGTCGTGGTACCAAGGGCACGAAGGCCCGTTACCAGGTTCCGGAGCGCTTCGAGGGTGGCCAGATGCCCCTCCACATGCGCCTCCCGAAGCTGAAGGGCTTCAAGAACCCGTTCAAGACCGAGTACCAGGTCGTGAACCTGGACAAGCTCGCCTCCCTCTACCCCGAGGGTGGCGAGGTCACGGTCGCCGACCTGGTCGCCAAGGGCGCGGTTCGCAAGAACCAGCTCGTCAAGGTGCTCGGCCAGGGCGAGATCTCCGTGGCGCTGCAGGTGACGGTCGACGCCGTCTCCGGCTCCGCCAAGGAGAAGATCGCCGCCGCCGGCGGCACGGTCACCGAGCTCGTCTGAGTCTCGTACTGACAGAACAGAGCCTGGCCGGTACCCCTCGCGGGGTGCCGGCCAGGCTCTTTCCGTACGAAGCCCCGTACGAAGGCCGGTACGGAACGCGGCGCGGGCGGGGGAGGCGGTACGGACCCGGGCCCGCGTCAACAAGCGTCCTCTAGGGGCCACCACTCTTGACGAGCCCGCTCCCGCGGTACTTATCGTGGCCTTCGCCCTGGCAGAGAGCCGAGCTCCCGGCACAAGCCGGATGTTCGGGGCCAACGGGTCGCCGTCGGCTCGGCTGCCCGTGACGTGCCTCCGCGACGTTTCACGCTCGCCGGGGCGGCCGGGTATGGTAGCCGCTGTTGGTATGCGGCAGTCTGCGCTCGTGTGGCGTGTGGCTGCCGTGTTCGGTATCTACTCACTTACGAAACCGTCACCTCACGCGCGTCACGCGGGGGTCGCAGGAGGCACCGTGCTCACCGCGTTCGCCCGGGCGTTCAAGACGCCCGACCTGCGCAAGAAGCTGCTCTTCACGCTCGGCATCATCGTGCTCTACCGGCTCGGTGCGCACATCCCCGTTCCCGGTGTGAACTACGAGAACGTCCAGATCTGTGTCAAGCAGGCCCAGTCGGGCAACAACAACCTGCTCGGCCTGATGGACATGTTCAGCGGTGGTGCGCTGCTGCAGATCACCATCTTCGCGCTCGGCATCATGCCGTACATCACGGCGAGCATCATCCTTCAGCTGCTGACCGTGGTCATCCCGCGTCTTGAGGCACTCAAGAAGGAAGGCCAGTCCGGCCAGGCCAAGATCACGCAGTACACCCGCTACCTGACCGTCGCCCTCGCCATCCTGCAGGGCACGGGTCTGGTCGCCACCGCCAAGAGCGGTGCGCTGTTCAGCGGCTGCACGGTCCGGGACCAGGTCGTGCCGGACCAGTCGATCTTCGTGATCGTCACCATGGTCATCACGATGACCGCCGGTACGGCGCTCGTCATGTGGCTCGGCGAGCTCATCACCGACCGCGGCATCGGCAACGGCATGTCGATCCTGATGTTCATCTCGATCGCCGCCGGCTTCCCCGGCGCTCTGTGGGCCATCAAGCTGAGCGGCAAGCTCGCGAAGGGCTGGATCGAGTTCGGCACGGTCATCCTGATCGGCTTCGTGATGGTCGCCCTCGTGGTCTTCGTCGAGCAGGCTCAGCGCCGCATTCCGGTGCAGTACGCGAAGCGCATGATCGGTCGCCGCTCGTACGGCGGCACGTCGACGTACATCCCTCTCAAGGTGAACCAGGCGGGTGTGATTCCCGTCATCTTCGCCTCGTCGCTGCTCTACATCCCGATCTTGATCGGCCAGTTCGCGGGCACCACGAACTCGGGGTGGGTTGCGTGGATTCAGCAGCATATGGTCGACGGCAAGCCCATCCACACGGTCATCTACTTCTTCCTGATCGTGTTCTTCGCCTTCTTCTATGTGGCCATCTCCTTCAACCCCGAAGAAGTCGCCGACAACATGAAGAAGTATGGTGGCTTCATCCCGGGTATCCGGGCTGGTCGACCTACTGCTGAGTACCTCAGCTACGTGCTCAACCGGATCACTTGGCCGGGATCGCTGTACCTGGGTCTGATCGCTCTTGTGCCGACAATGGCGTTGGCAGGTTTCGGCGGTGCGAACGCCAACTTCCCGTTCGGCGGGACGAGCATCCTGATCATCGTGGGTGTGGGGCTGGAGACCGTGAAGCAGATCGAGAGCCAGCTCCAGCAGCGCAATTACGAAGGGTTCCTCCGCTGATGCGAATCGTCCTCGTCGGACCGCCTGGTGCAGGCAAGGGGACGCAGGCCGCGTTCCTCGCCAAGAATCTCTCGATTCCGCACATCTCCACGGGCGACCTGTTCCGGGCCAACATCAGCCAGGGCACAGAGCTGGGCAAGCAGGCGAAGGCGTACATGGACGCCGGCAACCTGGTGCCCGACGAGGTCACGATCGGCATGGCGAAGGACCGCATGGAGCAGCCCGACGCGGTGAACGGCTTCCTGCTGGACGGCTTCCCGCGGAACGTGGCGCAGGCACAGGCGCTGGACGCGATGCTCGACGCCGAGGGCATGAAGCTCGACGCGGTCCTCGACCTGGAGGTCTCCGAGGACGAGGTCGTGAAGCGCATCGCCGGCCGCCGGATCTGCCGCAACGACAGCGCGCACGTCTTCCACGCGACGTACACGCCGCCGAAGCAGGAGGGCGTCTGCGACATCTGCGGCGGCGAGCTGTACCAGCGCGACGACGACTCCGAGGACACGGTCCGTACGCGGCTCGAGGTCTACCACACGCAGACCGAGCCGATCATCGACCACTACAAGGCCCAGGGCCTGGTCGTGACGATCTCCGCGCTCGGGAAGGTCAACGACGTGACCGACAGGGCCATGGAGGCCCTCCGCGGCCAGCAGGCCGCGTAAGCGAGCCCCGCACGTGCGTATCGGCCGCGGCCCCCTCGGGTGCCGCGGCCGAAGCGTTGTCCGGGCGTGAGCCGCCCGTACCGCTCGCCCGTATCGTGGTACGAGGACCCCGTTCCGGTGTCCCGCCCCGCCCCCGCCCCACCGTCCCAGACAGTCCGAGAAAGGCGTCAGCCGCCATGGTGCAGATCAAGACCCCCGAGCAGATCGCGAAAATGCGCGAGGCGGGGCTGGTCGTCGCCGCCATCCACGCGGCGACCCGGGAGGTGGCCGTCCCGGGCGCCACCACCAAGGACCTCGACCAGGCCGCCCGCAAGGTCCTCGCCGACCACGGCGCCAAGTCGAACTTCCTCGGGTACGGCGGCTTCCCCGCGACCATCTGCACGTCCGTGAACGATGTCGTCGTCCACGGCATCCCCAGCGACGAGGTCGTCCTCAAGGACGGCGACATCATCTCCATCGACGCCGGCGCCGTCGTCGACAGCTGGCACGGCGACGCCGCGTACACCGCGTTCGTCGGCTCCGGGCACGCGCCCGAGCTGGTGGAGCTGTCCCGGGTGACCGAGGCGTCCATGTGGGCCGGCATCGCCGCGATGAAGAACGGCAACCGGCTGGTCGACATCTCGCGGGCCATCGAGACGTACATCCGCCGCCAGCCGAAGCCCGGCGGCGGCAAGTACGGGATCATCGAGGACTACGGCGGCCACGGCATCGGCACCGAGATGCACATGGACCCGCACCTGCTGAACTACGTCGCCCGCAAGCGCGGCAAGGGCCCGAAGCTGGTGCCCGGGTTCTGTCTGGCGATCGAGCCGATGGTGTCGCTCGGCACGCCGAAGACGGAGGTCCTGGAGGACGAGTGGACCGTCATCACCACGGACGGCACCTGGTCCTCGCACTGGGAGCACTCGGTCGCCCTCACGGAGGAGGGCCCCCTGGTCCTGACGGCCCCGGACGGCGGCAAGGCCCGCCTGGCCGAGCTGGGCGTCACGACGGCCCCGGACCCGCTGGCCTGAGGCCCGACAGGCGGACGGAGTCCGCCACAGCAGGCCGAAGCCTGTGAGGCGCCCCCGGCGCCGAGCCCGCGAGGCCTGCGTCAGGGATGGGTCGGCGGCAAGGCCCGCTTGGCCGAGCTGGGCGTCACGACGGCCCCGGACCCGCTGGCCTGAGGCCCGGGCCCGCCGACCTGACGGCCGCGTGCGGCGCACCTGCCAAACCTGTCACACCTGCCCACCCGACTCCTCTCTTGCGTGCCCCAGGCCGCTTAGGGATCTTGTCGGGTGGGCAGACTGCGCTGATTCGTCTTTTCGAGAGGCCTGACGTAGACTGATGCGTCGGCTCTCGTATACCCGCATGTCTTCGTGCGGCGGCGAGAGTCGATCAAGGTAGCCGATTCGAAGGGCGAAGCGTGGCCAAGAAGCAAGGTGCCATCGAGATTGAGGGCACCGTGATCGAGTCCCTGCCGAACGCCATGTTCAAGGTGGAGCTCCAGAACGGTCACAAGGTCCTCGCGCACATCAGCGGCAAGATGCGGATGCACTACATCCGTATCCTTCCGGATGACCGGGTCGTCGTGGAGCTGTCTCCGTACGACCTGACGCGCGGGCGGATCGTCTACCGCTACAAGTAGATCTTGTCCGCGCCCCCTCCTGCGGGGTGCTGGCACTGACCCGGAGAACCTCACATCCCATGAAGGTCAAGCCGAGCGTCAAGAAGATCTGCGACAAGTGCAAGGTGATCCGCCGTCACGGCCGGGTCATGGTCATCTGCGACAACCTGCGCCACAAGCAGCGCCAGGGCTGACGCACGCCGACCGACCTGCACCCGCAGATCACGCGCGACGCAAGTAAATACGTACATACGCAGTGCCCGCCGGGCCGAACCGGCCGGCGACACCTCCGGCGGGGGCCGGGGACCCGGAACGTACCACCTCTTTTGATCAAGAGGGGTCGGCGGCCGGGAACGGTACTGCGGAAGACCCCCGAGTACACAGGAGCCATTGAATGGCACGCGTTTCCGGTGTCGACATCCCGCGCGACAAGCGCGTGGAGGTCGCACTCACCTACGTCTTCGGCATTGGCCGCACCCTGGCGCAGGAGACCCTCGCCTCCACCGGTGTGAACCCCAACACCCGCGTTCGCGACCTGTCCGAGGAGGACCTGGTCAAGATCCGCGAGTACGTGGACAACAACATCAAGACGGAGGGTGACCTCCGCCGCGAGATCCAGGCCGACATCCGCCGCAAGGTCGAGATCGGCTGCTACCAGGGTCTGCGCCACCGCCGTGGTCTGCCGGTCCGCGGTCAGCGCACCAGCACGAACGCTCGTACCCGCAAGGGCCCGCGTCGCGCCATCGCCGGTAAGAAGAAGCCGGGCAAGAAGTAGTCCGCAGCGGACGACTGTCCACGGTCTTCGCTGTAGGACCGACCACCTCCCGTAGGAGAACAAGACATGCCCCCCAAGGGACGTCAGGGCGCTGCCAAGAAGGTGCGCCGCAAGGAAAAGAAGAACGTCGCTCACGGCCACGCGCACATCAAGAGCACGTTCAACAACACGATCGTGTCCATCACGGACCCGACCGGCAACGTGATCTCCTGGGCCTCCGCCGGCCACGTCGGCTTCAAGGGCTCCCGCAAGTCGACTCCGTTCGCCGCGCAGATGGCCGCCGAGTCGGCCGCGCGTCGCGCCCAGGAGCACGGCATGCGCAAGGTCGACGTCTTCGTCAAGGGCCCGGGCTCCGGTCGTGAGACCGCGATCCGCTCCCTGCAGGCGACCGGCCTCGAGGTCGGCTCCATCCAGGACGTCACGCCGACCCCGCACAACGGCTGCCGCCCCCCGAAGCGCCGCCGCGTCTGACGTCGGCTGCGCGACAGGGCGGTCCGGCTGGGGGCCCGGGGGTCATCCCCCGGGAATCGCAGTACGGCTGCCGCCCGCCGAAGCGCCGCCGCGTCTGACGTCGGCTGCTTCACTTTTGCTTGAGGTTCCGGGCGGTACGTCTCTTTATGGGCGTGCCGCCCGTACCCTTGCAGTACCGAAGGACGTCATATAGCGGGCGTCCACGACTGAAGGAAAACACCATGCTGATCGCTCAGCGCCCCTCGCTGACCGAAGAGGTTGTCGACGAGTACCGCTCGCGGTTCGTCATCGAGCCGCTGGAGCCGGGCTTCGGCTACACCCTCGGCAACAGCCTCCGCCGTACCCTCCTGTCCTCCATCCCCGGTGCCGCTGTCACCAGCATCCGCATCGACGGTGTCCTGCACGAGTTCACCACCGTGCCGGGCGTCAAGGAGGACGTCACCGACCTCATCCTGAACATCAAGCAGCTGGTCGTCTCCTCGGAGCACGACGAGCCCGTCGTGATGTACCTGCGCAAGCAGGGCCCGGGTCTGGTCACCGCCGCCGACATCGCGCCGCCGGCCGGTGTCGAGGTGCACAACCCCGACCTCGTCCTCGCCACGCTCAACGGCAAGGGCAAGCTGGAGATGGAGCTGACCGTCGAGCGCGGTCGCGGCTACGTCTCCGCCGTGCAGAACAAGCAGGTGGGCCAGGAGATCGGCCGTATCCCGGTCGACTCCATCTACTCGCCGGTGCTCAAGGTCACGTACAAGGTCGAGGCCACGCGTGTCGAGCAGCGCACCGACTTCGACAAGCTGATCGTCGACGTCGAGACCAAGCAGGCCATGCGCCCGCGTGACGCCATGGCGTCCGCCGGCAAGACCCTGGTCGAGCTGTTCGGCCTGGCCCGCGAGCTCAACATCGACGCCGAGGGCATCGACATGGGCCCGTCCCCCACGGACGCCGCCCTCGCCGCCGACCTGGCGCTGCCGATCGAGGAGCTGGAGCTCACCGTTCGGTCGTACAACTGCCTCAAGCGTGAGGGCATCCACTCTGTGGGTGAGCTCGTCGCCCGCTCCGAGGCCGACCTGCTCGACATCCGCAACTTCGGCGCGAAGTCGATCGACGAGGTCAAGGCGAAGCTGGCCGGCATGGGCCTGGCCCTCAAGGACAGCCCGCCCGGATTCGACCCGACCGCCGCCGCCGACGCCTTCGGCGCCGACGACGACGCGGACGCGGGCTTCGTCGAGACCGAGCAGTACTGACGGCTGGAGCCGTACGGCTCCAGCGATAGCTGCCCGCAGGCGTCCGCCTGCGGGGTCCTGACACCGGTACCTGATACGGCCGGTGCAGATCACAAGGAGAAACACCATGCCGAAGCCCGCCAAGGGTGCCCGTCTGGGCGGCAGCGCCGCGCACGAGAAGCTGCTCCTCGCGAACCTCGCGAAGTCGCTCTTCGAGCACGGCCGCATCACCACGACCGAGGCCAAGGCCCGCCGCCTGCGTCCGGTCGCCGAGCGCCTGATCACCAAGGCGAAGAAGGGCGACATCCACAACCGTCGCCTGGTGCTGCAGACGATCACGGACAAGGGCGTCGTCCACACGCTCTTCACCGAGATCGCTCCGCGCTACGCCGAGCGCCCGGGTGGCTACACCCGTATCACCAAGATCGGTAACCGCCGTGGCGACAACGCCCCGATGGCGGTCATCGAGCTGGTCGAGGGTGAGATCGCCAAGAAGGCGACCGTCGCCGAGGCCGAGGCCGCGACCAAGCGCGCGGTGAAGGAGGCCGACGAGGCCGCCGCCACCGAGGCTCCGGCTGAGGAGTCGAAGGACGCCTGAGGCGTTCTGAACGGCTGACGGACGGGTCCGCTCCCTCGTGGGGGCGGGCCCGTTCCGTGTTGTCCACGGTTTGAGAGGATCGATCGCGTGAGCGATGAGGTGGAGCCCGGGTGCGTACGGGTGCGGCTGGATCTGTCCTACGACGGCAAGGACTTCCACGGCTGGGCCAAGCAGCCCGGCGGGCGGCGCACCGTGCAGGGCGAGATCGAGGACGCCCTGCGTACCGTCACGCGGTCCTCGGAGACGTACGAGCTGACCGTCGCCGGCCGCACCGACGCCGGGGTGCACGCCCGTGGCCAGGTCGCCCACGTCGACCTGCCCGAGGCCGTGTGGGCGGAGCACCGCGAGAAGCTGCTGCGGCGGCTCGCGGGGCGGCTCTCGCACGACGTACGGGTGTGGCGGGTCGAGGAGGCGCCGAGCGGTTTCAACGCCCGGTTCTCGGCGATCTGGCGGCGCTACGCCTACCGTGTCACGGACAACCCGGGCGGCGTCGACCCGCTGCTGCGCGGACACGTCCTGTGGCACGACTGGGCGCTCGACATGGACGCCATGAACGCGGCCGCCGAGCGGCTGCTGGGCGAGCACGACTTCGCCGCGTACTGCAAGAAGCGTGACGGGGCGACCACCATCCGTACGCTCCAGGAGCTGCGGTGGGAGCGGCTGCCCGGCGGGGTGCTGGAGGCCACCGTGCGGGCCGATGCCTTCTGCCACAACATGGTGCGGTCCCTGGTCGGCGCCATGCTGTTCGTCGGCGACGGGCACCGGCCGGTGGACTGGCCCGCGAAGGTGCTGGCCGCGGGTGTGCGGGACTCCGCCGTGCATGTCGTACGGCCGCACGGGCTCACGCTGGAGGAGGTCGGTTACCCGGCCGACGAGCTGCTGGCCGCACGGAACCTGGAGGCCCGCAACAAGCGTTCCCTGCCGTCACTGCCCGCCGGCCGCGGGCGCGGTGGCTGCTGCTGACGCCTGGGCGCGGCCGCGGGCGTAGATCTGGTTGAAGGCGAAGGTGCCGAGGTCGTCGCTGGTCTTGAAGACGGCCGTGTCGGACTTCGTGACCTTGCGGCCGTCGGTGAAGCCGGCCTGCGTGAAGTACGCGTAGCGGCCCAGCGCGTTCGAACGGCGCAGACAGACGGTGGCGCGGCAGAAGTCCCCGATGCCGTCGCCGGCGAGCGGGGCGATGCCGCCCCGTGCCGCGTCCTTCGCCTTCAGGGCGGCCGCCTGGTCGGCGAAGAGGGCCACGCCGACGGTGACGGCGACGCCGTCCTTCTCGTACGTGGCGCGGATGACGCGGGTGCAGCCGTGCTGGGTCAGGACCGTGCCGAGGCCGTCCTTGCCGACGGACGCGCAGTTCGTGGTGGAGCTGGTGGCGCCCTTGCGGTAGACGCGGTCACCGACGGTGAGCTTCTTGCCGGGGAAGAGGCCGTCCGCGGTGAGCGGGGCCTTGTCCTTCTCGGCGGTGGAGATGAAGTCCATCGGGTTCGGCGGGGGCGGCGGCGCGACCGAGGAGAAAGACGGCTGGGGGCCGGTCGTGTCGGACGGCAGCTCGGCGCCGCCGGGCGGGGCGGGGAGGCTGCTGCCGGTCGTGCCGGCCGCCTTGTCGTCGGCGCTCTTGTTGGTGGAGATGACGGCGTAGGCGACGCCGCTCGCGATGGCGGCGGTGGCGAGGACCCCGACGCCGGCGAAGAGCCAGCGCTTACGCCGCTGGCGGGCCGCCGACGCCTCGGCGAGCGCGCCCCAGTCGGGGGTGCCGGAGCCGGAGGCCGGGTCGAAAGGCGAGGGCGAGGGTGAGAGGGGCGGTGGCTGCTGCGCGCCGTACGGCTGCTGCGGGCCGCTGTATGGGGGGTTGTGCTGCCCGTACGAGGGCTGCTCGCCGTACGGGGGCTGCTGGCCGTACGGGTCGTGGCCGTAGCCGCCGTTGTTCTGCTGGTGCGGCTCCTGCGGCCACTGCGGTCCCCCAAAGCTCATGCCGCGCATCCTAGACCGGCCGCGGCGGCCGTAAAGGAGTTGGGCCCGCGGCCGGTCCCCCGGGACAATGCGCGCCATGGGACATGTCGAGGTGGCGCATCTGGAGTACTTCCTGCCGGACGGGCGGGCGCTGCTCGGTGACGCGTCGTTCCGGGTGGGCGAGGGGGCCGTGGTGGCCCTCGTCGGGGCGAACGGGGCGGGCAAGTCGACGCTGCTGCGGCTGATCGCGGGGGAGCTGCAGCCGCACGGCGGGACCGTGACGGTGAGTGGCGGGCTCGGGGTGATGCCGCAGTTCGTGGGCTCCGTACGGGACGAGCGGACCGTGCGGGACCTGCTGGTGTCCGTGGCGCAGCCGTGCATCAGGGAGGCGGCGCGGGCGGTCGACGCGGCCGAGCACCTGATCATGACGGTGGACGACGAGGCCGCGCAGATGCGGTACGCGCAGGCGCTCAGCGACTGGGCGGAGGCGCGCGGGTACGAGGCCGAGACGCTGTGGGACATGTGCACCATGGCCGCGCTGGGCGTCCCGTACGAGAAGGCGCAGTTCCGCGAGGTGCGCACGCTGAGCGGCGGCGAGCAGAAGCGGCTGGTGCTTGAGGCGTTGCTGCGCGGCCCGGACGAGGTGCTGCTGCTGGACGAGCCGGACAACTACCTGGACGTGCCGGGCAAGCGGTGGCTGGAGGAGCGGCTGGGGGAGACGCGCAAGACCGTGCTGTTCGTCTCGCACGACCGGGAGCTGCTCGCGCGGGCCGCGCAGAAGATCGTCGCGGTGGAGCCGGGCCCGGCCGGGTCGGACGTGTGGGTGCACGGCGGGGGCTTCGGGACGTTCCACGAGGCGCGGCGGGAGCGGTTCGCGCGGTTCGAGGAGCTGAAGCGGCGCTGGGAGGAGAAGCACGCCCAGCTGAAGAAGCTGGTGGTCAACCTGCGGCAGGCCGCGTCCGTCAGCCATGAGATGGCGTCCCGGTACGCGGCGGCGCAGACGCGGCTGCGGAAGTTCGAGGAGGCGGGACCGCCGCCGGAGCCGCCGCGCGAGCAGGACATCCGCATGCGGCTGCGCGGCGGCCGCACCGGGGTGCGGGCGGTGACGTGCGAGGCGCTGGAGCTGAAGGGCCTGATGCGCCCCTTCGACCTGGAGGTCTTCTACGGGGAGCGGGTCGCCGTCCTGGGCTCGAACGGGTCCGGCAAGTCGCACTTCCTGCGGCTCCTGGCGGGCGACGCGTCGGTGGCGCACACGGGCGCGTGGAAGCTGGGCGCCCGCGTCGTACCGGGCCACTTCGCGCAGACCCACGCCCACCCGGAGCTGGAGGGCCGCGCCCTCGTCGACATCCTGTGGACCGAGCACGCCAAGGACCGCGGCGGCGCGATGTCCGTGCTGCGCCGCTACGAGCTGGAGGCCCAGGGCGACCAGCCCTTCGGCCGCCTCTCCGGCGGCCAGCAGGCACGCTTCCAGATCCTGCTCCTGGAGCTGTCGGGTGCGACGGCGCTGCTGCTGGACGAGCCGACGGACAACCTGGACCTGGAGTCGGCGGAGGCGCTGCAGGCGGGGCTTGAGGCGTTCGAGGGGACGGTGCTTGCGGTGACGCACGACCGCTGGTTCGCCCGGTCCTTCGACCGGTATCTGGTGTTCGGCGCGGACGGCGTCGTACGGGAAACGCCGGAGCCGGTGTGGGACGAGCGGAGGGTGGAGCGGGTGCGGTAGTGGGGGGCTCGGGGTCGTCGTTTTGACCCGTGCGGGTGGCGGCGCGTATTCTCTTGGTTCGTTATGCGTACTGGCTTGCTCGATCTCACGTGAGAGGCCGTTACGCCGGTCCACCGGGCCGATGACCAGCGACCTGCACTCGGTTTGCGTCACCGACGTGTGGTCATGGCTGTCGTGATCGTCCGTGGTGGCCTTGACAGGACCCACTCACTGAAGAAGCGAAGGCTACGACCGTGCGTACGTACAGCCCCAAGCCCGGCGATGTCACTCGCCAGTGGCACGTCATTGACGCCCAGGACGTCGTCCTGGGCCGCCTGGCCTCCACCGCCGCCACCCTCCTCCGGGGCAAGCACAAGCCGATCTACGCGCCGCACGTCGACGCTGGTGACTTCGTCATCATCATCAACGCCGACAAGGTGCACCTGTCCGGCAACAAGCGGACCCAGAAGATGGCGTACCGCCACTCCGGCTACCCGGGTGGTCTGCGCTCCGTCCGCTACGACGAGCTCCTCGAGAAGAACCCCGAGAAGGCCATCGAGAAGGCCGTCAAGGGCATGCTCCCCAAGAACACCCTGGGCCGCCAGATGCTCTCGAAGCTGAAGGTCTACGCGGGTGAGAACCACCCGCACGCTGCTCAGCAGCCGGTCCCGTTCGAGATCACCCAGGTCGCGCAGTAAGTCCGGCCACCCCCTAAGACGAAAAGAATCTGAGGAGCATCGTGGCCGAGACCACTGTTGAGAACCCCATCGAGGGCGAGGAGACCTACGCCGAGGTCACCACCTTCGAGTCGGAGGCCCCCGTCGAGGGCGAGTACACCTCCGAGTCCCTCGCGTCCCGCTTCGGCGAGCCGCAGCCGGCCGCCGGCCTGGGCCGCCGCAAGAACGCCATCGCCCGCGTCCGGATCGTTCCGGGCACCGGCAAGTGGAAGATCAACGGTCGCACCCTCGAGGACTACTTCCCGAACAAGGTGCACCAGCAGGAAGTCAACGAGCCCTTCAAGGTGCTCGAGCTCGAGGGCCGCTACGACGTCATCGCCCGCATCGCGGGTGGCGGTGTCTCCGGCCAGGCCGGCGCCCTGCGCCTCGGCGTGGCCCGCGCCCTGAACGAGGCGGACGTGGACAACAACCGCGGCCCGCTGAAGAAGGCCGGCTTCCTGAGCCGCGACGACCGTGCCGTCGAGCGCAAGAAGGCCGGTCTGAAGAAGGCCCGCAAGGCCCCGCAGTACAGCAAGCGCTAATCTTCGCGCCTGCTCGGTCTGCTGGTACCACCCGCCCCGGCGGCACTCCCGTGCCGCCGGGGCGTGCCCCGTTGTGGGGGCATTTGGCGGGCGTCGCAGGGTACGCCCGTGGATCGCAATGGAGGACAGCTGTGGGACGACTCTTCGGCACGGACGGTGTGCGCGGTGTCGCCAACGCGGATCTGACGGCGGAGCTGGCGCTCGGCCTGTCGGTCGCTGCGGCGCATGTGCTCGCCGAGGCGGGGACCTTCGAGGGCCATCGGCCGACCGCGGTGGTCGGGCGTGACCCGCGTGCGTCGGGAGAGTTCCTGGAGGCCGCCGTCGTGGCCGGCCTCGCCAGCGCGGGCGTCGACGTGCTGCGTGTGGGCGTGCTGCCCACCCCCGCCGTCGCCTACCTGACCGGCGCGCTCGGCGCCGACCTGGGCGTCATGCTGTCCGCCTCGCACAACGCCATGCCCGACAACGGCATCAAGTTCTTCGCGCGCGGCGGCCACAAGCTGGCCGACGAGCTGGAGGACAGGATCGAGGCGGTGTACGAGCAGCACCGCACCGGTGAGCCGTGGGACCGCCCGACCGGCGCCGGCGTCGGCCGCGTCAAGGACTACGGGCAGGGCGCCGACGAGTACGTCGCCCATCTGCTGTCCGTCCTGCCGAACCGGCTCGACGGTCTCAAGATCGTCCTGGACGAGGCGCACGGCGCCGCGTCGCATGTCTCGCCCGCCGCGTTCACGCAGGCCGGGGCCGAGGTCGTCACCATCGGCGCCACGCCCGACGGGCTCAACATCAACGACGGCTGCGGCTCCACGCACCTGGAGATGCTGCGGGCCGCCGTCGTCGAGCACGGCGCCGACCTGGGCATCGCGCACGACGGCGACGCCGACCGCTGCCTGGCCGTGGACCACACGGGCGCCGAGGTCGACGGCGACCAGATCCTCGCCGTCCTGGCCCTCGCCATGCGCGAGGCCGGCACGCTGCGCGGCGACACCGTTGTCGCGACCGTCATGTCGAACCTGGGCTTCAAGCTCGCCATGGAGCGCGAGGGCCTCCAGCTCGTCCAGACCGCGGTCGGCGACCGCTATGTGCTGGAGGAGCTGAAGGACAAGGGGTACGCGCTGGGCGGCGAGCAGTCCGGGCACGTCATCGTCCTGGACCACGCCACCACCGGCGACGGCACCCTGACCGGTCTGCTGCTGGCGGCGCGCGTCGCGGCGACCGGGCGCACGCTGGCGGAGCTGGCCGGGGTCATGGAGCGGCTGCCGCAGGTGCTGATCAACGTCAAGGACGTCGACAAGAGCCGTGTGAAGACCTCCGCGGAGCTGGGCGTCGCGGTCGCGGACGCCGAGCGCGTGCTCGGCACCACCGGCCGCGTCCTGCTGCGCCCGTCGGGCACGGAGCCCCTCGTACGGGTCATGGTCGAGGCCGCCGACATCGAGCAGGCCCGCTCGGTGGCCGGGCAGCTCGCGGACGCGGTGAAGGCCTCGCTGGGCTGACGCGACGCCCCCACCCGCCGAACGTGAAGGCGCCCCGCCGGTGAACGCACCGGCGGGGCGCCTTGCGTACGGGTCTGGCGTCGGCGTACGGGCTCAGAGCTTGCGCAGGGACAGCCGCTGCACCTTGTGGTCGGGGCCCTTGCGGACGACGAGGTTGGCGCGGCCGCGCGTCGGGGCGACGTTCTCCAGCAGGTTCACCTTGTTGATGGTCCGCCACATCGTGCGGGCGTAGTCGAGCGCCTCGTCCTCGGTGACCTGCGTGTACTTCCGGAAGTACGAGGACGGGTCCTGGAACGCCGTCGCGCGCAGCTTGCGGAAACGATTCAGGTACCAGCGCTCGATGTCCTCGGGCCGCGCGTCCACGTACACGGAGAAGTCGAAGTAGTCGGCGAGGCCGACCCGGGTGCGCCCGTCCTTGCCGGGCAGCGCCGGCTGGAGGACGTTCAGGCCCTCGACGATCAGGATGTCGGGGCGGCGCACCGTGAGCCGCTCGCCGGGCACGATGTCGTAGATCAGGTGCGAGTAGACGGGCGCGGACACCTCCTCCTTGCCGGCCTTGACGTCGGCGACGAACCGGGTGAGCGCCCTCCGGTCGTACGACTCCGGGAAACCCTTGCGGGACATCAGGCCGCGCGCCCGCAGCTCCTTCATCGGCAGCAGGAACCCGTCCGTCGTGACGCGCTCCACGCGCGGGTGCTCCGGCCAGCGGGCCAGCAGCGCCTGGAGGAGGCGGGCGACGGTCGACTTGCCGACGGCGACGGACCCGGCGACGCCTATCACGAACGGCGTGCCGCGCTGGGCGCCCTTCTCGCCGAGGAACGTGTTGAGCGCGCCGCGCAGGTTCGCGGTCGCGCCCACGTAGAGGTTGAGGAGCCGGGACAGCGGCAGGTAGATGTCACGGACCTCGTCCAGGTCGATGACGTCGCCGAGCCCGCGCAGCCGCTCCACCTCCTCGGCGCTGAGCGGCAGCGGCGTCTTGTCGCGCAGCGCGCTCCACTCCTCGCGGGTGAGGTCGACGTACGGCGTCGACTCGGCCCGGCGCGGGGTGCCGTTGCCCGGCGGCGGTGTGCTGCTCCGTGGCGGCGAAGTGATCACACGGCCATTGTCGGTCGTACGGGCGCGGTGTGGGGGGTGGGGTCGGTCACGTGGGCGCGCCCGCGGTACGGCCGGGCGGGGTGCGCCGATCACGGTCCGACCACGGTCCGGTACCGGGATGACGTGCCGTGATCATTTTGCGAGGAGCCCCACTTATCGTGTCCACAACATTCACACAGAAAGTTGTGCCATGCGAGCCTCCTTCATCCGCCGTTCCGCCGTCGCCGCCTCCGCGGTGTCCCTCGCCCTGCTCGTCACCGCGTGCGGGGGTGACAAGGAAGGCGGCAAGGAGGGCGGCAAGGACGCCGGCGCCGGGGACAAGGCGAAGAACGCGTCCGCCGCCAAGGCGCTGACCGCCGCCGAACTGGAGAAGGCCGCGCTTGCCCAGGGCGACGTCCCCGGGTACAAGGTCGAGAAGGCCGGGCCCGCCGACCTGGTCGATGCCGGGGCCGTCACGGTCGACAAGGCCGAGTGCAAGCCGCTGGCGGACGCCTGGTACACGGCGAAGCCCGGCAGCCCCGCCGCCGCCGTCCAGCGGAAGGTCGTCCAGGAGCCCGCGAGCACGGACCCCGGCGGTGCCGCCTCCCAGGACCCGGCCAAGGACAAGAAGCTCGGGGACATGACGGAGGAGGAGCTGGACAAGGCCCTCAAGGACATGGAGAACTCCGTCAAGGACGCCTTCTCGGTCAACGTCGTGATCGACGGGCTGTCCTCCTACGACGGCAAGGGTGCCGAAGAGGCGCTGGCCTCCCTGCGTACCGCGGCCACCGCCTGCGCCGGCGGCTTCACCGCCACCGTCAAGGGCGAGCCGACGAAGGTCCTGCGGGTCGAGGAGGAGAAGGTGTCGGGCGGCCAGGAGGCCGCGGGCTGGGCGCTGATCACCGACGCGGACGGCGACGAGCTGCCGCTCAAGCTGGTGCTCGTGCGCCACGGCCAGACGCTCGCCTCGTTCGGCGTCGTCAACCTCGGTGCCGCGATGAGCGGTGCCAAGGACCTCCCGCTGCCCACCGCCGTCATCGACGCGCAGGTCGGCAAGCTCGCCAAGCTGGGCTGACGTGGGTGCGCCCGCCGGGGTCGTAGGCTGCCGCCATGTGCGGAATCGTGGGATACGTCGGCGGGCAGTCGGCGCTTGATGTCGTCATCGCGGGCCTGAAGCGGCTTGAGTACCGGGGCTACGACTCGGCGGGTGTCGCCGTGCTCGCCGACGGCGGGCTCGCGGCGGCCAAGAAAGCCGGAAAGCTCGTCAACCTGGAGAAGGAACTCGTCAGTCGGCCCCTGCCGAGCGGGTCCACCGGTATCGGACACACCCGGTGGGCCACGCACGGCGGGCCGACCGACACCAACGCGCACCCGCACCTCGACAACGCGGGCCGCGTCGCCGTCGTCCACAACGGCATCATCGAGAACTTCGCCGTCCTGCGCGCCGAGCTGGAGGAGCGCGGGCACACCCTGGAGTCGGAGACCGACACCGAGGTCGTCGCCCATCTGCTCGCCGAGGCCCACTCGTCCACCGCCGACCTCACCGAGGCCATGCGCCACGTGTGCCGGCGCCTCGAAGGGGCGTTCACGCTCGTCGCCGTCCACGCCGACGAACCGGACGTCGTGGTGGGCGCCCGCCGCAACTCGCCGCTCGTGGTCGGCGTCGGCGAGGGCGAGGCGTTCCTCGCGTCCGACGTCGCCGCGTTCATCGCACACACCCGGTCAGCCATCGAGCTCGGCCAGGACCAGGTCGTCGAGCTGCGCCGGGACGCGGTCACGGTCACCGACTTCGACGGGGTGCCCGCCGACGTACGGTCCTACCACGTCGACTGGGACGCGTCCGCCGCCGAGAAGGGCGGCTACGACCACTTCATGCTCAAGGAGATCGCCGAGCAGCCGAAGGCCGTCGCGGACACCCTCCTCGGGCGCATCGACGCCGCCGGGTCGCTCACCCTCGACGAGGTCCGCATCCCGGCCGCCGCGCTGCGCGAGGCCACCAAGGTCGTCATCGTCGCGTGCGGCACCGCCTTCCACGCCGGGCTCATCGCCAAGTACGCCATCGAGCACTGGACCCGCATGCCCTGCGAGGTCGAGCTGGCCAGCGAGTTCCGCTACCGCGACCCGATCCTCGACCAGCGCACCCTCGTCATCGCCATCTCCCAGTCCGGCGAGACCATGGACACCCTGATGGCTCTGCGGCACGCCCGTGAGCAGGGCGCCCGCGTCCTCGCCATCTGCAACACCAACGGGTCCACCATCCCCCGCGAGTCGGACGCCGTGCTGTACACGCACGCCGGGCCGGAGGTCGCCGTCGCCTCCACGAAGGCGTTCCTCACCCAGCTCGTCGCCTGCTACCTCGTCGCGCTCTACCTGGGGCAGGTGCGCGGCACCAAATGGGGCGACGAGATCAGGGCCGTCATCCGCGACCTGTCCCGGATCGCGGAGGACGTCGAGCGCGTGCTCGGCACCATGGAGCCCGTACGGGAGCTGGCGCGGTCACTCGCCGGCCACGACACGGTGCTGTTCCTGGGCCGGCACGTCGGCTACCCGGTCGCGCTCGAAGGGGCGTTGAAGCTCAAGGAGCTCGCCTACATGCACGCCGAGGGGTTCGCCGCCGGCGAGCTGAAGCATGGGCCCATCGCCCTCATCGAGGACGGCCTGCCCGTGGTCGTCGTCGTGCCGTCGCCGCGCGGGCGGTCCGTCCTGCACGGCAAGATCGTGTCGAACATCCAGGAGATCCGCGCCCGCGGCGCCCGCACCATCGTGATCGCCGAGGAGGGCGACGAGGCCGTCGTCCCGTACGCCGACCATCTCGTCCGCGTCCCCGCGACGCCGACACTCCTTCAGCCGCTGGTCTCCACCGTGCCGTTGCAGGTCTTCGCCTGCGAGCTGGCCACGGCCCGCGGCAACGAGGTCGACCAGCCCCGCAACCTCGCGAAGTCGGTCACCGTCGAATGATCATCGGGGTGGGGATCGACGTCGCCGAGATCGACCGGTTCGCGCAGGCGCTGGAGCGTACGCCGCACCTCGCGGAACGGCTCTTCCTGGAGCGGGAGTTGCTGCTGCCCAGTGGTGAGCGGCGCGGTGTCGCCTCGCTCGCCGCCCGGTTCGCGGCCAAGGAGGCCATCGCCAAGGCGCTCGGCGCGCCGCCGGGGCTGCACTGGACGGACGCCGAGGTGTACGTCGAGGACAGCGGGCAGCCCCGGCTGCGGGTGCGCGGCACGGTCGCCGCGCGCGCCGCCGAGCTGGGGGTGCGGAGCTGGCACGTGTCGCTCAGTCACGACGCGGGGGTGGCGTCGGCCGTGGTCATCGCCGAGGGTTGAGCGGAGGGCGTCGAGCGCTGGGCGTCCAGCGGAGGACGTTTGGCTGACGTCGTCGAGCGGAGGTGCCCGTGAGCCGAGGAGGGGAGAGGCCCGTAGGGGGCTGAACCTGTATGCGTACTGCTTATCGCGTGGAGAGCGTCCGGGCCGCCGAGGCCGCCCTGATGGCCCGGCTCCCGGAGGGCGCGCTCATGCAGCGTGCCGTCGCCGGGCTCGCCGCGGCCTGCGCCGGGCTGCTCGGGCGGGTGTACGGGGCCCGGGTCGTGCTGCTGGCCGGCAGCGG
>NZ_JABWDV010000005.1 GCF_013362995.1 Streptomyces sp. TRM64462 | reverse complement strand
CGGTGCACGGCGAGCATGACCGCCAGGGCGCGCGGGCCTGGCCGTACGGCGACGCCGACCGTACCGCCGGGCCCGATGCCCCGCGCGTGCAGGACCGCCGCGTACCGCTCGGCCAGTCCGGCCAGCTCACCGCAGGTGACCCGGACACGGGGCGTCCCGTTCCGTGCGGTGCCGAGCACGGCGGGCCGCTCCGGGTGCCGCCGCAGAGCGCGGGCGAGTTCGTCCAGCATCAGCGGCTCCCCTCCTTGAGCGCCGGAAGCATCCCGACGGTGGCGGTACGGGCCCCCCGGGCCGCCGGCAGCCCTCCGCCCGCAACGGCACGCCCCGGGGCCGAGCCCGGGGCCGGGTGCCGGGGTGCGGTCGGCGGCAGGGACGGCGTGGAGGGGCGGTCGGACGGCCGGCGGGCGTCCGTGAGGTGGTGGGGCATCAGCGGGGGTCCTCCGTGTGGTGGTGGACCGGGCCCTTGTCGAGGTACCAGCGGGCCGTGCCGACGACGCCGTACGCGCGCAGACGGCGCGTGGAGTTCTCCACGACCATGTCCCGGGCGTGGACGATCGCGGTGGTGCGGCGGCGGACGCGGTTGAGGAAGAGCCGGTCGGTGGGCGACGGGCGGCGCGGCATGCCGCCGGCGGTCTCGTAGAGGCGGGCGGTGATGGCCATGTTGTTGCCGGCGTGCATCCGGTACGGCGCGAGGTAGCCGTGGCGGCGCCGGTGGGCGGGGCGTATCCGGCCGAACAGTGCCGCCAGGATCACCATCGTCCGGAACGCGGCCCTGCCCGCCGGGCCGTGCTCGTCGCGCCGGGCCTCGATGTGCCCGCACACCATGCCGGCGCCGCGCCCGAGTGCGGCGCGGGCGGCGGCCGTCCAGCCGGGGTGCGGCAGGCAGTCGGCGTCGGTGCGGGCCAGGAGCCGGGCGCCGTGCCGGATGGCGTAGCGGAACCCGGTGTCGACGGCGCAGCCGACGCCCTTCTCGGGCTCGTGGAGCACATGCACCGGGAAGGGCGCCCAGCGGGCGAACTCGGCGGCGAGGGCGCCGGTGCCGTCGGTGGAGGCGTTGTCGACCACGACGAGCGTGAAGTCACGGTCGTGCTGGGCGGCGAGGGCCTCCAGGGTGGTGCCGATGCGGGCGGCCTCCTGGTGGGCGGGCACGATCACCCACAGGTCGGTCGTGGCGGTCATGCGTGCTCCCAGACCATCGTCATGATGCTGACCCCGCCGCCGAGTCCGACGAACAGGAGGCGGTCGCCGGGCCGCAGTCCGTCGTGTACGCGGTCGAGCTGGAGGCCGAGGGTGGCGCTGGCGACGTTGCCGGTCTCGGGGACGGTCACGACGAGCCGGTCCTCGGGTACGCCGGTGAGTTCGGTGAAGCGCTCCAGGTACGGGACGGTGACCTGGTGGACGAGGATGTGCCGGAAGTCGTCCCAGCCGAGGCCTGTGCGGTGCCGCATACGGTCGAGTACGGAGGTGCCGACCTTCTCGAACACCTCGCGCAGTTCGTGGCCGTCGCCGTGGAAGTACGTGTGCTCATCGCCGCGCGGGTGGCGTGAGCCGCCGCCGAAGATGCCGCCGACGGACCAGTGCGCGGAGTGCGTCTCGGTGTCGACGTCGAGGATGCCGCCGCTGCCGACCGGCTCCAGGACCACGGCCGCTCCGGCGTCGCCGAAGGTGTAGCCGGCGAAGCCGTCGCGGAACTGCGCGGCGTCGTCGGGTTCGTGGCGTACGGCGCGGCTGGGGGTCTCGCCGGTGACGACGAGGGCGCGGCGGGCGCGTCCGGCGAGGATCATGGTGCGGGCGATGTCGATGCCGTTGACGAAGCTGTTGCAGGCGTTGGTCACGTCCAGGGCGTGGGCGCGGGTGCCGAGCGCGGTCTGGACGATGTGGGCGGTGGCGGGCTCCACGACGTCGCGGGAGGCGGAGGCGAAGAGCAGCAGGTCGATGTCGAGGGGGTCCAGGGCGGCGCGGTGCAGTGCGGTGCGGGCGGCCCGCACGGCGAGCGTGGACGCGTACTCGTCCGGGGCGGCGACGCGGCGGGTGCGGATGCCGGTGGCCCGCTCGAACACCCGGGCGGGGAGCGGGAGTCCGGTGGCTGCGGCGATGCGCTGCCGGAGGGTCTCCGAGGACAGCCGCCCCTCGGGGAGGCTGGAGCCCACGCCAGTGATGCCCACGCGGCGGGGTGCGTCATGGACGGCGCCGTTTCGACTGTGCATGCCAGGAAGCTACGGCGGGGCCGGAGGGCGGGCCTGAGCACGGGTACTCATTCCCGCTGAGTACGGCCCCGCGGCGGCGGTCGGCGTGCGGTGGGGCGCTCGGTCACTCGGGGATGTGGTCGCGCAGGGCCGCGGGCCTGAGGCCGGCGGCGTCGGCGGCGGCGAGGGCGCGTTCGAGGTCGGCGGCCAGGTTCTCGGTG
>NZ_JABWDV010000051.1 GCF_013362995.1 Streptomyces sp. TRM64462 | reverse complement strand
AGCCGTCGGCGTCAGGCTCCCGGGCGGGTACGCCCCTGCCCGAGGGCTCGACGGGACCGTCCCGTGCCCCGTCCGGCGATTCGGCTTCCGCAGGGGCCTCCTTGCCCGAGGCGTCGGCGCCGTCGCCGGGGCCCGCGGCAGCCGACTCGCCCGCCCTGCCGGCCCGGCCGAGCGGCGGACCCGCCGTCGGCACGCAGGCGGCGTCGACGGTGCCTGCGGCGGCCCCGGCTACGGCTGTTGCCCCAGGGCCGGCCCCGGCCAGGGCGGACGGCACCGACCCGGCGGCCCAAGCCACGGCTGTCGACGCGTCGGCGGCCCCCGCCGCGCACCCGCCCGCCGGGATGCTGTCGGCGCCGACCGGCACGCCCTCGGGTCCGGTTGCCGAGGGCGGCATGTCCGGTGCCGAGGCCGGCATGTCCGGTGCCGAGGCGGACCGGGCCGCGCCCGCGGTGGCCGCGTCGGCCGTGCCGCACCAGGCGGAGGGGCGGCGCGACAGTGGCGCTGCCGGGCAGCCCATGCCGTGTCACCTCCCTCCCGACGTGGCCGACTTCGTCGGACGGGAGCGTGAGGTCGCCTGGGCGCTCGGGCTGCTCGGCGGAGCCGGTGACGCGGCGCGGACCGCCGCGCCCCTGGGGGTGATCTCCGGGCGCTCGGGCGTGGGCAAGACCGCGCTCGCCGTGCACATCGGGCACCGGCTCTCCGCCCGTTTCCCCGACGGTCAGCTGTTCCTGGACCTGCGGGCGGCGGACACCGCGCCCGTCCACACCGCCGACGCGCTCGCGCGGCTGCTGCGGGCGCTCGGCGTCGACCCCGACACGCTCAGGGGCGGCGTCGACGACCTGGTCGGGGCGTACCGCACGCACATCGCGCGCCGCCGCATACTGCTGGTCCTCGACAACGCCGTCGGCGAGGCCCATCTGCGGCCCCTGCTGCCGCCCGGACCGGGCTCCGCCGTGCTGATCACCAGCCGCAAGCGCCTCGTCGCCCTCGAAGGCGCCGCCCACCTCGACCTGAAGGCTCCCCCGGAGGACGAGGCGCTGGCCCTGCTGACGAAGGTCGCCGGGCCCGAGCGCGCCGGCGCCGAACCGGGTCAGGCCGCCGAGATCGTCGCCCTGTGCGGCCGGCTGCCCCTCGCCGTACGGATCGCGGGCGCCCGGCTCGCCGCCCGCCCGCACTGGACCCCGTCCCGGCTCGCCGCCCGGCTCCGCGACGAGCGCCGCCGCCTCGACGAACTCCGGGCCGGCGACCTGGAACTGCGCGCCGGCCTGGAGCTCGGCTACGCCGAACTCGGCGAACGCCAGCGGCGGGCCCTGCGCCGCCTCGCCCTGGTCGAACTCCCCGACTTCGCGGCGTGGGTGGCTGCCCCGCTCCTCGACATCACGCCGGACGACGCCGAGGAGGCCGTCGAGAGCCTCGTCGACTGCCACTTCGTGGAGCTCGTCGGGGTCGACGAGACAGGCCAGACCCGCTACCGCATCCACGACCTCGCACGCGAACACGCCCGCGAACGCTGCCTGTCCGACGAGCCCCCGCAGGACCGCGAGGCCGCCGTGTCCCGCCTGGCCGACTGGTGGCTGTCCCTGTCCCGTACGGCCGCCGCCCACGCCCCCGGCGGCGCCTCCCGCCTCCTCCCGGAGCCCCGGCCCGCCCCCGGCCCGGCGGCGGACGCCGGGACGAACACCACCACACGGCCGGACCCCACCGACGCCGCCACGAGCCCGGACACCCCGCCCGCCCCGGACGCCACCGGTGCCGCCATGACCCCTCCCGCCG
>NZ_JABWDV010000050.1 GCF_013362995.1 Streptomyces sp. TRM64462 | reverse complement strand
CGCGCCCCGCGTCGGTCCAGGCCGCGACGGCGGCGGAGCAGCCGTACTCCACGTCGTCGGGGTGCGCCACCACGGCCAGGGCGCGCTGCCAGTCCTCGGGCATCGGCGTGAGCCGGCCTGGCACATGACGGTCCGTCGGGTCCTTGTCCTGATCACTCATGGGCGCAGGATACGGGGAGCGGCGCCCGCGTCCCGGGCAGGCCCCGCGGCCGCGGTGGTGGGCCTCTCCTACCCGTGTACCGGCGCCCGGTGGCCGCCCGTGGGCGGCGGTGCGGCTACGGTGCTGATGTGGTGATCAGCGACGAGAACACGACGGGCACGGTGCTGGTGCTGGCGGCGGCGCCCGTCGGCAAGGGGCGTCTGACGGACGCCGCGTCCGTGCTGCCCGCGCTCGGGGCGGTACCTCCGGGGGCGCTGGCGGGCACGGCGACGGCGCATCTGGTGGAGCTCGCCGACCCGCTCGAACCGCAGGCGGTGCTGACCCGGCTGCGGGCGGCGGTGGCCGCGCCGGGGCCGCTGTCCGTGTACGTCGCCGGGCAGCTCCACCTGGACCACAAGCAGCGGCTGCCGCACCTGGCGCTCGCCAGGTCGTCGCCCGCGACGCTGCGCTACACGGCCGTGCCGTGGCACTGGTTCGCCAGTGAGCTGAAGGTCCGTCAGCCGGACACGACCACGGTGGTCGTCGACCTGGTCGCGGACGCCGGGACGTGGGCGCTGCTCCGTACCGAGCCGTCGCTGCTGGCGCTGGGGTACGGCATACGCCTCTACGGCCGTGTGGCGCCGCCCCCGCCGCGCCGCCGGGTGGCGGCCCCGGAGTACCTGAAGGCCTGCACGGCGATCTGGCGCAGCGGGGCCCGGCCAACGCTCCCTGCCCTCCACGAGCAGGCGTCGACCGCGGCCGACCCGGAACACGACCTGCTCCTGGCGGTGGACCACCCGGCCGGGGCAGCCGCGTGGACCGCCCTGCCGGTGCCGGGTGCGG
>NZ_JABWDV010000049.1 GCF_013362995.1 Streptomyces sp. TRM64462 | reverse complement strand
CCGGCGAGGCGGCGCCGCGCGGCGGAGCCCTCCGGTTCGGTGACCGCCCGGCAGGACTGGAGGAGCCGTACCGTCCGCTCCAGCATGCGGGCCCGCGCAAGCTGCACCTCGCCCGCCCGGTCCTCGGCGGCCAGCCGCTCCCGCAGGAACGGCACCAGGCAGCCGGGGACCTCGTACCGGCCGTGCGGAGCCTCCCGTACGAATCCGAACGCGGCGAACCCGTCGAGCAGCGCCGCCGCCGTGGACACGGAGCAGCCGGCCAGCGCGGAGAGCGTCTGCGCGTCCGCGACGCCCAGCGGCGCGAGCGCCAGCAGGCGCAGGGCGCGCGCGCCGGGCGCCGGGAGGCCCTCGTACGCGAGCTGGAAGGCGCGGGCGAGCGGCCGCAGCGCCGCGGGCCTGGGGGCGTCCTCGTCGGGCAGGGAGCGCAGCCGCTTCGCCAGGTCCGCGACGGACGCGGTGGGGCGGGCGGCGAGCCAGCCCCCGGCGAGTACGAGCGCGGCGGGCTGTCCGCCGCACAGCTCGACGAGACTCTCGGCCGCCTGCGGGTCGACGGTGATCCGTACGGACCCGGCGTACCCGTCGAGCAGCTCGATGGCCGACTTCACGTCGAGGCCGCCGACGGTGCAGGGCCGTACGTCGGGGATGCCGGTGAGGGGTCCGTGGGCGACGGCCACGACGAGGCACGCGGGGTTGTCCGGGAGCAGCGCGTCGACCTGCTCGGCGTCCGCGGCGTCGTCGAGGAGCAGGAGGACGCGCCGCGCGTGCAGGGCGTCGCGGAGCCGGTCGCTCAGGTCGTCCGCGCAGGCGCCCGCGGGGGCGTCGACCCCCAGGTCCTCCAGGAGCTGCCAGGCGACGCGCTCGACGGGTACGGGCTCGCCCCCGGGCTCGGACAGCCGCGCCCGCAGGACACCGTCGCGGTACCCGCGCGCGAGGTCCCGGACCAGCTCCTCGGCCAGGGCGGTACGCCCGGAGCCGGGCCGCCCTGCGACCAGCAGCACGCGCGCGCGGGGCGCCTTCCGCCCGGCGAGCGTGTCGAGCCCGGCCCGCGAGATGTCGACCCGCAACTCCTTGAGCTCCCGCTGCCGCCCGTAGAACACGCGACCCTGCGCCCCGGACCC
>NZ_JABWDV010000048.1 GCF_013362995.1 Streptomyces sp. TRM64462 | reverse complement strand
GGCCCCGGTGCGGAGCGGCGCGAACCCGGCGCGAACCGGCGCGGCCCCGGGGTGGACCGGGGCGGCCCCGGTGCCGAACAGGCGCGAACCCGGTGCCGAACAGGCGCGGACCCGGTGCGGACCCGGTGCGGACCGGCGCGGACCCGGTGCCGAGCGGGCGCGGACCCGGTGCGGAGCGGACGGGGTGTGCGTCAGGGGTGGCGGAGCGGTGTGACGCCCAGGTCGCCGAGGCCGGTGCCCGCGCTCCGTACGGCGATCGAGCCGAAGGGCGTACGCAGCCGCAGCCACGGCCCGGAGGCGAGCAGCGTCACGGGGATGCCGTGCGGGACGGCGCCGGGCGGCGGCAGGAAGCCCAGGGACTGGGCGGCGTGCGCGGCGCGCAGCGGCAGGCCGGTGGTGCCGATGCCGCGGGACCAGA
>NZ_JABWDV010000047.1 GCF_013362995.1 Streptomyces sp. TRM64462 | reverse complement strand
CCCACCAGACGCAGCCACGTCGCCGCGCGGCCGGGCGCCGCCGTCACCGCAGGTCCACCGGGCCGATGCCGAGCAGCTCGGCCAGGTGGTCGTAGCAGGTGCGGCCCCGCGCCATTGCGCCGCGCGCCCCCGCCGCGGCCAGGGAGCGCGGCGGCCCGGCGGACGGCGTCCCCGTGTGCGCGGCCAGGTCCTCGACGAGCTGCGCCACGCGCGCGCCGGCGAGCCGTACGTACCGGTGCCCGCCCCGCCGCTCCTCGGCGGTCTCGTCGGCCGGCAGTGCCGCGAACGCGGCGA
>NZ_JABWDV010000046.1 GCF_013362995.1 Streptomyces sp. TRM64462 | reverse complement strand
GCGCCGGTCCCAGAGCACGGTCGTCTCCCGCTGGTTGGCGATGCCGATGGCGGTGATCTGTCCGGCGTCCGTGTCGGCGTTGGACAGTGCCTCGGGCACCACGCGCTGAAGGTTGCGCCAGATCTCGACGGCGTCGTGCTCGACCCAGCCGGGCCGGGGGAAGTACTGGCGGTGCTCCCGCTGGGCGACGGACACCAGCCGTCCGCCGTGGTCGAACAGGATGCATCGCGTGGAGGTGGTGCCCTGGTCGATGGACATCACGTACCGTGCCACCATGATCGGGCCTGCCTTCCGATGTCTCGGAGCCGCGGGTGCCTACCAGCGGGCCGCGCCCAGGTCTCTGGAGATCGCGCGTGCGGCCTCCCGGAGCAAGGTGATCAGGGCCGGCCGGGGCCGCCCTCCCGTGTCGCAGATCCGCTCGACCGGTCCTGACACGCCGATCGCGCCCACGACGAGGCCGCCGTGCCCCCGGATCGGCACGGCGATCCCGGCGTCACCCATACTCATTTCCTGCACCTCGGCGCCCCAGCCGGACTCGCGGATCTCGCCGAGCGCCCGGTCGATCTCCTCGGGGAGCACCAGGGTGTGGCGGGTGTACGCCTCCAGTCCGGTCTTCAGCAGCGGCTCGACGGGCGCGGCCCCGAAGGCCAGCAGGACCTTGCCGAGCGAGGAGGCGTGCAGCGGCAGCAGCGCGCCCACGTCCAGGGTCTGGAGGGTGTCGTCCGGCCGGAAGACGTGATGGACGATGAGCACCTTCCCCTCCAGGGGTGTGCCCAGGCGTACGGCCTCGCCGCTGCGGGCGGCCAGGGCGTCGGCCCAGTTGATGGAGCGGGACCGCAACTCGTTGACGTCGAGGTAGCTCGTACCGAGATGGAGCAGAGCCGCTCCGAGCTGGTACTTCCCGGTGGCAGCGTCCTGCTCCACGAAGTCCACGTGCTGCAGGGTGCGCAGGATGCCGTGGGCGGTGCCTTTGGCCAGTCCGAGCGACGACGCCACCTCGCCCAGTCCCAGCCTGCGGGGACCGGCGGCGAGCAGTCGCAGGATCGCCGCCGCCCGTTCTATGGACTGGACCGGGCCGACCATAAAACGATCGTAGTCCGGGTCGTCACTCCAGGACTTCTGTTCGGTAATGCCGACCGCTGTTCGTTGACCGGCCGCCGCTTCCCTCCTTAGCGTTTCCTCACGCCCGGCCGTCGGCCGGCAGCGCTCCCGGAGGAGGAGGGCCATGACAGTGGCGCAGCTCGGCGCAGCGCTTCCCGAAGACGTCACGTACGTCTTCCCGCTGCCGCACGCCCCCAGGGCCGCCTCGGTCGTGCGCCGCCGCGTGCGCGCCGCCATCACCGACTGGCGGCTGGCCCCGGACGTGGCCGACGACGTGCTCGTGCTGGCCTCGGAGCTGCTCACCAACGCGATCAGCCACGCCCTGCCTCCGGCGACGCTGCGGCTTTCGCAGGTCGTGGTGGACGGGCTCAGAGCCGTACGGGTCGAGGTGACGGATGCGGGGCCTGCGGCTCCGGCCGGCCGGCCGGCTTGCGGGCTGGACCCGGATGAGCACGGCCGAGGCATCGGCATCGTCATCGCGCTGTCGGTCAGGTGCGGCGTGCGGGAGCGGGCCGACGGGACCAGCCGGTGGGCGGACGTGGCCGTGAGGTGAGCGGCACCGCGTGGCGTGGCCGTGCCCGGGGCGGGCGAGCCACGGGCCTGGTCCGGGGCACGGTTCACACGGCCGTTTCGGCCGGGAGCGCCTGTTCCGTCCAGATGATCTTGCCGGTCTTCGTGTAGCGGGTGCCCCAGCGTCGGGCGAGCTGCGCGACGATCAGCAGGCCCCGCCCTCCCTCGTCCGTGGTCCGGGCGTGGCGCAGGCGCGGGGAGGTGCTGCTGGCGTCGGAGACCTCGCAGATCAGGGCCCGGTCGCGGATCACGCGCAGGCAGATCGGTCCGGTCGCGTGGCGGATGGCGTTGGTGACGAGTTCGCTCACGATCAGTTCCGTGGTGAACACCAGATCGTCCAGCCCCCACTCCTCCAGCTTCCGGCACGCGAGGCCACGGGCGTCCGCGACGCCCGCCGGATCGACGGGCAGGTCCCAGGACGCCACCTGGTCCGCGCCCAGGACGTGTGTCCGGGCGAGGAGCAGGGCGGCGTCGTCGGACGGCGAACCGGTCAGCAGGGCGTCGATCACATGGCCGCCGGTCTCCCGCAGCGTCGGCCCGGGCATCGCGAGGGCATCGGCCAGGCGGGACAGCCCGACGTCCACGTCCCGGTCGCGGGTCTCGATGAGGCCGTCGGTGTAGAGCGCGATCAGACTGCCCTCGGCCAGTTCCAGCTCGGCGGACTCGAAGGGCAGGTATCCGAGGCCGAGCGGCGGTCCGGCGGGCAGGTCGAGGAACTCGGCGACGCCGTCCGGGCCGACGATCACGGGCGGCACGTGCCCCGCCCGGGCCAGCGTGCACTGCCTGCCGACCGGGTCGTACACGGCGTACAGGCAGGTGGCGCCCATGAGCGCGCCGCTTCCGTTCTCGGCCTGCGCCGGCTCACCGCTGTCCTGCGCCTCCGTGAGGCCGATGACGAGGTCGTCGAGCCGGGCCAGCAGTTCGTCGGGCGGGAGGTCCAGATGGGCGAGCGTACGCACCGCGGTGCGCAGGCGCCCCATGGTCGCGGCGGCGTTGATTCCATGTCCGACCACGTCCCCGACGACCAGGGCGACCCGAGTACCGGAGAGCGGAATCACGTCGAACCAGTCGCCTCCCACACCACTCGGCGCGTCCGCCGGGAAGTACCACGACGCGACCTCCAGTGCGGATCCTCCCGTGAGCTCCTGGGGCAGCAGGTAGCGCTGCATCGACCGGGCCGCGGTGCGCTCGCGGGTGAAGCGGCGGGCGTTGTCGACACACAGCGCCGCGCGGGAGACGAGTTCCTCGACGAGACGTACGTCGTCCTCCTCGAAGGGGCCCAGCCGACGAGAGCGTACGAACGTGGCCGCGCCCAGGGTGACACCGCGGGCCCTCACCGGGACCGCCAGCACCGAAGGGGGGTCGAACGCGCGGATCGCGGCGCCCAGGGCGGGGTCCTCGGCCGCCCAGTCGCCGATGGGGCCGGCCGGGACGGGTTCCACCACCGTCCTGCCTTCCAGCAGGCAGCGGGCCACAGGCGGCGACGGCCCCCGTGAGACCTGTCCGCCCGCGGCCGGGCTCGCCGCCGGGGAGCCATCGCGGCGCCCCGGCTTCTGTCCCGCACGGCGCAGGACGGGCGCGCCGCTCACCGGTCCCGGAGCCGGTTCCTCACCACGCGTCACGGCGTCGAGGAGGTCGACGGCCACGAAGTCGGCGAGGGACGGCACGGTGTCGTCGGCCAGCTCCTGTGCGGTCAGCGTCACGTCCAGCGTGCGGCCGATGCGCCCGGCGGCTTCGTTGAGCAGCGCCAGGCGTTCCTGGGCGCGCCAGCGCTCGGTGACGTCGATGACCATGTACCAGATGCCCACGTGCCGGCCGTGCCGGTCCCTCATCCCGAAGAAGGAGGCCGAGTACGCGCGCTTCCTGGCGGGATCCGCGTAGTCGGGGCCGCGGAACTCGTGGTCCAGCACCGGAGCCCCGGTCTCCAGGACCGCCTGCATCTTCTCCTCGAACGCCTCCGCCTCCTGCGTCGGCAGCACCTCCCTCACCTGGCGGCCCAGCCGCCGCTCAAGGGGGATCAGGCGCTCCAGCCGGTCGTTCACCCAGACGTACCGCAGGTCGGTGTCCAGGACGGCCACGCCGACCGGCGCGTGCGCGAGGAACGGCTCCAGCATCAGCCGGCTCCCGCCGCCTCCCGGCACCCGCCAGAAGGCACGTTCCGGTGGCCGCCCGACGAACCGGCCGAACACCAGCGCCGCGACGGTGGCGACCAGCACGCCCGGGACCATCTCGTAGATGCCCGACTCCAGCGGCCCGAGCAGGGGATTGATCTCGTCCCAGAGCAGCACCGTGGTCGCGCCCGACACCATTCCGGCCATGGCCCCCGACGAGGTCATACGCGGCCAGTACAGCGAGAGCAGGACGACCGGCCCGAAGGCGGCTCCGAAGCCCGCCCAGGCGTAGGCGACGATGCCGAGCACTCCGTCACCCCTGAGCGCGATGGCGCAGGCGACGAGGGTCACCGCCACCACGGAGGCGCGTCCCACCCGGACCAGCGCCCTGTCCGAGGCCGTCCGCCTGAGGAACGCCCGGTAGAAGTCCTCCGTGAGGGCGACGGACGACACGAGGAGCTGACTGTCCGCGGTCGACATGATCGCGGCCAGTACGGCGATCAGCAGCACACCGGCGACCCAGGGATCGAGCAGGGTCTCGGTCAGAGCGAGGTACACGGTCTCCGGGTCGGCCAGCGGTGCGTCGAGCTGCCCGATCCCCACGAGGCCGACGAGCGTGGCCCCGGCGAGCACGACAACGACCCAGCCCGTGCCGATGCGCCGGGCGGCGGGGATGGCGCCGGTGCTGCGGATGCCCATGAAGCGGGCCAGGATGTGCGGCTGGCCGAAGTAGCCGAGGCCCCAGGCGAGCAGCGAAACGACGGCGACAGCGCCGAGCGGTTCGCCCGCCGGCCACCGGCCGTCGGCGAAGGCGGCCTCGGCCCCCGTGTCCCGCAGGGCGGACGTCCTGTCGTCGAGTGCGTCGCCCAGCGCCCCGAAGCCGCCGAGCCTCCAGACACCGATCGCGGGGAGCACCACCAGGGCGAGGAACATCAGTGCGCCCTGCATCACGTGGGTGTGGCTCACGGCGAGGAAGCCGCCGAGGCACGAGTAGACGGCGATGACCAGGGCGGTGAGGATCACCGCGAGTGCGAAGTCGACGTTGAAGACATAGTCGAACAACAGTCCGCCGGCCACCAGGCCACTGGCGAGGTACACCGTGAAGAAGACGACGGTGACCGCCGCCGAGACCGTCCGGAGGAGCCGGGTACGGTCCTCGAAGCGCTCCTCCAGGTAGGCCGAAAGGCTGACGGCGTTACCGGCGCGCTCGGTGTAGGTGCGCAGCCTCGGCGCGACCAGGCGCCAGTTGAGGTAGGTGCCGACCGCCAGGCCGACGGCGATCCAGCCGGCACCGGCACCGGCCGCGTACACGGCTCCGGGAAGGGCCAGGAACAGCCAGCCCGACATGTCGCTGGCGCCCGCGGACAGGGCGGCGACCGGCGCGCTGAGCCTGCGGCCGCCGAGCGCGAAGTCGGTGAAGGTGCGCGTACGGGTGTACGCCCGGATCCCCATTCCGATCATGGCGGCCACATAGACGACGAACGTGGCCAGGATCGGCGCGCTCAAATCGAACATGTCTTCCTCGCCTGCGAGGCTGATGAGCAGCGCACGCCCCACGGGCAGGTCTGCGGCCTCGTGCCGTGGTCAACAAATCCACTGATACCAGTCGCCGCGGGGCGACCGGCGACGTGACGCGACGTCATGACGACAGTACGTGTCACGGCGGACCGGCGCAGCGAGCCGCCCTGCGGGACCGGCGTGGCCGTGCACACCGTCCCGTGCGGAACGCGGTGGGGGTGGTCAGTCCGCCTCGGAGGCATCGGCGGCCTCCCCTCGTCCGTCGGTCTGCCCATCCAGCCCATCCAGCCGGTCCAGCCGGTCCACGACGAGCATCGCCACGTCGTCCGCCAGGCGGCCCCCCGTGTGGCGGATCAGTTCCAGGTACAGCTCTTCCAGGAACTCCTGCGGAGTACCGGCCTTCCGCAGCGACTCCACGGCCTCGGGCAGGGGGAAGAACCCGCCGTCGGCGTCGCGGGCCTCGTTCACGCCGTCCGTGTGCAGCAACAGCCGGTCGCCTGGTTCGAACACATGAGTCTCGACCTCGGCTGCGGGCCCGGTGAAGAGGTCCTCGAGACCGAGGGGCGGCAAGGGCCTGGCGGGCGTCAGCTCCTGAGCGGTGCCCCGGCGCAGCCGCAGTGGGGGTGGGTGGCCGCGGTTGGCCACGTGGACCACGTGATCGTCCGACACCTGCGCCAGCAAGACGGTGACGAAATTCTCCGCCTCGTCCTCGACGAGGCCGTCCCCACGGCCCGCACCCTCGTCTCCCTCGTCCTCGCCCGGTCCGGCGGAGCGCGCCACAGCGCCTTCCCGCCGGAGTGCTGCCGCGCAGTGGTTCACGACCTCCGACAGCTCGTCCTCGTAGTGCACAGCCTCCCGGAACGCGCCCAGCACGGCCGCGGCCGCCCGCACCGCGGGCAGCCCCTTGCCCCGGACGTCGCCCACGATCATCCGGACGCCGTAGCGGGTCACCACCGCGTCGTACAGGTCGCCGCCGATCCGCGCGCCCGTCTCGGCCGCGAGATACATGCTGGCCGCCCGCACCGGGCCCAGGCGGGCGGGCACGGGCCGCAGGATGGACTCCTGCGCCGCCACCGCGATCCGGCGGACCTGGTCGAGTTCGCTCTGCCGCCGCGTCCGCACGGCGCTGCTCGTGATGACGCTCGCGACGGACACCACGAGCAGGCCCAGGATGTTGCTGAAGGCCTGCCCCTCATCCCACGAACGGTGCAGCGTGGCGCTGATCGCGGTCACGGACAGCGCACCGGCCGCCGCCGCGAGGATGCCCCGGGGGCCCATCGTGAGCGAAGCCAGGGCCGGCATCGCTGTGAGCAGCGGGCCGGTGTACACAGCGTAGGCAGGTGAGAGTTCGATTCCGAGACCGAGCAGGATGAGCGCGAAGGGCACCAGCTGCGCGAGCCTGATGAGGACCCGGCTGTGGCCTCCCGTTCCCGGTGGCTCAGCGGAGCGGAAGAGCGACCGCATGCGTACAGCCTGCCTTGTGAGCACCAGGGGTACCACCCGCGGCGGACGCGGCGGTGTGCGCCGGTCGCGGAGTACTCTGCGAAGGCCTCCGCCCCGCCTCACCTGCGGCGGGTGTTCACGCTTGAGACACCGGGCGCCTCGTCCCCGTACGGCAGCTTCACGACCGACCGGTCGGGCTGCCACTGCTTCCCGCAGGCTGCCCCGGCATCGTCGGCACCCTGTCCGTCGGCGGCACCGTCGTCCCAGATCCGCCTGGTGGACGCCGACGGCGAGGACGTACCGACGGAGAGCCGGGCGAACTCCTCACGCGCGGCCCGTACACGGTCACGGGGCGGGTGCGAAGGGTTGCGCGGTGCGTCCGGAATGCGGGCGTATGAGAGAAGGGTCACCCAACCGAATAAAAGGGATTATCTGTATCTTCTGCCCCTGTTCGGTCTACGGTCGTAGGGCTACCCCTGACTCCTCACCGCCCCGGGAGGGTGTGTGCGCCGCCGCTCCACGACCGACCACGCCGCCGTGGGCCCTGCCGGGCGCCGTGGTCACATACGCAAGGCGGCGATCGCGGCCGGTGCGGTCGCCGCCGTCGCCGGCGGACTGTATGGGGCGGGTCTCGTCGCCACCGGGGACGACATCTCCGCGGGTACCCGGGTCGACGGGATCGACATCGGCGGCCTGAGCCGTGCCGAGGCCGCCGCCCGGCTCGCCTCCGCGGCCCCCGCCGCGTGGAAGGACCCGATGCGGGTCACCGTCGGTGACGTGGCGACCACCGTCGACCCCGCCTCGGCAGGGCTGACGGTCGACGTCCGGGCCACCGCGGACCGGGCGGCCGACCCGTCCCGTGATCCGTTCACCGTGATCGGCCGGCTCTTCTCCCCCGGCGCCCGCGACATCGAGCCCGTCGTCTCGTTCGACGGGGCGAAGGCCCACGCGGCCGTCGCGGCGACCGCGAAGGAGCACGACCGCCTGGTCCGCGAGGGCGCCGTCGCCTTCAAGGACGGAAAGGCGGTCGTGACGCAGCCTCGCGACGGGCGGAAGCTGGACCAGGACAAGGCCGTCGAGGCGTTGCGCACCGCCTATCCCGCGCCCCCCGGCGCGGCGCCCGTGGCGCTTCCGGTCTCCACGACACGGCCCCAGGTGCGGGCGGACGAGGTCTCCCGATTCGTGAACGACTTCGCGAAGCCCGCCATGTCGGGCCCGGTCACGCTCACCTCGGGCGGCAAACGGCTCCAGATCACGGCGGCCACCCTGGGCGACCACCTGACCGTGAAGGCGGACGGCGGCCGGCTCACCTCGTCCCTCGACGCCCGGGGGCTGATGCGCGACCCGGCGGTGTCCCGTCCGCTCGACACGCTCACCGGCGCGCCCGTCGAGGCCCGCCTCGGAGTGCGGGACGGCAGGGTCGTCGTGGAGGAGGACGGCCGCCCCGGCCGTACGGTGTCGGCCGAGGCCCTCGGCCGGGCGGTCGAGCCGCTGCTGGACAAGGAGGGCGCCGTGGCCCGTACCGGCCCGCTCGCCACCACGGTGACCCGGCCGAAGCTGACGGCGCAGACGCTCGCCCCGCTCGGGATCACCGAGCAGATGTCGACGTTCACCGTGAACTTCCCGACCGCGCCGTACCGCACGACCAACATCGGCCGGGCGGTCGAGCTGATCAACGGCTCGGTGGTCCAGCCGGGCGAGGTGTGGAGCTTCAACCGCACGGTCGGTGAGCGCACCGAGGCCAACGGCTTCGTGGACGGCACGATGATCATGGATGGTCAGTATCGGAAGGCCCCGGGCGGCGGTGTGTCGGCCGTCGCCACCACGGTCTACAACGCGCTCTTCTTCGCCGGGGTCGAGCCCCTGGAGCACGGCGCCCACTCGTTCTACATCGAGCGCTACCCGGCGGGCCGGGAGGCGACCGTGGCCTGGGGCACGCTCGACCTGACGTTCCGCAACGACTCCGGCAAGCCGATCTACATCAAGGCGAGTTCGACCGACTCGTCGGTGACGGTGAGCTTCCTCGGCACGAAGAAGTACGACTCGGTGACGGCGGTCGCCGGCCCCCGTACCGACATCACGCCGCCGAAGGAGCGCAAGGACACCGGCGACGCGTGCGAGGTGCAGGAGCCACTGGAGGGCTTCGACATCGAGGTCGACCGCGTCTTCACGAACGACGGCGCCGAGGTGAAGCGCGAGACCTTCCGCACCCACTACACCCCGCGGGACAAGGTGACCTGCGACTGACCCGCGACCTGGTCGATCTGCTCGTAGCCGGTACGCAGCAGGAAGGTGTTGAGGCGGCCGTAGGACTTGGCGCCCAGGATGAAGAAGTGCGGTTCGGGGTTGCGCAGGGTGTCGATGCCGACGGACGGCTGGGCGAGGCAGTCCCCGCCGGCGGAGCCGAGGAGGGCGGCGGAGAGGTTCATGGGGGCGCCGGTGGCATAGCACTCGTGGACCTGCAACTGCCGGTAGAGGGAGGCGTCGCCGGTGTACCCGGTCAGCGCCACGACGTGGTCGCAGACGATCTCGCGCGGGCCGCCGGCGGTGGCGAGGGTGACGCGTACCCGGTCGTCGGCGGGTTTCAGGGCCTGGACGTGGGCGCCGGTGTGGACGGTGACGCGGTCGTTGGCGCCGCCGGCGAGTGCCTGGGAGGTGTCGACGAGGTGCTGACGGCCGGGCAGTGTGTCGTCGGGTACGGCGCCCCAGTCGGGGGCGGGGTTGCGTACCGCCCATTCGACGCGGGTGCCGGGCAGGGCGGCGAGGTCGCGGGCAGCGGTCTGGGCGGACTTCCCGGCGCCGACGAGGAGGACGGTTCCGGCCCAGCGGGCGGGGTCGCGGGTGTCCGGGAGGGTGCGGGTGATGCGGTCGGCGAGGGTGCGTTCGCCGGGGGCGGGGATGCCGCCGGGGCCGAGGGGGTTGGGGTGGGAGTAGGTGCCGGTGCAGTCCAGGACCAGATCCGCCTCAGCGGTGTCCTCGCCGTCGGGGGTGTCCAGGAGGAGGGTGAAGGGGGCGGCGGCACGGGTGTCGGTGCCGATCTCTTCGTGTTTGAGCAGGCCGGTGCGGGCGATGGCGGCGACGCGGGTGCGGTAGCGGATGCGGCCTTCGAGGGCGGGCAGGGCGGCGAGCGGGTCGAGCAGGCGGGTGGCCAGTTCGGCTCCGGTGGGGCAGTCACCGCCCCGGGGGGCGTGCGGCAGATGGGTGCGCATCCGGCGGGAGACGTTGAGGTCCCATGGTGTGAAGAGGCGGACATGGCCCCAGGCCCGTACGTGGGCGGCGACGGTGTCGGCGGCTTCGTAGACGGTGAACGGCCGTCCGGCGTCGGCGCAGGCGAGCGCGGCGTCGAGGCCGACGGGTCCGGCGCCGAGGATCGCGACGTGGCGCTGCATGAGGAACTCCTCTTCCGTACGGGTCAGATGGCGCAGTGGACGGGGCGGGGCAGAGTGCCGTCGGTGAGGCGGGCGGCGAAGAACCGCTCGGTGACGAGCTGTCGGCCCGTGGTGAGGGGGGTTCCGGCGGGCGCGAGGTGCAGGTCGGGGCTGGTGGTGAGGTCGGCGCCGGCGGGGTGCCAGTGCAGTCCGTCGGCGGTGACGGTCAGTTCGGGGATGCTGGAGTCCTCGCCGATCTCCACCCCGGTGTCGGCGAAGCCGCGGCGCAGCAGCGGGCGTACGGCGAAGTGGTCGGCGGGCAGGCCGAGTCCGGCCAGCAGCTCGGCGACGGCGGGGATCTCGTGGGTGTTGTCCGGGGTTTCGGTGAGGGCGACGCGCGGAGGCAGGCCGAGGCCGATCAGGTGGCGGATGCCGTCGAGGGTGCGCTGCCAGGAGCCGGGGCCGCGGTGGAGGTCGTGGGTGTGGGCGGTGGCGCCGTCCAGGGAGGTCTGGACGGTGAGTTTGCGGTCGGCCAGATCCGCGAGGCCGGCGGCGCGGCGGCCGCGCAGCAGCATCGCGTTGGTCATCACGACGGTGGGCAGCTCGGCGGAGGCGTAGTCGAGGAGGCCGACGATGTCCGGGTGCAGGAAGGGCTCGCCACCGGTGAGGTAGAGCTCGGTGAACCCGGCGTCGACGGCCTCGTCGACGAGGGCGCGGAAGGTGTCGGTGGGCAGGGTGCGGGGAGCCGCCTTCGGGGAGGAGGCGACCGCGCAGTAGTCGCAGGCCAGGTTGCAGTGGAAGTTGGTGTAGAGCCACAGACGGGACGGGAAGTAGGGGCTGCCGAACAGCGGGACCACCGGCCGGTCGCCGTCCAGGGCCTGGGGCGCGGTCTCCCCCCAGCCTTCCCCGAGCTCTTCGAGCAGGGGATACCCCAAGTCCGCCGGCCGGAAGCCGGTGGGCAGGGTGGAGCGGTAGAGGTGGTAGCGGCCCCGGGAGCGCTCGCGTGGCGGCAGGATCTCCAGGCAGGTGGTCCACCAGCCGGTCTCGATGGTCTCGGCGAAGATCTCGGGCAGCCCGGCGGCGCGCATCGAGGCGGCCTGCGCCTGCCAGTCGTACGCGAGGGGGATCAGCTCGGCGGTGACGTGCCCGGCGGACAGGTCGAGCATCGCGTACCAGACCTCGCGGCGGCCGTCGTTGGCGGGTTTGCCGAGCACGCCGACGTTGACGGCGAGGGTGTCGCCGATGCGTCGCTTCCAGGGCAGGCCGCTGTGGGTGCACAGGACGACGTCGGCCCCGGACGCCTCGGCCCGGAGGCGGTGCTGCTCCTCGGGGAGCGACTCCCACCAGAAGTCGTTCAGGGCCAGGGTCGAGCCGTGGACCATGTGGATGTCGACGCCGTCGATGGTCTCCCGGCGTTCGGTGGGCAGGGTGCCCATCCAGGCGGCGAAGTCACGGCTCGTGGTGGCGAGGGTGTGGTCGTAGACGATCTGGGCGTACTCGTTGTCCTTCGGGTCGCGGTAGCCGCAGCCGCAGTCGGTGTCGCCGCGGGCGATGGCCACGTCGTAGTTCCCGGCGACGCACTCGACGCCGTTGTCGGTGAGGATCGGCCACAGGGCGTCGACCTCGGCGCCGAAGCCGCCGAGGTCTCCGAGGCAGAACAGCCGCTCGGCGCCACGGTCACGGGCGTCGTCGACGAATGTCCGGAGGGCGTACGGGTTCCCGTAGGGCCCTCCGCAGACTGCGATGCGCATGGGGTCGGTCTCCAGGGTGTCGAAGCGGCAGGAGGGGACGCGTTCAGGTGCGGCTGCTGCGGGCCGCTCTGCGCGTTCTGGCCGGAAAGAGGCGAGGACCTGCGGCGTAGCGTGCGCGGATGGCTTCCGGGTCGACGCCGGCGAAGTACAGCAGCTTGAGGTACTGCATGAAGGCGATCATGCGCCAGGTGCCGTGGGCGGTCAGGCGGCGTGAGGAGGCCGTCGAAGTGGCGGGCAGCAGGCGGAGCCGGCCGCTGCGGTGCAGGCGCCGCGACATCTCCAGGTCCTCCATGATGGCCAGGTCGGGGAAGCCGCCGAGGGCGTCGAAGACGGTGCGGCGGATGAACATGGCCTGGTCGCCGAAGATGTGGTGCAGGCGGCGGGCGCGGGCGTTGGACGTCCACGCGAGGTAGTTCAGGCCGGGTGTCCTGCGGTCGAAGCGGAGGGTGAGGCCCCCTCCGACCACGGCCGGGTCGGCGAGCGCGGAACGGATCTGGCCCAGCGCTTCGGGATGGATGGCGGTGTCGGCGTGGATGAACCACAGGATGTCGCCGGACGCGTGCCGGGCGCCTTCGTTCATCTGCTTGGCGCGGCCGCGCTCACTGGTGACCACGGTGGCGTGGGAGGCGGCGAGTTCGGCGGTGGCGTCGGTGGAGCCGCCGTCCACGACGATCAGCTCGCAGTCGGGGAAGTCGCGGCACAGGCGGCTCACGGCAGTGTGGATCGTGGCTTCCTCGTTCAGTACCGGGACGATGATCGACACCTGCGGGATCGTGGGAGTGCCCCCGTGGGCGGGGGCGGTCACGCGCCGAACCGGTAGACGAAACCGGCGGCGCTCACGCTGTCCAGAGCAGGCAGGGCGTGCCCGGCCAGGGCCGCGAAGACCTCCTTGCTCGCGGCCATACGGTCCAGCAGTGCCTGCACCGGTTCCGGTTCGGCGGCGACGCCGTTGGCGTAGTCGGTGACGAAACCGACCAGCGCCATGGGCAGTTCGGCCTCACCGGCCAGGACGACCTCAGGGCCCGCGGTCTGGCTGACGGCGCTGACCCCGGCGGCGGCCAGCGCGGCCACCTCCGGGCGCGAGTTGAAACGGGGGCCGTCGACGTGTCCGTACACGCCCCGCGTCGCGACCGGAACCCCGGTCTGCCCGGCAGCGGTGATCAGGGCCTGGCGCAGCGGCTCGCTGAAGGGCCGGTCGAAGATCCAGTGGCCGCGGCCTGCCTCGCCGGGTGTGTCGTACCAGGTGCAGGCGGTGCCGTCGGGCAGCCGGTTGGCGGGGAAGTACAGGTCGTCGAAAACCACCAGGGAGCCCGGCCGCAGGTCCGGGTCGAGGGAGCCGCAGACGGTGAAGGACACCAGGGCCTCCGCCTTGCAGGCGAGCAGGGCGGCGAGGTTCGCCTTGTGGTCGACGTGGCTGGAGAGCCGGTGGTGACCGGCGCCGTGCCGGGACAGCTGCACGATCTCCGCGTGCCCGAGGCGCCCCTCGGTGACGGCGACCGCGCCGTGGTCCGTGACGACCGTCCGCTCCGCCGCCCCCTCCAGATGGGGCCAGTCGTAGCTGCCGGATCCGGTGATCACGCCTATGCGCATGGACTACTTCTCCTTCGGTGACGTGCCGGACGAGCGGCCGGCGGCGGTAGTACGGACCTCGACGATCGGGAGCAGCGTACGCAGGGCGGCGTTCTCCGCCGGGTCGAGTACGGCGTGCTGCACGCAGGCGGGGACGAGGGTGCCGTCCTCGGGGTGTGCCATGGCGTAGTGGCAGGCGGCCAGCCGCTCCTGGGTCTCGCGCAGCCGGGGCTCCGCGGCCTGCTCGCCGCGCCGCATCATCTCCCAGGCCGGGGCGACGACGTCGGCGTCCATGAACTGGTGCATGACGAACGTGACCGGGCGCACCCGCATCCGGTGGCGGGCGAGCCGCAGCAGTCCGACGCGGCGGGCGGTGCGGGCCAGCCAGCACAGCGCCGTCACCGCGGTGGACGGGTGGCGGGCCACCACCCGCAGGATCCTGGCCGCGAGGAGCGCGGGTGGGGTGCCGGTGAAGGTCACCTTGCCGAAGTGGCGGAAGAACGCGTCGCGTACGGCGAGGTCGCGCGGGTCGTCGCCGTCGAGGAACGGGTACCAGCGGCGGCCGACGTAGAAGCCGTAGGCGGTGCGGTTGCAGCGCACGTCGCCGTTCTCGAGGACCCGGTGGTCCAGCCGGGTTCCGGCGCCGCGTTCGATCTCCGCCCACACCGCGTCCGGCGTCGCCTCACGGAACTTCTCCTTCCAGCGGCGCTCGTCGCCGAGGAAGGCGGCGGGCTGGAAGGAGAACATGCCGTAACCCATGGCGTGGCAGTCGCGGATCACACCCGCGACCTCGTCGAGGTTGCCCGGGGTGACGGTCATGTTGTGGGCGAGGAAGAACCGTACGGCGTGCTCGCGCCGCAGTCGGCGGAACATGGCCGCGAAGCGGGCGCGGTACGGATTCAAGGCCTCCTCGCTCGGAGGGCGTTCGATGCCGCGCCTGCCGTACATGAACCGGTCGAAGTGCGCGGCGAAGGACAGCCTCCGGAACCGCCGTGTGCCGTCCTGGCCGAGTGCGAGCCGGGTGAGGTAGGCGTAGTCGAAGTCGCCGTGGGTGAAGCTCATGGGTTCCCGGCCGTGGTCCCGCATGATCGCCAGGGCGGCGGCGTGGTCGTCGGGGCTGAGCAGGCTCACCTCGCCCCCGATGAGCTGGGCGTGGGCGCGCGGGCCCCGCAGCTCACGCAGCAACCGCATCTGCGCGGCGACCTGCTCGCGGGTGTGCGGGCCGTCGACACGCACCTGGTTGGCGTCCCGGGAGTGGTAGCAGGGCGTGCACTTGAGGTTGCACTTGGGGAAGACGCCGTGGGTGCCCTCGCAGCCGACGCCGTGCCGGCCGAGAATCTGTCCGGGCGTTCTGGCGGACTCGGGGAGTTCCGCCCAGCGGCGCTCCATGACCTCGGCGAACTCGGGGTCGTAGGGACGGGTGGCCCGTTCGAGGGCACGCAGTGTGGCGATGATCCGCATCAGTGGCTCTCCCGCGGGTTCCGGGCCGCTGTACGGGTCCGGGCGTCCGGCGAGGCGGGCCGGGCCCGGCGCACACCGCGCCACAGCAGCCCGGCGTACAGCAGCAGCAGCGCGTCCTCGACGAGGACGAACCAGCGCAGCGGCTGGGTGAGGTAGGTGCCGAAGCAGCCGCAGTTGTCCAGGACGACTCCACGGGCGAACGCCTGGGCGGCCAGGACGGTCCACACCACCGCCACGCCCGTGTACAGCCAGACCGGCGTGGCGGCGCGGGAGCGGGGCCGGGCGAGGAACCAGACGGCCGTCACGGCCTCCGCGCAGATCAACGCCACGGCCAGGGCGGTCGAGGCCGCGCCGGAGGTCAGGCCGTACGCGGTCAGGATGGCGGGCATCGCGTCGAACGAAGCGAGCTGGCCCAGCGCCATCGCCGCGAGGACGGCGCCCAGAACGATGCGCAGGATCACCTGATCACCCTTCTGCGCAGCTTCAGCAGCGCGCCGATCGGACCGCTCCCCCGCGCCAGACGGGCATAGACGTCGGCCAGGGCGGTGTGCCAGGGGCCGTCGGCGTAGGTGGGATAGGGGTGCACGGTGCGCGCGTAGTCGGAGGGCGTCCAGCCCAGGCGCACCGCCGCCGCCAGATGGGCGATGGTCTCCCCGGCCCTCGGTGACACCACCGTGGCCCCGACGATCTTCCCGCGCGGGCCCAGCACCAGGGTGGTGAAGCCCTCGGTGCGGCCATCGGCGACGGCCCGGTCGACCCGGTCGTTCTCCAGCGTGTGGACGCGTGCGGTGGCGCCGTACTTCTCGCGCGCCTCGTCGGCGGTGAGGCCGACGCGGGCGATCTCCGGATCGGTGTACGTCACCCAGGGCACGGCGCGGTAGTCGATGGGGCGGCGCACCCCCAGCAGAGCGTCGGCGGCGACCGCTCCGCCCTGCGTGCCGCCCAGGTGGGTGAAAGCCGAACGGCCGGTCACGTCACCGGCGGCATAGATCCGGTGGTTGGTGGTGCGCAGCCGTCCGTCGGTGCGGACGAAGCCGGTATCGGCCAGCTCCACACCGGCCGCCTCCAGTCCGAGCCCGCGCGTGTTGGCGCGGCGACCCGTGACGGCCAGCAGCGCGTCGTACGGGAGAGGGCCGCCAGGCCCGTGGACGGCGCCGGCATCGACCTTCTCGGCGCGGTAGCCGGTCAGCACGGTGACGCCCTCGGCCTCCAGCCGTTCCCGCAGCACCTGCGAGGCTTGCGGTTCCTCTCGGGGCACCAGACGGTCCATCGCCTCCACGAGGGTGACCTGCGAGCCGAGCCGGGCGAACGCCTGGCCCAGCTCGCAGCCGATCGGTCCACCGCCCAGCACCACCAGACGCTGCGGGAGTTCGGTCAGCTCCCAGACGGTGTCGCTGGTCAGAGGTTCGGCCTCGGCCAGGCCGGGGGCCGGTACCAGGGCCGGCGATGAGCCGGTCGCGATCAGCGCGTACCGGAAGGAGATCTCCCAGTCGCCCGCGGTCAGGGTTCTCGGGCCGGTGAAGGACGCCGCGCCGTGCACGACGTCGACTCCGTACGGGGCGAGCGCCTCAGCCGAGTCGTGCGGTTCGATCGCGCCGATCGCCCGCTTCACCTCCGCCATCGCCGCCGCCAGATCGGCCGGCCCGGACACCGGCGGGAGCCCGTACGCGGCGACGCGGCGGGCCGCCTGGACGTCGGAGGCGACGTGCAGCAGCGCCTTGCTCGGTACGCACCCCGTCCACAGACAGTCCCCGCCCAGCCGGTCCCGTTCGACGAGCAGCGTACGGGCGCCGAAGCGCCCGGCGGTGCGGGCCGCGGTGAGTCCGGCGCTTCCGCCTCCGATGACCACCAGGTCGTACCTGCGCATGCTGTGGCTCTCTCCGGTCGGTGCGCCGCCGTGGGGGGGGCGGCGCGCGGTCGTGGGCCTGAGGGAAACCCGGTGACACAGCGGGGCCTTCCCTTTTTCTCATTTCACGATCACGGCCGGGGACGGCGATCTGCGTCATCCTTTCGCTTCCGGCGTGTCCGGAACGGAATGGGCAACCGGCCCGGCGGGGTTCCCGACGGCGGAACGCGCCGGAGCGGCGCGCGCCGCGTCCGGGGGCCGCCCTCCCCACCGAACACCCGTCACAGGAGCCGATATGAACCGCCCGACAGGCCCCTCCCCCGCGACCGAGCGCCCGGCGTCCGATACCGCCCCGGACGGTACGGCGCCGCAGCCGGTGCGGGGAGTGTGGATACGGCTGGCCGTCCTCGTGGCCCTGCTGGCGGCACTCGGCTCCTGGGCGGCGCTGGGGGGCGGCGCGGACCTGTTGCGCGAGGTGCGCCTGTGGGTCGACTCGCTCGGCCTGTGGGGGCCGGTGATCTTCGCGGTCTGCTACGCCCTGGCCGTGACGGCGCTGCTGCCCGGCTCGGTGCTGACCGCGTCGGCGGGGGCGCTGTTCGGGCTGCCGGTGGGGGCCGGTGCGGTGCTGGTGGGAGCGACGACCGGTGCGGCCCTGTCGTTCGGTCTGGCCCGCCGGCTGGGGCGCCCGGTGGTCGCCCGCCATGCCGGCTCGGGGCGGCTGGCCCGGCTGGACGCCTACCTGACGCGCCGCGGGTTCGTGGCGGTCCTGGTTCTGCGGCTGGTGCCGCTGTTCCCGTTCTCGATGATCAACTACGGGGCGGGGGTCGCCGGTGTCCGCTTCTCCTCCTACGTGACCGCCACGGCTCTGGGCATCATCCCGGGAACGGTCGTCTACACGGGGCTCGGCGGGTCCTTGGGCGAGCCCGCGTCCGCCGGACTGTGGATCGCGCTGGGCGGCCTGCTGGTGCTGAGCGTGGGCGGCTGGTGGGCGGCGCGGACGGTCCGCTCCCGGAGCGCGGAGATCGGCGCGGCCCCGGGCAGCCGGTGACGATCCGGGGAATGACAACCGGCGTACCGCGGGTTTCCGTCGCGGCCCCGGCGAACCGCCGGCCGGGTGCGCGAGACCTCACTCATCAGGGAGAGACATGACGACGACCGACACAACCCCGGCGCGGCGCCCCGGCCGGCAGACGCCCTTCTCGTCCGTGGCGGAATCGGTCAAGGACTACTACGGCAAGGTGCTCACGTCGTCCGCCGACCTGAGGACCTCCGCCTGCTGTACGGACGTGGCGCCGCCGCCGCACATCGCCGCTGCTCTCGGCGAGGTGCACGACGAGGTGATGGAGCGCTTCTACGGCTGTGGTTCGCCCATTCCTCCCGCGCTGGAGGGGGCCACCGTGCTGGACCTGGGCTGCGGCAGCGGGCGGGACGTCTATGTGCTGTCCCAGCTGGTCGGCCCCACCGGCCGCGTCATCGGCGTCGACATGACCGAGGAACAGCTCGCCGTGGCCCGCCGCCACCAGGACTGGCACGCCGACCGGTTCGGCCACGCCAACACCGACTTCCGCCACGGATACATCGAGGACCTGGCGGCGGCCGGAATCCCGGACGCCTCCGTGGACGTCGTGGTCTCCAACTGCGTGGTGAACCTGTCGCCGGACAAGCCGCGCGTGCTCTCCGAGATCTTCCGCGTCCTCAAGCCCGGCGGCGAGCTGTACTTCTCCGACATCTTCGCCGACCGCCGCCTGCCCGCCGCGCTCCTCGACGACCCCGTTCTCGTCGGGGAGTGCCTCGCCGGCGCCCTGTACACCGAGGACTTCCGCCGCGTCCTGGAGCGCGCCGGCTGCCCGGACGCGCGCACCGTCGCCTCGTCCCCGGTGACGGTCAGCGACCCGGACGTCGACCGGAAGATCGGCTTCGCCGCCTTCACCTCACGGACCGTCCGCGCCTTCAAGCTCCCGCTGGAGGACCGCTGCGAGGACTACGGCCAGGTCGCCGTCTACCGCGGCACCATCGCCGAGCACCCGCACGCCTTCGACCTGGACGACCACCACCGCTTCCCCACCGGCAAGCCGATGCCCGTCTGCGGCAACACCGCCGACATGCTGAGCGCCACGCGCTACGCCGACCACTTCACCGTCAACGGCGACAAGAGCAGGCACTTCGGCCTGTTCCCCTGCGCCCCTGCCGACAGGCCGGCCACGCCGGGCACGGACGCCCCGTCGGGCTGCTGCTGACCCGGCGGGCACGGCCCGGTCCCGGGGGCGTGGTGAGGTGACGGGCGAAGCGCCGTACGCGGGCCGATGCCAGAGAGGGGGGCGTCCGCCGGGGGCTGTCCCGGAGAGACGCCTTGATCAGCCGCAGCAGTTGCAGGCCGCCGCTGCATGCCCAGCAGCGGGCGATGTGGGCGGCCACCCGCATGCGGTGCGCTCCGGTGAGCCGCCCGTCGGCGTACGCTTCCACGTCGCCGCGCAGCCGCACATGCCGTAGCCTCTCCCGGCACTCGGCCCACACCCGCCCCGGCCGGGGAACGCGCTGCTTCGTCATGCAGCGGGAACCCGTCCTGCCGTACGCCGCATTCCAGCCCCTGCACGGCTCCTCGCCGCGCCTCCGGCGAGGAGCAGGAGGCGGGAGACAGGAGAAGGGAATGCGGGTCCCGGGAGAAGGGGTTTCTGTTGCGTGGAAGACGAAGTGACAGCGCCGCCGGACCCAGCGGATCCTCGGGGACAGGCGTTCGCCGCCTATGTGCTGCCGGAGGTGGAGGTGCTGCTGCGGGTCGCGATGACGCTGACCGCGCAGCCGGCGGATGCCGAGGACCTCGTACAGGACACCCTTCTGCGCGCATACCGGGCCGTGGACCGCTTCGACGGGAACCATCCGCGTGCGTGGCTGCTGACGATCATGCGACGGGCGGAGATCAACCGGCACCGCCGCCGCCGTCCCCATCTCCTGGACGACCCGGACACCGATCTGGACCGGCTCAGCGGCACGGGCCCCGGCGGATCGGCGGAAGAGATCGTGGTGGGTGAGGCGTTCGACGAGGTGGTGGACGAGGCCCTGTGCGCGCTGCCGGACAAGCACCGCCAGGTGGTGCAGCTGGTCGACATCGACGGTCTCACCTATGCGGAGGCCGCCCGCCTCCTGGATGTGCCCGAAGGCACCGTGATGAGCCGGCTGCACCGGGCGCGCAAACGGATACGGGCGCGGCTGGCCACGGCGGGACTGGCACCGAAGCGAGGTGTGATGTGAAGAGGCGTCCATGGTGGCGGCGTGCGCCGGCCGAGCGCCGGATGAACTGCCTGCAGGTCGCCCGCGTGCTGCAGTCCTACCTCGACGGCGAGACCGACGACGTCACCGCGCGCCGGGTCGCCGCGCACCTGGAGGACTGCCGGCGCTGCGGCCTGGAGGCGTCGGTCTACCGGGAGATCCACAACGCGCTGGCCCGCCGGGCGGAGCCCGACGGCGGAGCGGTGGACCGCCTGCGCGCGTTCGGCGCGTCCCTCCTGAGCCATCCGCCGGCCGGGGACGACGACGCGGAACACGGCACGACGCCGCCGTCGGGCGCCTAGGG
>NZ_JABWDV010000004.1 GCF_013362995.1 Streptomyces sp. TRM64462 | reverse complement strand
GCGGCCTGCCAGGCGGCGTGCAGTGTGCGCGCGTCGGACAGTTCGCGGCGCTGGGCGGCGGCGCCCTTCTCGGCGGCGGCGAGGGCCAGGGAGGCGTGCCGGTAGGCCAGTTCGGCCGCGATGAGGGAGCTGTGGGCGCGCGCCTGCTCCGCCTCGGTGACGGCGTGGGCGGCCGTGGTGACCTGCTGGGCGAGTTCGGCTGCGCGGCCGCGTTCCTCGGCGGCGCGGGCGGACAGGCGGCGGGCGAGGGCGCGGGTGCGGCGTTCGGCGGCGGTGTGGATGTCGCGGGCGCGTGCCCGGGTGTCGGCGGCCTCGACGATGCGGCCGAGGAGGTCGACGGAGCCCGCCGTGAAGTCGCGTTCGGCGGTGAGTTCGGCGCGGCGGCCGAGTTTGTTGCCGAAGCCGCTGACGAGGTCGGCGAGGCCGTCCGTGTCGCGCGTGTCGGTGACGGCGCGCAGGAGGAGGTCGGTGAAGTCGGAGTCCTTCTTGACCGCGAAGAGGCCGGCGGCCTCGCCCTCGTCGGCGTTCATCTCACGCTGGTAGCGGAAGAGTTCGGGGTCGAGACCGAGGTCGCCGAGGTGCTCGTTCCAGCGGTCGTGGATCTCCTCCCAGTACACCTCCAGGTGCGGGTAGGCCTTGCCTGCCTCGGTGAGCGCGTCGCGGAAGCCCTTCATGGTGCGGCGGCGGCCCTGCGCGCCGGAGGCTCCCTCGGCGGGCGCGCGCACGGCGGTGGACTCGGCGACGGGAAGGTTGTCGAGGCTGAGTCCCGGGCCGGGGCGGAAGGAGTACCAGGCCTCGGCGAACTTGCGGGGGTCGTTGGAGACCTGGCGGCCGCGCCACTCGCTGACCTTGCCGACGACGACGAGTTCGCCGGTGAGGGTGTGCTGCCACTCCAGGGCGACGTGGCCGCAGTCGTCGGCGAGCAGGAACTTGCGGAGCACGCCGGAGCTGGCGCCGCCGAGCGTGTTGCGGTGGCCGGGGAGCATCACCGAGAAGATCAGCTTGAGGAGGACGGACTTGCCGCCGCCGTTCTCCAGGAAGAGCACGCCGGCCGGCGCGGGGCGGCGCGGCGGGCCGACGGGCTCGTCCTCGAAGAACTCCGCCTGGGTGGGTGCGGGGTGGGGCACGGGCGCGCCCACTCCGCGCAGGTCCAGCACGGTGTCGGCGTAGCGGGCACCGGCGGGTCCGATGGAGTAGAGGCGGACCCGGGACAGCTCGTACATGGCGGCGGACTCTCGTAGTTGCGGCTTGGGGTGTTCTGCGGTGTTCTGCGGTGTTGTTGTTCTTGGGTGTTCTTCCGAGGGGCGGCGGAGCCTGGGCCCCTCGGTCAGGCGTGGAAGGGGAGTCCGGCGTCGGCGGCCAGTTCCAGATCGTCGCCCTCGGGCGGCGGGAGGAGCGTGGCGGAGCCGTCGGAGACGGGGACGACGCCTAGGTCGAGGAGTTCGGCCATGGCGGCGCTCCCGGCCATGTCCCGGACCTGGAGCTGGTAGCGGGCGGTGGTGCGGTAGGTGCCGCCGGCGTCGTCGCCGGTGCGCTGGAGGAAGCCGGAGTCGGTGAGGAAGGCGACGGCCTTGCCGATGATGCCGGTGGTGGAGCCTGCGAGGCGGCGGGCGTCCTTGGTGGCGCCGGTGGCGCTGCGGCGGGTGTAGACGCGCCAGGCGGCTTCGAGGCCGGGTGCGTCGGTCGCCGGGTCGGTGTTCTCGCCGGATTCCTCGGCGCGCTCCTCCAGGCGGCGGCAGGCCTGGCGTACGAAGGCGTCGACGCCGTTGACGCTGATGCGGCCGATGTACGTGTCGTCGGCGAGGTCCTCGGGGCGCGGGAACGCCAGGGCGGCGACGGCGAGGTGGGCGAGGCCGTGCAGGAACCGGTCGGCGGCGTCGGTGGAGGCGCGGCGGGCGTAGTCGCCCATGCGGACGGCGAAGACGGAGTCCTCGTCGGCGGTGACGGCCATGCCGGCGCGCGGGGAGACCTCCAGGACGACGAGGCCGAGGCCGGTGGCGACGGCGTCGGCGAGCCGGGCGAACGCCGGGTCGTCTCGGTAGCGGCGGAGCAGTTCGGCGTACTCGGCGTCACGGGCGGGCAGCAGCTTGGGCTGGAGGCCGAAGGAGACGAGCCGGGCGGCGTCGGCGGCGTCGGCGGGGGTGACGGCGCCGTGTGCGGATCCGGG
>NZ_JABWDV010000045.1 GCF_013362995.1 Streptomyces sp. TRM64462 | reverse complement strand
GCACGTCACGGTGGGGCTCGGCGCGGCGGCGTGGCTGCGGCGCGGTGAGGCGGCGCTGGCCCGGGTGCTGCGGGCGGTGGCGTCGTCCACGTTCCGCCCGCTGCTGGTCGCCTGCGCCGTGCTGGCCGCGACGGCCCGGGACCGCGCCCCGCGCCGTACCGTACGGCCGGATCCCCTGCCCCGGGCGTCCCGTACGCGCCTCCTCGTCCACTCCGTCGGACGGCGGGGCCCGCCGTGCGGTGCGCCGGCACACGCCTGAGCACGGCACGTACGCACCCCCACGCCCACCGAGCGACTGAGACGACGGAGAAGAGAAGACCCATGAGTGCACGCAACAGCAAGGCCAACAAGGCGGCGGCCCGGGAGCGCCTCCGGCTGGAGCGGGAGCGCCAGGCCAAGAAGGAGAAGACGCGCCGGCAGCTCACCGTCGGCCTCGTCGGCCTGGGCGTCCTGGCCCTGACCGGCGGTATCGGCTACGCGGTCGTCCAGGCCAACAAGCCCTCCCACTGGGAGGCGGCCAAGAGCGCGAGCGTCACGGCCCCGAAGAACACGACGGGCGAGAACGGCACGACCGTCGTCATCGGCAAGCCGGCCGCGAAGAAGACCCTGGAGATCTACGAGGACTCCCGCTGCCCGGTCTGCGCGATCTTCGAACAGCAGGTCGGCGCGACGATCGAGAAGGACGTCGAGGCAGGCAAGTACAAGATCAAGTACGTGGGCGCCACGTTCCTCGACGGCGACTCCCTGGAGGAGGGCAAGATCGGGTCCTTCGGCGAGGGCTCCAAGAACGCCCTGTCCGCCCTGGGCGCCGCGCTGGACGTGAGCCCGGACGCCTTCCTGAAGTTCAAGTCGGCGCTCTACTCGGCGAACTTCCACCCCGAGGAGTCGCAGGACAAGTTCGCCAAGGACTCCTACCTCCTGGAGATCGCGGACACGGTCCCGGCGCTGAAGAACAACGAACAGTTCAAGAAGAACGTCGAGGGCGGCACCTTCGACGCGTGGGCGCTGAAGATGTCCGAGACCTTCGACAAGAGCGGCGTCAAGGGCACCCCGACCCTGAAGATGGACGGCAAGCCGGTCACGGACGCCAAGGGCAACGCCCCGATGACGACGCCCGAGTTCACCACGGCGATCGACAAGGCCCTCAAGGGGTCCTAGGCGTCCTAGGCGTACGGGGTGTCCTGGGCGGCCTGGGCATCCTGGGCGCCGCACGGTCATCGGAATGGCCCGCTCCAGAGGGAGCGGGCCATTCCGTTTATCCCGGGTGCACAGAGGACAACTTCCCGGCCAATTCCGGCTCTTGTGGCTTACCCGTCGGTAATGTGACGGGTAGTCTGACCGGCCGTGACCAGTCGAAACATCATCCATACCGCCACTCCCACCCGTCGCGCCGTCGTCAAGGCTGCCGCCGTCACAGCCGTTGTCGCGCCCGCGCTCGCCGCCGGGGCCTCCCCCGCCGTCGCGCAGACCCACGTCCCCGCCTTCCTCCATGGCGTCGCCTCCGGGGACCCCCTGCCCGACGGGGTGCTGCTCTGGACGCGCGTGACGCCGAGTGCCGACGCCACGCCCGGCTCAGGGGCCGGTGCCGACACCGAGGTGAGATGGGAGGTCGCCGAGGACAGAGGCTTCGCCGACGTCGTCGCGCGCGGCGCCCTCACCGCGAGCGCCGCGACGGACCACACCGTCAAGGTGGACGTACGAGGGCTCCGCCCGGCGACCACCTACTGGTTCCGGTTCACCGCCGGCGCGGGAGCCGGGGACGGCACCGGCGCCGGCACCGTGTCGCCCGTAGGCCGCACCCGCACCACCCCCGCGCACGACGCCGCCACGCCCGGCGTCCGGTTCGGCGTCGTGTCGTGCGCCAACTGGGAGGCCGGCCACTTCGCCGCGTACCGCCACCTCGCCGCCCGCGCCGACCTGGACGCGATCCTGCACCTCGGCGACTACATATACGAGTACGGGACCGGCCAGTACCCCAAGACGGGCACCGTGCTGCGCGCGCACGAGCCGCGCCACGAGATCGTCAGCCTCGCCGACTACCGGCTCCGGCACGCCATGTACAAGACGGACCGCGACCTCCAGGCGCTGCACGCCGCGCACCCGGTCATCGCGATGTGGGACGACCACGAGTTCGCCGACGACACCTGGTCCGGCGGCGCCGACAACCACTCCCCCGACGCCGAGGGCGACTGGGCGGCCCGCATGGCCGCCGCCAAGCAGGCGTACTTCGAGTGGATGCCCGTCCGCACCTCAACCGAGGGCAACGTCTACCGGCGCCTGCGCTACGGCAAGCTCGCCGATCTGCACCTCCTCGACCTCCGCTCGTTCCGCTCCCAGCAGACCTCCGTCGGCAGCGGCGCGGTCGACGACCCGGAGCGCACCATCACCGGACGCGCCCAGCTCGACTGGCTGAAGGCCGGCCTGGCGTCGTCCGACGCGACCTGGCGGCTGGTCGGCACCTCCGTGATGATCTCGCCTGTCGCCTTCGGGTCCCTGCCGGCGCACCTCCTGAAGCCCCTCGCCGAGCTGCTCGGCCTGCCCGGCGGCGGACTCGCCGTCAATGTCGACCAGTGGGACGGCTACACGGACGACCGCAAGGAGCTGCTGGCGCACCTCACCGACCGGGCCATCCGGAACACCGTGTTCCTGACCGGCGACATCCACATGGCGTGGGCCAACGACGTCCCGGTGACGGCCGCCACGTACCCCAAGTCGCCGTCCGCCGCGACCGAGTTCGTCGTGACGTCGGTGACCTCCGACAACCTGGACGACATACTCCACGTCCCCGCCAACACCGCCTCGTACGTGGCGTCGGCCGCCATCAAGGCCGCCAACAGCCATGTGCACTGGATCGACATGGACCACCACGGGTACGGCGTCCTCGACGTCACCGCCGAGCGGTCGCAGATGGACTACTACATCCTGTCCGACCGCAGGGATCCGGCCGCCACATCGAAGTGGACGCGCTCCTACCGGACGCTGAGCGGAACGCAGAAGGTCGAGCGGGTGTACACGCCGGTGCGATGAGATGACCGCAAGGGCGATTTTCAGCCACCCTTCGACCTGTTAACTGAAGATCACAGACGCGTGGCGGGTGGTGTGTTCCGGAGATCGAATCCGGACACACCACCCGCTCGTGATGGCCCGTTCGTTACGTACCGATCTCAAACCCCGGAACAGGCCGAAGGATTTCTCCCCGTTGTCGTTATTTCCTCAACGATTGATTGGGCCAGAACGCTTCTCCTCCACATCTGACATGGCCACGTAATCTCCCCGCGATGGCGAGGAAGGCCCTCCCCACAGCCCCCCGCGAGGAGTCACCTATGCGTGCTCTTGCCCGTATATCTCCGAGTTCGCACCGCCGCGTGCTCGGAGCCGCGGTCCTGGCCGGAACCCTGGCCCTGGCCCCGTTCTCCGCTCCCACCGGAGCGTCCGCCGCCACCGCGGCACCGGCCGCCGCCGAGGACTGCCTTGAGGAGGAGTCGGGCACGAGCGCCCACGCACGCGAGTCGCGCCCCTCCGGCCACATCCACGAGCACGAGCCCAACGAGGTCACCGCGGCCAAGGCCGAGGCCATGGAGGCGGACCTCAAGAAGAGACTCAAGGAGGCCAAGACCAAGGGCCTCGACACCGGCCGGCTGAACGCCGCCGCGGCCACGGCCGCCACCACCATCCCGGTGTACTTCCACGTCATCCACGACGGCACCAAGGGCAAGCTGAGCGCCACCGACATCAACAACCAGATGGCCGTCCTCAACTCCGCCTTCGGCGGCCAGGGCACCGGCAACAGCGACTCGGGCTTCCAGTTCTCGCTGGCCGCCACCACCTACACGGACAACGCGTCCTGGTACAACCTCTCCGCCGGCTCCGACGAGGAGAAGGCGATGAAGTCGACCCTCCGCCAGGGCGGCGCCGACGCGCTGAACTTCTACACCGCCAACCTCAGCGACGGTCTGCTCGGCTGGGCGACCTTCCCGTCCTCGTACAAGTCCAACCCGGAGATGGACGGCGTCGTCGTCCTCGACGCCTCGCTCCCGGGCGGCACCGCCGCCAACTACAACGAGGGCGACACCGCGACCCACGAGGTCGGCCACTGGATGGGCCTCTACCACACCTTCCAGGGCGGTTGCAACGGCAAGGGCGACTACGTCGACGACACCGCGGCCGAGAAGAGCCCCGCGTACCAGTGCCCGGAGGGCCGCGACTCCTGCACCCGCAAGGCGGGCGTCGACCCCATCCACAACTTCATGGACTACACGTACGACTCCTGCATGTACCAGTTCACGGCTGGTCAGGTACAGCGCATGCAGGAGCACTGGGTCGCGTACCGCACCGCCTGATCCGGCGGCCGGAAGCGCGGAAGGGGGCACGGTGCGGCGGGGTCGCCGCACCGTGCCCCTGTGTTCCGCACCGCGTCGCGCACCGCGTCGCGCACCGCGTCGCGCACCGGGTCACGCGTCCCGCCGCAGGTCCTCCAGGAACCCCAGCGCGGTCGCCCACGTCCGCTCGGCGGCCTCCTCGTCGTAGTCCGGCAGGTCCGGGTCGGTGTACAGGTGCCCGGCCCCCCGGTAGCGGTGCACCTCGGCGTCCGCGCCCGCCTTGCCCATCTCCAGGTACCAGGCGTTCAGCCAGTCGTCCGGCTCGAACGGGTCCGGGTCCGCCACGTGCAGCTGCACCGGCAGGCCGTCCAGGTGCGTGTCCTCACCCACGTCGTAGGTGCCGTGCAGCAGGAGCAGCCCGCGCGCCTTCTCGTCGCCCATCGCCAGCACCTGCGCGAACGCCGCGCCCAGCGAGAACCCGGCGTACACGAGGCCGCGGTCGGAGTACGGGGCGGCCGCCGAGACCGACCGCCGCACGAGCTCCTCCCAGCCGATCGCGTCCTTGATCGCGTTGGCTTCCTCGACGGTCTCCGCGGTTTGCCCCTCGTACAGGTCGGGCACGTGCACGTGGTGCCCGGCGGCCCGCAGCCGATCGCCGGCGGCGTGCACGGCCGGGCGCAGACCGTAGACCGAGTGGAACAGAATGATCTCCATTCGGTCATCCTGCCAGTTGCCACCCGCGTCCGGGGACTAGCGTCAGAGCCATGGAGAACGTGCTGCGTCCGTTGATCGTCCTCGGTGGGTCGGTCGTGCTCACCCTGCTGGTGGGCTGGCTGGCCGACCTGCTGCTCCGGAGGGCCGACGCCCGGCACCCCGAGACGCCTCTGTGGGACCTGCTGCGCCGCTGCAGGCTGCCGCTCCAGCTGGTGCTGCTCATCGGGCTGCTGCGCGGCTCCTACGAGCAGATCGCCTGGCAGATCATCGAGGAGCACGAGGTCGGCATCGGCCGGACGCTGACCGTGCTGCTGATCGGGGCCGGTGCCTGGCTGGTCGTGCGGATCGCGTCGGCCGCCGTCGAGACGACGTACACCCGCTACGCCGCGGCGACCCGCGACCCGGCACGGGTGCGCCGGGTCCGTACGCAGGTCACGCTGATCATGCGGATCGTCACGGCGGTCGTGGGGGTCGTGGCGATCGCGGCGATGCTGCTGACGTTCCCCGACTTCCGGGCCGTCGGCACATCGGTCCTGGCGTCCGCCGGTCTCATCGGCATCGTGGCCGGTGTGGCCGCGCAGTCCACGCTCAGCAATGTCTTCGCCGGGTTCCAGATCGCCTTCGGCGACATGGTGCGGATCGGCGACACGGTCGTCGTGGACGGCGAGTGGGGCGTGGTCGAGGAGGTCACGCTGACCTTCCTCACCGTACGGACCTGGGACGAGCGCCGGATCACCATGCCCGTCTCGTACTTCACGAGCAAGCCGTTCGAGAACTGGTCGCGGGGCGGCGCGCAGATCACCGGCACGGTCTTCTTCCACCTCGACCACGCGGCCCCGGTCGGCCTGATGCGGGAGCGGCTGCGCGAGCTGCTGGCGGAGTCGCCGGCGTGGGACGGCCGCGGCTGGTCGCTGGTGGTCACGGACACCACGCCGAGCACGATGCTGGTACGGGCGGTGGTCACCGCGAAGGACGCCGACGACGTCTGGACGCTGCGGTGCGCCGTACGGGAGGAGCTGATCGCCTGGCTGTACGCGCACCATCCGTACGCCCTCCCCCGCGTCGCCACGACCACCGCGCCCGACCGGGACGACGACCGCGGCACCCGCGAGGACCGGCGCTCGGACGGTGACCGTGGACCGCGCGATGACCATCGCGGCGACGCCGACCGGCGCTGACCTGGGCTGACCGGAGCTGACCGGGGCGCGTGAGGCCGGTGCGGACGTGCGGGTCAGAGGGCGCGGCGCATCGCGAGGTGCGGTATGCCCGCGTCGAGGAACTCCGCGCCGTACGGCTCATAGCCGAGCCGCTCGTAGAAGCGCAGCGCCTGCGTCTGGGCGTGCAGGTCGACAGCGGTGAGCCCACGGGCCCTGGCCGCGTCCTCGATGGCACGCACCAGGGCGACGCCGACGCCCAGTCCGCGCGCGTCCTTGGTCACCGCGAGCCGCCCGAGGGAGCCGACCCCCTCGGCGCCGCCGGTCTTGCCGGCCGCGTCCGCGCCGTGCAGCAGCCGCCCTGTGCCGAGGGGCGTGCCGTCGGCGGTGCGTATCGCGAGGACGTGCACGGCGGTCGCGTCGTACGTGTCGTACTCGATCTCCTCGGGCACGCCCTGCTCGACGACGAAGACGGCGCGGCGCACGGCGAAGCCCGCCTGCCGGTCCGCCTCGGTCACGGCCTCGCGGATCTCGAACGCGGTGTGCGCGGTGGTCATGCGCTCTCCGCGGCGATGGTGTCCAGCGCGTGCTGGAGGTCGGCGGGGTAGCCGCTCTCGAACTCGACCCAGCGGCCGTCCGCCGGGTGCTCGAAGCCGAGGCGGACCGCGTGCAGCCACTGGCGGGAGATGCGCAGCCGCTTGGCGAGGGTCGGGTCGGCGCCGTACGTCAGGTCGCCGACGCACGGGTGGCGGTGGGCGGACATGTGCACGCGGATCTGGTGCGTACGGCCCGTCTCCAGCTTGATGTCCAGGAGGGACGCCGCCCGGTAGGCCTCGATCAGGTCGTAGTGCGTGACGGAGGGCTTGCCGTCGGCGGTGACCGCCCACTTGTAGTCGTGGTTGGGGTGGCGGCCGATGGGGGCGTCGATGGTGCCGCTCAGCGGGTCGGGGTGGCCCTGCACCAGCGCGTGGTACCGCTTGTCGACGACGCGCTCGCGGAACTGGGCCTTCAGCAGCGTGTAGGCGCGCTCCGACTTGGCGACGACCATCAGACCGGACGTGCCGACGTCGAGGCGGTGCACGATGCCCTGGCGCTCGGCGGCGCCGGACGTCGAGATCCGGTACCCCGCGGCGGCGAGGCCGCCGATCACGGTGGTGCCGGTCCAGCCGGGGCTCGGGTGGGCGGCGACGCCGACCGGCTTCATGATCACGACGATGTCGTCGTCGTCGTGGACGATCTCCATGCCCTCCACGGGCTCGGCGACGATCTGCACGGGAGCGGGCGCGCCGGGCATCTCGACCTCGAGCCAGGCACCGCCGCTGACCCGCTCGGACTTGCCGACGACGGACCCGTCGACCAGGACCTTCCCGGCGGTGGCCAGCTCGGCCGCCTTCGTGCGGGAGAACCCGAACATGCGGGCGATGGCGGCGTCGACGCGCTCGCCCTCCAGGCCGTCGGGTACGGGCAGCGTACGGATCTCGGGAATCGTGCTCACCCGTCGAGTATGCCTTGTCGGCGGGGCTCCACGGTCGGGCCTGTGGACAACCGTGCGACCGCGGCCCTGTTCCGTCGGGCCTCCGGCCGGCGGTTTCAGTCCTTGTGGACGGTCCCGTCGGGGTCGAGGCCTCGGAAGGAGAGGATCACGATGAGGAAGCCGCCGCACACGATCGCCGAGTCCGCAAGGTTGAACACCGCGAAGTGCGCCGGCGCGATGAAGTCGACGACCGCGCCCTCGAAGACGCCCGGCGCCCGGAAGATGCGGTCCGTGAGGTTGCCGAGCGCCCCGCCCAGCAGCAGGCCGAGCGCGATGGCCCAGGGCAGGCTGTAGAGCTTGCGCGCCAGCCGTATGATCACCACGATCACCGCGGCCGCGATCACCGTGAAGAGCACCGTGAACGCCTCGCCGATCCCGAACGCCGCGCCCGGGTTCCGTACCGCCTCGAACTTCAGCAGGCCGTCGATCACCACGATCGGCTCGTGGTGCTCCAGCCTCGCCACGACCAGCATCTTCGTGCCGAGGTCCAGCAGGTAGGCGACGACGGCCACGGCGATCAGCGCCACGACCCTCCGCCTGCCGGCAGGCCGCCCGGCGGGCGCCGCACCCTCGTCGTCAACATCCGGCGTACCGATGACGCGCTCCGCCTCTGCCACGTGAGTCCCTCAACCTAGGTACCTGACTGTGACGAGGGTACGGCACACACGTACAGGTCAGCCCCGCCGTTCCTGCTTCTGCTTGTCCTCCACGCACAGCGTGGCCCGCGGGAACGCCTGCATCCTGGCCTTGCCGATGGGCTTGCCGCACACCTCGCACAGACCGTAGGTGCCCGCGTCGAGCCGCTGCAGGGCGTGCTCGGTCTGCTCCAGGGTCGACCGGGCGTTGGCGGCCAGCGCCATCTCGTGCTCGCGCGTGATGTTCTTGGCGCCGGTGTCGGCCTCGTCGTGCCCGGCGCCCTCACCGGAGTCCCGCATCAGCCCGGACAGCGCCACCTCGGACGCGGCGAGCTCCGCCTGGAGGCGCCGTACCTCGCTCTCCAGGCCCGCCCGGGCCTCGGCGACCTCCTCGGCCGTCCAGGGTTCCTCGCCCGGCCGTACGGCGAGTTCCTCGGGCGCCGCCTCGGCGACACCGCGGGCCTGGGCCAGGCCCGCGCCGGCCGCCGTCGTCACGTCCGCCGTCTTCTTCGCTGCCACCGTGCCGGCTCCTGTCTGCTCCGCGGCCTGGGCCGCCCCCTCGGCCGCGGGTGCGGCCTCTTTCACGGCCTTCGGGGCCGTGGTCCTCCTGACCGCGCCCCCGGTGGCAGCGGCTTTCTTGGCAGCCGCCTTGGCGGGTGCCTTGGCGGGTGCCTTGGCGGGTGCCTTCGCGGGTTCCTGCGCGGGTGGCTTGGCAGCCGCCTTCGCGGGTGCCTTCTCCGTGGCCGCCTTCGCGGGTGCCCTCTTCGCCGGGGCCTTCTTCGCCGCGGCCTTCCTGGCCGACGCCTTCGCGGGCGGCGCCTCGGTGACGGGTGCCTCCACCGGAGCCGCCTCTTCCCGAGCGGCGGCCTTCCCGGGCGCCGCCTTGCGGGTGGCGGCCTTGGCCGTCGTCGCCTTCTTGGCGGGGGCCTTGGCCACGGGCGCCTTCTTGGCCGGCGCCTTCTTGGCCGGGGCCTTCTTGGCGGGGGCCTTCTTGGCGGGCGCGGTCTTGGACGGCGCGGTCTTGGACGGCGTCTTCTTCGCGGCGGTCTTGGCCGCGGCGGCTGTCTTGGTCACGGCTGCCTTCTTGGTCGGGGCCCCGGTGGCGGAGGCGGCGGGCTTCCCGGCCGCCGCCGTCTTCTTCGCCGGGGCCTTCTTCGTGGCGGCCTTCCCGGCAGCGGCCGTCGTCGTCCCGGCCGCCGTCTTCTTCCCGGTCGCCGTCGCCGTCTTCTTCGCGCTCGCCTTCTTCGTGGCCTGCTTACCGGCCGCCGCTTCGACGGGGGCCTTCCCGGCCGTGGCCCTCTTCGCGGCGGATCTCGTGGACGCCGTCCTCGTGACGGCGGTCTTCCTCACCACCATGCCGCGGCCCCTTCACACATTGTGATCTTGCTCGCGCATCGTGCTGGGACGATAAATCGACTCCAGCCCGGCGGCAACGGGGCACGCCGCCGGTTCGGGTCACCCGGTGCCCGACAGGACGAGCCTGCATGGCTTGTGCCCAGCTCCCCGGCCGGTAACCACCTAATTGCCCCATCCGGGGACGTCCTGGCCCTGTATGCCCATTCGGGTCACGGCGGACCCCGCCCTCCCGCCGCGCGAAATCCTGTCGGCCGGTGTCCGTGAGGGCCCGTACACTGGGCGGAGCGAAAGGCATGGATGGGGACGAGTAGCGTCGTACGCAGCCAGGAGCGACCCGGGGACGGTGAGAGCCCGGGGGCGAGCCCGATGTGAACATCACCCCGGAGCCGCCGGAAGAAAGCCTTGGACAGTCGGACCGCCCACGGGCGCAAGGCGAGTAGAACCGGCTTCGCGACCCGAATGAGGGGGCGTCGGGCCACGGCCCGGGGCCAAGGAGGGTGGTACCGCGGGAGCACGTGCTCTCGTCCCTCCGACGGAACGAAGAACCTGTCCGCCGGAGGATTCGATGTCGCAGTACCGCCAGGTACCCGCCCAGGTCGACCTGCCCGCGCTCGAGCACGCCGTGCTCGATTTCTGGCGCGAGAGCAAGGTCTTCGCCAAGAGCCTCGAGCAGTCCGAGGGACGCCCTGAGTGGGTGTTCTACGAGGGCCCGCCCACGGCCAACGGCATGCCGGGCGCCCACCACATCGAGGCCCGCGTCTTCAAGGACGTCTTCCCCCGCTTCCGCACCATGCGGGGCTACCACGTGGCCCGCAAGGCCGGCTGGGACTGCCACGGCCTCCCGGTGGAGCTCGCCGTCGAGAAGGAGCTGGGCTTCTCCGGCAAGAAGGACATCGAGGCGTACGGCATCGCGGAGTTCAACGCGAAGTGCCGTGAGTCCGTGACCCGCCACACCGACGCGTTCGCCGAGCTCACGACCCGTATGGGCTACTGGGTGGACCTGGACGACGCGTACCGGACGATGGACCCCGAGTACGTCGAATCGGTGTGGTGGTCCCTGAAGGAGATCTTCAACAAGGGCCTGCTGGTCCAGGACCACCGCGTCGCTCCCTGGTGCCCCCGCTGCGGTACGGGCCTGTCGGACCACGAGCTGGCGCAGGGCTACGAGACGGTCGTCGACCCGTCCGTGTACGTGCGCTTCCCGCTGACGTCCGGCCCGCTGGCCGGCGAGGCGTCGCTCGTCGTCTGGACGACGACCCCGTGGACGCTGGTGTCCAACACCGCCGTCGCCGCGCACCCCGAGGTCACGTACGTCGTCGCCACGAACGGCGACGAGAAACTGGTCGTGGCGCAGCCGCTCCTGGAGAAGGCGCTCGGCGAGGGCTGGGAGGCCACCGGGCAGACGTTCACGGGCAAGGAGATGGAGCGCTGGAGCTACCGGCGCCCCTTCGAGCTCGTCGAGTTCCCGGCCGAGGCGCACTTCGTGGTCAACGCCGACTACGTGACCACCGAGGACGGTACGGGTCTGGTCCACCAGGCTCCGGCGTTCGGTGAGGACGACCTCAAGGTGTGCCGGGCGTACGGCCTGCCGGTCGTGAACCCGGTCCGCGCGGACGGCACGTTCGAGGAGTCCCTGGAGCTCGTCGGCGGCCAGTTCTTCAAGAAGGCCGACGAGGCGCTCACCGCCGACCTGGAAGCGCGCGGCCTGCTGTTCAAGCACATCGCGTACGAGCACAGCTACCCGCACTGCTGGCGCTGCCACACGGCGCTGCTGTACTACGCGCAGCCGTCCTGGTACATCCGTACCACCGCGGTCAAGGACCGGCTCCTGGAGGAGAACGAGAACACCAACTGGTTCCCGGACTCCGTCAAGCACGGCCGGTTCGGCGACTGGCTGAACAACAACATCGACTGGGCGCTGTCCCGCAACCGCTACTGGGGCACGCCGCTGCCGATCTGGCGCTGCGCCGAGGGCCACCTCACGTGCGTCGGCTCGCGCGCCGAGCTGACCGAGCTGACCGGCGCGGACCAGTCGGACCTCGACCCGCACCGCCCGTACATCGACGACGTCACGTTCCCCTGCCCGACGTGCCGTGAGACGGCGACGCGCGTGCCGGAGGTGATCGACGCCTGGTACGACTCGGGCTCGATGCCGTTCGCGCAGTGGGGCTATCCGTACAAGAACAAGGAGCTCTTCGAGAAGCGCTACCCGGCGCAGTTCATCTCGGAGGCCATCGACCAGACGCGTGGCTGGTTCTACACGCTGATGGCGGTCGGCACGCTCGTCTTCGACAAGTCGTCGTACGAGAACGTGGTGTGCCTGGGCCACATCCTGGCCGAGGACGGCCGGAAGATGTCCAAGCACCTGGGCAACATCCTCCAGCCGATCCCGCTGATGGACCAGCACGGCGCCGACGCCGTCCGCTGGTTCATGGCGGCCGGCGGCTCCCCCTGGGCGGCCCGCAGGGTCGGCCACGGCACGATCCAGGAGGTCGTCCGCAAGACGCTCCTCACGTACTGGAACACGGTCGCGTTCCAGGCGCTGTACGCGCGCACGGCGGGCTGGGCCCCGTCCGGCGCGGACCCGGCGCCGGCGGAGCGCCCGGTACTGGACCGCTGGCTGCTGAGCGAGCTGCACGCGCTGACGGACCAGGTCACGCAGGCGCTGGAGGCGTACGACACGCAGCGCGCCGGCAAGCTGCTCTCGGCGTTCGTCGACGACCTGTCGAACTGGTACGTGCGCCGTTCGCGCCGCCGCTTCTGGCAGGGCGACAAGGCCGCGCTGCGGACGCTGCACGACGTGGTCGAGACGGTCACGCGGCTGATGGCCCCATTGACCCCGTTCATCACCGAGCGGGTCTGGCAGGACCTGGTCGTGCCGGTGACGCCGGGCGCCCCCGAGTCGGTCCACCTGTCGACGTGGCCGGAGGCCGACCTGTCGGCGATCGACCCGACGCTGTCGCAGCAGATGGTTCTGGTGCGCCGGCTGGTCGAGCTGGGCCGCGCCACGCGCGCGGAGTCCGGTGTGAAGACCCGCCAGCCGCTGTCGCGTGCGCTGGTGGCGGCGGCCGGGTTCGACACGCTGTCGCCCGAGCTGCACGCGCAGATCACCGAGGAGCTGAACGTCTCGTCGCTGGCCTCGCTGTCCGAGGTGGGCGGCTCGCTGGTCGACACGACGGCGAAGGCGAACTTCCGGGCGCTGGGCAAGCGGTTCGGCAAGGGCGTCCAGGATGTCGCGAAGGCCGTCGCCGCGGCGGACGCGGCGGCCCTGTCGCTGGCGCTGCGCGGCGGCGAGGCCACGCTGGAGGTCAACGGCGAGACGATCACGCTGGCGCCGGACGAGGTGATCATCACGGAGACGCCGCGTGAGGGCTGGTCGGTCGCGTCCGACCAGGGTGCGACGGTGGCGCTGGACCTGGAGATCACGCCGGAGCTGCGGCGTGCGGGGCTCGCGCGTGACGCGATCCGGCTGATCCAGGAGGCCCGTAAGAACAGCGGGCTGGATGTCGCGGACCGGATCGCGCTGCGGTGGGAGTCCTCGGACGCGGAGGTCTCAGCGGCGCTGGAGGAGCACGCGGGGCTGATCGCGGATGAGGTTCTGGCGACGGAGTTCGCGCGGGGGGAGGCCGACGAGTCGTACGGCGCGCCGTTCGCGGACGAGTCGCTGTCGCTGACCTTCCGCCTCCGTAAGGCGTAGCTCTTCGCGGGGGCTCCGCCCCCACACCCCCGGAAGCCCCGGCGCGCCCTGCGCCCGGGG
>NZ_JABWDV010000044.1 GCF_013362995.1 Streptomyces sp. TRM64462 | reverse complement strand
GCGGCGGTCGGGTGCGGTGGGGTGGGTCATGGCAGCAGCCAGTCGACGGGGCGCTGGGCGGCGACGTGGACGGTTCCGGTGGCGAGGGTCATCGAGGCGAGCGGGAACGGCGGCCCGTCGGACCGCGACCACGCGTAGCCGGTCGCGGTGGACGCCGAGCGGTCCAGCTCCACGAGCACGGCGACGGGCCTGCCCTCGCGGGCGAACTCCTCGCCGAGCTGCCCGCTGCCGAGGAACGCGGCGATCCGCCGGCTCGTCAGCGGCGTGCGGCCGACCTCCTTGACGCGCCCGCGCAGCACGCCGTACCGCTGGGCGGGCACCGACTCGACGGTCAGGTCGACGGAGGCGCCCACGGGCACGGAGGCGGCGCTGCCGGACGGCACGTACAGCACGGCCGTCAGCGGGTCGTCCTCCTCGTCGACGCGTTCCACGGCCGCGATGTCGGCCCCCGTGGTCACGACGGCCCCGATGGCGGCGGCCAGCGACGTGACGCGGCCGGGCGCGGGAGTGCGGACGACGACGCCGTCGCCCTGCGCGGTGCGGATGCCGACGAGCGGGGAGTCGGCGCCGACGTGGTCGCCCTCCTCGGCGTGGACGGCGGTGACCTGGCCGGCGACGGGGCTCTGGAGCACGTAACTGCCCTGCGCGTGCGTGAGGATGCCGGGCGCGCGGAGGGTCGTGTCGACGGATCCCGCCACGGCCCAGACGGACGCGGCGATCACGGCGACCACCGTGACGGCGAGGACGAGCAGACCCTGCGGGCGCGCGAAACGCACCGGAAGGTCGATCTCCTCCGGCGACTGCAGTTTGGAAAGGGCCTGTTGGCGGAACTGCACGACACACTTTCCTCGGACCGCGTATGACATGGACGGGCTTGAACCGATGGCGATTCGGTAAGGGAACGGGCCGTGTGTCCCGGACGGCGGATTCCGGGGCACACGGCCCTGCGGCCCGGCCGGCACGGTGCCACCGCACCGTGTGGGGGGATGCCGGCGGGCCGTCACCGCCGTGCGGCGGTACGCCTCAGAGGCCGGCGGCGTAGGCCGTGGCGCCCTGGGTGTTCAGGCCGGTCAGGGCGTCGGTGGTGCCGGTCAGGTCGGCGACGGTGCCGGCCACCGGCACGACCGCGTCGACCGAGCCGACGAGGTTGCCGACCAGGCCGCCGCAGAGGCCGCCGGCCACGTTGTCGAGGTCGGCGTCGGAGATTTCCTGGGTCTGGATCTGGGGGGCGTTCATGATGTGGGGTTTCCTTTCACGCGAATTTCTCGGAAACACCGCGACGGACGTCGTGGCCCTGCTGCGGTGCGTTGGATCAAAGCACGCACGACATGCGAACGGCCAATCGAGAAGACCCCCGGAAGAGTGGCTACGTGCCGCTCAATTCCTTTGTTGTGCAGGCTCCTTCATCGCTCGGTGTCCATTTCTTCACCGGCCGGCACGGGCGTTTCACGCACCGGTCGCAGGGCCGCACGACGGCGCGCGTCCGGAAAAGCGGACATTGCGTCAGCAATGAGCCGTTCCATGGGCGAGCGGGCGACCAGGCCGGTGACGCGGCGTGGGAGACGGTGTGACGGCTGCACATTCGGTGTGCAGATCCGCTGAAGGACGCGACAGGTGCGCCCGCGGCACGGCTCGACTCCCGGGACACCGCCCGCCACGGAGCCTCCTTCCTCCCTGACGGGAAGGCGGACAGCACGGCCGTCGAGGTGGTCCCGGTCCTGTTCGAGGCGGACCCCGGCCACACCGCCTGGGACCTGGTGGCGTCCCACCCGGGCACGGCCCACATCACCGCCACGAGCCGCCGCACCCCGAGCGGTTTCCGTCTCACGGTGCTGGTTCCCGGCAGGTGAGCACGTGGCGCGTTCGGGATGTCGAATGCTGTGCGGTCATGCGTGCAGAGGGCTGGATTCCGGTGGGGAGGAGCGATCACCATGGGCGCGTCCGCGTCGTTCGTCGCCCTTCCGGAAGGACATCACCCATGCCGCCCATCGAACCCGCCCGGTTCGCGCTGCACCCCGACTTCACCGTCGGCGACGTCGACCCGCGGCTCTTCGGGTCGTTCGTCGAGCACCTCGGCCGGTGCGTGTACACCGGCATCCACGAGCCCGGACATCCGGCGGCCGACGAGTCGGGCCTGCGGACCGACGTCCTCGACCTCGTACGGGAGCTGGGGGTCACCGTCATCCGGTATCCCGGCGGAAATTTCGTGTCCGGTTACCGGTGGGAGGACGGGGTCGGGCCGGTCGACAGCCGGCCGCGGCGGCTCGACCTCGCTTGGCGGTCGACCGAGACCAACCGGTTCGGCCTGGCCGAGTACATGGCGTTCCTGCGCCGCATCGGCCCCCACGCCGAGCCCATGATGGCGCTCAACCTCGGCACCCGCGGTGTCACCGAGGCCCTCGAACTCCAGGAGTACGCCAACCACCCCGGCGGCACCGAACTCTCCGACCGCCGCGCCGCGCACGGCGACAAGGAGCCGTACGGCATCCGCCTGTGGTGCCTCGGCAACGAGATGGACGGCCCCTGGCAGACCGGCCACAAGACCGCCGCCGAGTACGGGCGGCTCGCCGCCGAGACCGCCCGCGCCATGCGCCAGATCGACCCGGACGTCCAGCTCGTCGCCTGCGGCAGCTCCTCCCGCGGCATGCCCACGTTCGGCACGTGGGAGGCGACCGTGCTGGCGGAGACGTACGACCTGGTCGACTACGTCTCGCTGCACGCCTACTACGAGGAGACCGACGGCGACCGCGGCTCCTTCCTCGCCTCCGCCGTCGACATGGAGGCGTTCATCGAGGAGGTCGTCGCCACCTGCGACCACGTCGGCGCCCGCCTCAAGTGCCGTAAGAAGATCCATCTCTCCTTCGACGAGTGGAACGTCTGGTACATGCGCCGCCACCAGCGGCAGACGGCCGAAGAACCGCTGGACTGGCCCGAGGCGCCGCGCCTCCTGGAGGACGTGTACTCGGTGACGGACGCCGTCGTCTTCGGCTCCCTGCTGATCGGGCTGCTCCGCCACGCGGACCGCGTGACCGTCGCGTGCCTCGCCCAACTCGTCAACGTCATCGCCCCGATCATGACGGAGCCCGGCGGCCCCGCCTGGCGGCAGACCACGTTCTTCCCGTTCGCGCAGGCCTCCCGCCACGGCCGCGGCCGCGTCCTCGACGTACGGGTCGACTCACCCGCGTACGAGACCCGCGCCCACGGCACCGTGCCCCTGCTGCACGCCACCGCCGTACGCGCCGACGACGGCACCGTCACGGTCTTCGCCGTCAACCGCGGCCAGGACGAGCCGCTGCCTCTGGAGGTCACCCTGCACGGCCTCGGCGTCACGGACGTCATCGCGCACACGGCCCTCGCCGACGCGGACCCGGAGGCCCGCAACACCCGCGACGAACCGGACCGCGTCCTCCCGCACCCGGTCACCGGCACGCGCATCGAGGACGGCGTGCTGCACGCGGTCCTGGAGCCCCTGTCGTGGAACGTGATCCGCCTCGGGGGAGGGCGGCGGTCGGCTTGAAGCCGTCGGCGTGGACGGCTGGTTCACGAGTACGGCGCGCTGGTGTGCTCTCTTCCCGCGGGGGCCCGGGTCAGCGGACCCGGCCCGCGCCCGCGTGTCGGGTCACCTCGCGATCCGCGGTGGCGGCGGAGCTGATCGGTCCGTGCAGGGACGGGGTCCAGCCGACGTCGGCGACGAGATCGCGTTCGCTGCCGGAGTTGTAGGCGTTGTGGATGGCCAGCAGGTCGACCGGGAAGCCGTTGAAGAGCGTGCCGCGCTGCTGGAGACCGGTGCCGTTCCAGCTCTTGACCAGGTCGGCGACCTCGACGTGGGCGGGCGTGGTGAAGGCGTTGTTCTCGGCGGTGATCGCTGACTCGGTGCCGACGCCGATCGAGTAGCGGTAGTCGTGGGCGTCCCCGGGCACCACGTACCGGTTGTTGTAGACGTGCACCTGTCCGAACCGGACGCGCGGGGCCCGCTGCACGATGTCCTCGAAGGCGTTGTGGTGGAGCGTCACCCGCAGCTTCCCGCGGTCGCTCACGCGGCTGTCACTGTTGCCGATCAGCATCGCCTTGTCGTGCTCGGCGAACCGGCTCCAGGAGACGGTGACCAGGTCGGCTCCGTTGGTGATGTCCAGCAGGCCGTCGTGGCGCAGGTAGTTGCGGCCGAAGTACGTGGGCTCGGCCGCGTCCGGGCGGCCCCGGTCGCTGAGGGTCACATGGTCCACCCACACATGGGTGGAGCCGCGCAGCCAGATGTTGTCGTACTCGGCCTTCCAGTCGCCCAGGCCGCCGCTGTTGGGCTGCCACCGGGGGAAGCAGTCGTAGGTGTCGCGCACCTCCAGGTTGCGGATGATGACGTTGTCCGCGTCCGCCACCTGGAGGCTCGCGCCCTTCAGGACCGCGTCCCGTCCGAGGCCCACCAGCGTGGTGTGGGAACCGACCTTGAGGGTGACACGCTCGGCCTGGCGGGCGGCCGAGGCCCTACGGGCGTCCTCCTGCGGGCCGGACGGCCTGGCCGGGCCCCAGGTGCGGGGGTCGTAGGCGGCCAGGTAGGCGGAGAGGTCGTAGCCGTCCGTGGCGTAGTCGGCGCAGGTGAGGCGGCGGCCGCGGTCGTCGGTGTTGACGTCGATCGTCCCGGCGATCCTGATGATCTTCGGCGTGTCGCTGCCGCCGTCGAGCGCCCGCACGAGGCCGGCGCGGTCGTGCACGGTGTGGACGTGCGCCGCGTCGGCGGCGGCCCCGCCCGTGGTCCCGCCCTCGGCGGCGGCCCAGCCGTCGTCCGGGGCGAGCATGTCCCGGCTGACGTCGCGCACCGGCCCGCGCCGGTCCCGGTCGTCCACGCCCGCCTGTGCTCCGGCCGCCTGTGCTCCGGCTACCCGCGCTTCGGCTGCTGCCCGCGCTTCGGCCGGCAGTGCCTCGGCCGGCAGCGCCTCGGCCGCCGCCGCGGTGCCGAGGCCGGCCATCAGGGCGAGAACCGCGGCGAGCCGGGCCGTGCGGGCCCGGGGCGCCTGTGGCGCGCGGGCGGATGTCGTGCGGTCTCCCATGACCTCTCCCGTCCTCCGCCGGGCACTCCGACGGCGTGGTAAGCGCTTTCTCTCGGATGTCGGGCCGAAGGTAGGAGCCCGGTCGGGTATTAGTCAACGCTTCTGACAAATTCGCGCCTCGGCGTCCCGCCGGGCTTGCTCGGAGCCCGGCTTGAGTGCAGCATGAATCGATTCATCGGCTGCCCTCCTCCGGCGCTCGGCTCCTGCCGCGCCCCCCGCTGCCGCCAGGCCGCCGCCAAGGGGAGTCTTGAAAGCTTTCATTCTGCGTACGATGGCCGTCCGGCCCGACCGAGGAGAGGGGTGCGCGGCGTGGCGCGCATGGTGGGAATCAAGGACGTCGCCCAGCGGGCGGGCGTCTCCGTCGGCACGGTGTCGAACGTCATCAACCGGCCCGACGCCGTCGCCGACGCCACCCGCGAGCGCGTCCAGGCCGCCATAGAGGAGCTCGGCTACGTACGCAGCGAGTCAGCGCGGCAGCTGCGCGCCGGGCAGAGCCGGATCATCGCGCTGCTCGTCCTCGACATGGCCAACCCCTTCTTCGTCGACCTCGCGACCGGCGCCGAGCGCGCCGCCCGCGACGCCGGCCTCGGCGTGATGCTCTGCAACAGCGCCCAGGACCCGGACGAGGAGGCCGAGTACCTGTCGCTCTTCGCCGAACAGCGCGTCCGCGGCGTCCTCGTCACGCCGGCCGACCCCGAAGGCGGCACGCTGCGGGCCTTCGCGCGGCACGGCATCCCGTACGTGTTCGTGGACCGCACCGCCGCCGGCGGCGACGCCTGCTCCGTCTCCGTCGACGACGTCGAGGGCGGCGCCCTGGCCGCGCGGCACCTGCTCGACCGCGGCCACCGGAGCATCGTCTACGTCGGCGGCCCCGCCCACCTGCCGCAGATCCAGGACCGGTGCACCGGCGCCCTGGCTGCGCTCGCCGATGCCGGGCTGCCCGGCGACGCCCTCGTGCGCGTCGACACCGAGCGCCTCGACGTCGCGTCCGGGCGGGACGCGGGCGCCAGGCTCCTCGGCATGTCGCCGCGCCCCACCGCCGTGTTCTGCGCCAACGACCTGCTCGCACTCGGCGTGCTCCAGACCCTGTTCGCGGCCGGCGTCTCCGTGCCCGGCGACATCGCGCTCGTCGGCTACGACGACATCGAGTTCGCCGCGGCCGCCGCCGTACCGCTCACCTCCGTCCGCCAGCCCGCACGCCGCATGGGCCGCCTGGCGGCGGAGCTGCTCATGGAGGAGACGGGCGACACCGCCGAACGCCACGCCCACCAGCGCATCGTCCTGCGCCCCGAACTCGTCGTCCGCGCCTCCAGCATGGGCCCGCGCCGGGGCTAGGCGTGTCCGGGGGGCTTTCCCCTGTCCCGCCCCTTCCCGTAACTGGGGGCTCCGCCCCCAGGCCCCCTGTCGCGC
>NZ_JABWDV010000043.1 GCF_013362995.1 Streptomyces sp. TRM64462 | reverse complement strand
CGAACTCTTCCCCCGCTGACCACCCCGCCTACGCCCGCGCCCGCGCGCCGTGCAGCCTGCCGCGGACCGCGATCGCGCCGTCCGCCGTGCCGCGGGCAGGGCGGACGGGTGCCGGGGTTCGCCCGCTACGTCGACTCGCGCGGGACCAGTTCCGTCGGCAGGATGACCGCCGACGGCTCCTCACCGGCCATGCGGGCCAGCAGCATCCGTACCATCTCCGTGCTGATCCGGTCCCACGGCTGGCGGATCGTGGTGAGCCGGGGCCGGGACGCCAGGGCGGCCGGCGAGTCGTCGAAGCCGCCCACGGCCACGTCCTCCGGCACCCGGCGCCCCGCGCGCTCCAGGGCGTCCAGGACGCCCTGCGCCATCAGGTCGGACGCGACGAACACCGCGTCCAGGTCCGGCGCTCGCTCCAGCAGCCGCTCGGCCGCCGTCTCGCCGCTCGCGCGGCTGTAGTCGCCCACCGCGACGAGCGCCTCGTCGGCCGGCAGGCCGCACTCGGCGAGCGTCTCGTGGTACCCGACCAGACGCTCCACACCGCCCGGTGTGTCCGCCGGGCCCGCCACCGTGGCGATCCGGCGGCGCCCTGACGCGTACAGATGGCGCACCATCTCCCGTGCCCCGCCCCGGTCGTCGGCCGCGACGTAACTGATCCGGGCGCTCTGGCCGAGCGGCTTGCCGCACGCGACCACGGGCACGCCCGCCTCGTCGAGCCGCGCCACCACCGGGTCGCCGGAGTGGCTGGACACCAGCAGCACCCCGTCCACGTGACCCGCCCCGATGTAGCGCAGGTTGCGCCGCCGCTCGTCCTCCGTGCCCGCGATCATCAGCAGCAGCGGGAGGTCCCGGTCCGCCAGGGCCTGTGTGCAGGAGCGCAGCAGCACGCTGAAGTTCGGGTCCTCGAAGAACCGCTCCTGCGGCTCGGTCAGCAGGAACGCCACCGAGTCGGACCTGCCGGTGATGAGCGAGCGGGCGTGGCGGTTCACCACGTACCCCGTCCTGCGGATCGCCGCGTCGACCGCGGCCCGCGCCGCCGGGCTGACGTAGTGCCCGCCGTTGAGGACGCGCGAGACCGTGCCGCGCGAGACGCCCGCCTCGCGGGCCACGTCGTGGATGGTGACCGGCCGGCGCCGGCTCTCCGTGCGGCCTGCCCTGCTGCTGTCCCGGGTCATGTCCGTTCCCCCTTCCTTCAGGACTTTACGGCGCCGGAGAGCAGGTCGAGGCTCCAGAACCGCTGGATCACCAGGAACAGCGCGATCAGCGGGACGATCGCCAGCAGCGCTCCCGTGATCACCAGCGTGTACAGCGCGGGTGTCCCGGCGCCCTGCTTGAGCAGCGTGAACAGGCCGACCGTCATCGGGAACTTGCCGTCGTCGCCGAGCATGATGAACGGCAGCAGGAAGTTGTTCCAGATCGCCACGAACTGGAAGAGGAAGATCGTCACCAGGCCCGGCGACATCATCGGGGCGGCGATGCGCAGGAAGATCCGCCACTCTCCGGCGCCGTCCATGCGGCCCGCCTCGACGAGGTCCGCCGGGATGGCCGCCTGGGCGTAGACGCGGCCGAGGTACACGCCGTACGGCGAGAGGATCTGCGGCAGCAGCACCGACAGGTACGTGTCCGAGAGACCGGCCTGAGCGAGCAGCAGGTACTGCGGGATGGCGAGGATGACCGGCGGCATCAGCACGCCCGCCAGCAGGACGTTGAAGATCGTCTCGCGGCCCGGGAAACGGTAGAGCGCCAGCGCGTAGCCCGCGAGCGCGGACACCACCGTGGACAGCAGGGCACCGGCACCCGCGTACAGGGCGGAGTTCGCCAGCCAGTCCCAGTAGATGCCGTCCCGGTACGCGTGGAGGTCGCCGAGGTTGTCGAACAGGCCGGTGCCCGGCAGGAACGTGAACGTGGAGAACAGCTCCGTACGGGACTTGGTGGCCGCCACCAGGACCCACACGACCGGCAGCAGGCAGTACAGCGCGCCGAACGCCAGCGCCGCCGTCGGCAGCAGGGCGATGCGGCGGGGCCGCCGCGGCGGGCCCTGGGAGGTGCCGGGGGTGGTGCCGGCGGCCGGGGCGGCCTTCCGCGCCGAGACCTCTGGGGTGAGGGTGCTCATCGGGCGCCCCCCTTCCGTGTACCGGAGTTGGCGACCCTCAGCAGGGCGAACGACAGGGCGAACGTGGCCAGCGCGAGGACGACGGCCGTGGCGGAGGCCGCGTACACGTTGCCGCCGACGAACGCGTCGTTGTAGACCTTCATCAGCGGACTCCACGTCGTGGACATGGCGTTGGTCAGCGGCTTCAGGGTGGTCGGCTCGCTGAACACCTGGAGCGTGGCGATGACCGAGAAGAAGAAGGTCAGCACCAGTGACGGCGCCACCATCGGGATCTTGATGCGCAGGGCGATCTGGAGGGGCGTCGCGCCGTCGAGCTTCGCCGCCTCGTAGACCTCGGCCGGGATGGACCGCAGCGACGTGTAGATCACGATCATGTTGAAGCCGGTGCCGCCCCAGACCGCGATGTTGGCCATGGCCGCGTACAGCCCGCCGCCGTGGAGGAGCTCGGGCCCGGGCAGGCCCGCCGTGTCGAGGACGTAGTGGAAGGGGCTGACGTCCGGCAGGTACAGGAAGCCCCACAGCAGGGCCGCGATGACGCCGGGGATCGCGTACGGCAGGAAGATCGCCAGCCGGGAGAAGGACCGGCCCCGCACCCGCTCCGCGTCCAGCAGCAGCGCGAAGAGCAGCGCCAGGCCGAGCATGACGGGGACGACGATCAGGCCGTAGCCGAGGACGCGCAGGGCGCCGTGGCCGAGCTCCGCGTCCGTGAGGGCGGCGGTGTAGTGGGAGAGGCCCGCCCAGACCTCGTCCCTCGCGCCCTTGCCCAGGCCCAGGCCCTTGACCTCGATGCGGCGGAAGCTGAGCCACACCGCGTAGCCGATGGGCAGCGCGAAGAAGAGCGAGAAGAGGACGACGGCGGGCGCGAGGAAGCCGTACGGGGCGGCCTTCACCCCGTACGACCTCCGGCGGATGCTGCTGCTCACGGAGCGACCTCGAAGCCCTGCTTCTTCAGGTCGGCGACGGTCGTGTCGTGCATCGTGGCGAGCGCGGCGCCGAAGTCCGACCTGTCCTTGGCGGCCTCGCCGAAGGCGTCCTTGAAGGACGTGTACGCGACGTTGACGTTCGGCCCCCAGGCGGCCGGCGCGGTGGTCTTCGCGATCTCGGCGGCCTTGACGTAGAAGTCGGGCTGGTTGGAGAAGTACTCCGGTGCCTGGGCGAGGGCGCCGCTGGTCTGCGCGGCGGTGGCGGCCGGGTAGATGCCGCTCTCCTTGACCAGCGCGGCCAGCGCCTCGGGGTCGGTGTTCAGCCAGGTGGCGAACTTGGCGGCGGCCGCCTTGTGCTTCGAGTCGGTGGTGACGGCGGTGGTGGAGCCGCCCCAGCTGCCGGTGGTGTTGGCGTCCCTGGTCCACTGGGGGAGCGGGGCCATGGCCCACTTGCCCTTGGTGGCGGGGGCGACGCTGCTCAGGGTGCCGGGGGCCCACACGGCGCTCACCCAGGCGATCTGCTTGCCGCTGTCGAGGGCCTTGTTCCAGGCGGGCGTGTACATCGGCTGGTTGTCGACGGCGCCCTCCTCGACCAGGCCGCCCCAGAAGTCCGCGACCTTCCGCGTGGCCGCGTCGTCGATGCCGACCTTCCACTTCTGGCTGTCGACGCTCCACCACTTGGCGCCCGCCTGCTGGGCGAGGCCGGCGAACAGGCCCGAGTCGTTGGCGGAGAACGTGGTCAGGGACTTGTCGGGCGCCTTCTTCTTCAGGGCCCGGGCCGTCTCGGCGAACTCGGCCCAGGTGGCGGGGACGGTCAGGCCGTACTCCTTGAAGAGGTCCTCGCGGTAGTAGAACGCCATCGGCGCCGAGTCCTGCGGGATCGCGTAGACGGCGTCCGTGCCGAGCGTGGTCTGCTGCCAGACGCCCGCGGCGAACTTGTACTTCACGCCGCCGACCTCGCCGGATATGTCGGCGAGCGCCTCGTTGCTGACCAGCGTCGGCAGCGCCTGGTACTCGGCCTGGACGAGGTCCGGGGCCTGGTGCGCCTTGGCCGCCGTGATGATCTTCGTGACGAGGTCGTCGCCGGATGCCTGCTTCTGGACCGTGACCTGGATGCCTGCCTTTCTGCCTTCTCCGTTGTTCCAGATCGCCGCCACCTTCTCCATGCCCGGCGCCCAGGCCCAGTACGTGAGCTCGGCCGGGCCGGAGGACGTCTGGTCGCCGCTGTCGCCGTCGGGCGCGCCGCAGGCGGTGAGGGCGGTCCCGCCCAGGAGGACGGCGGTGGCGGTGGCCGCGAGGCGGCGGTGGAGCGAGTGGGGCATGGGGTGCTTCTCCCTGACCGAATGTGCCTCCCGCCCGGAATGCGGAAGGCCGCCCTGCATCTGTGAGCGTTCACAGTAGAGAAACGTTCCGGACACTTGTCAATGGTTGTTCCTGTGAGGTTATGTTGCATCGCGGTATCGATCCGCGTGTGTGCACGTTCCCATATGATCGATCACCCTCGCGTTCCTCATGACCCCACAGGAGAGACACATGCCGGAGACCACTCCGAAGGGCCTGACCCGGCTCGCGTTCGGCGGGGACTACAACCCGGAGCAGTGGCCGGAAAGCGTCTGGCAGGAGGACGTCCGGCTGATGCGTGAGGCGGGAGTCACCATGGTCAGCGTCGGCGTGTTCTCCTGGGCGCTGCTCGAACCCGAGCCGGGCCGCTACGACTTCGGCTGGCTCGACCGGCTCATGGACCTGCTGCACACGCACGGCATCCGCGCCGACCTCGCCACCCCGACGGCCGCCCCGCCCGCCTGGTTCTACCGCGACCACCCCGACGCGCTGCCCGTCAGCCGCGAGGGCGTCCGCTACGCGTTCGGCTCCCGCGCGGCGATCTGCCACAGCAACGCCGGCTACCGCGCCGCCGCCGCGCGGATCACCACCGAGCTCGCCCGCCGGTACGGCACGCACCCCGCGCTCGCCCTGTGGCACGTCCACAACGAGTACGGCGTGCCCGTCTCGGCCTGCTACTGCGACGGCTGCGCCGCCCACTTCCGCCGCTGGCTGGCCGGCCGTTACGGCGCGGGCGACGCCACGGCCGCCGTCGCGGCGGTCAACGAGGCGTGGGGCACCGCCTTCTGGGGCCAGCGCTACGGCTCCCTCGACGAGATCACCCCGCCCCGCCTCACCCCCACCGCCTGCAACCCCGCCCAGCAGCTCGACTACCGCCGCTTCGCCGACGCCACCATGCGCGAGAACTACACGGCCGAACGCGACATCCTGCACGAGCTGGCGCCCGGCGTCCCCGTCACCACCAACTTCATGACCGCCCTCAGCCAGTGCGACTCCGTCGACTACTGGGCCTGGGGCCGCGAGACCGACCTGGTCACCAACGACCACTACCTGATCACCGACGGCCGCCGCACCCACGTCAACCTCGCCATGGCCGCCGACCTCACCCGCTCCGTCGCGGGCGGCGCACCCTGGCTGCTCCTCGAACACTCCACGTCCGGCGTCAACTGGCAGGCCCGCAACCCCGCCAAGCGCCCCGGCGAGATGGCCCGCAACTCCCTCGCCCATGTGGCGCGCGGCTCCGACGGCGCCATGTTCTTCCAGTGGCGCCAGTCCCGGCGCGGCGCCGAGAAGTTCCACTCCGCGATGCTCCCGCACGCCGGCACCGACTCCCGCGTCTGGCGCGAGGCCGTCCGCCTCGGCGCCGACCTCGACTCGCTCGCCGGGCTGCGCGGCACCCGCACCGTGCCCGACGTGGCGATGCTGTGGGACTGGCAGTCCTGGTGGGCGCAGAACCTGGAGTGGCGGCCCAGCGAGGACCACGACGCCCGCGAGCGCGCCGACAGCTTCTACGAGGCCTTGTACGACCGGCACCTGACCGTGGACTTCGCCCACCCCGAGGCCGACCTGTCGGCCTACCCGCTGGTCGTCGTCCCCGCCCTGTACCTCGCCACCGAGGCGGCGGGCCGCGCCCTGCGCACGTACGCGGAGAACGGCGGCACTCTCGTCGTCTCGTACTTCTCCGGCATCGTCGACGAGCACGACGCCGTGCACCCCGGCGCCCACCCGGGCGCCCTGCGCGACGTGCTGGGCCTGACCGTCGAGGAGTTCTCACCGCTGCTCGCGGGCGAGTCCGTGCGGCTCACCGGGCCGGACGGGGCCGCGGCCGGCCTCACCGGCGACGTGTGGACCGAGTTCGTCGTGCCGCGCGGCGCCGAGACCGTGTGGACGTACGGAGACGGGCCCGCCGCCGGCCGCCCCGCCATCACCCGCCACCGCATCGGCGGGGGCACCGCCTGGTACGTCTCCACCCGCCTGGACGCCGCGGCCCTGGACACGGTCCTCGCGGCCGCCTGCGACGACGCCGGCATCGCGCCGCGCGCCGAACTGCCCCGCGACGTCGAGGTGGTGCGCCGCACCGGCGACACCGGCACGTACCTGTTCGCGATCAACCACACCGGCGACGACGCCAAGGTGCCGCTGGACGCCCCCGGCACCGAACTCCTCACCGGCGAGCGCGTCGCCGGACGCCTCGCGGTCCCCGCGGGCGCGGTCAGGGTCGTACGCGCCGACGCCTGACGCCGCCTCCCCCCGGACTCCCCCCGGACTCCCCGGGTGCGGCCGCGCACGAGCGGGCGCACCCGGGTGAACGGCACCACCTTCCTCATGCCCTCCACCGTCGAAGGGACATCGACGATGCACGCCGTACCACGCAAGGGCCTGCGGGCCCTGCTCGGAGCCACCGCCGCGACCGGCGCACTCCTGCTCGCCGGACTGACGGCCCCGGCCGCCCAGGCCGCGTCCACGCTCACCAACACCGGCTTCGAATCCGGTACGTCGGGCTGGTCCACGTACTCCGCGACCGGCCAGGACTCCGCCTCGTACGCCGAAGCCGGCGGCCGCAGCGGCGGCTACCGCCTTTCGCACTGGTCGTCGTCGGCCTACAAGGTCGAGACGTACCAGTACCTGTCGGGCCTCGCCAACGGCACCTACACGCTGCGAGCGTGGGTGCGCTCCAGCGGCGGGCAGAACGCCGCGTACCTCGCCCTGCGCAACTGCGGCTCCGCCGAGCAGCGCACCGACCTGCCGCCCACGCCGAACGGGAAGTGGATACGCCTCGTCACCTCCATCCGCGTGACATCCGGCCAGTGCACCGTCAGCATCAACTCCGACGCCAAGGCCGGTGACTGGATCAACGTCGACGACGTCTCCTTCGCCCCCGGTTCCACGGGCCTCGCCGTCAAGGGCGTCGACGTCTCGACCCTGAAGAAGAGCGAGGACCTCGGCGGCACCTACCGCACCAGCGGCGGCACGCCCGGCGACCCCGTGGCCATCCTCAAGTCGGCCGGCGCCGACTACGGCCGCCTGAAGGTGTGGGTCAACCCGGCGGACGGCTACAACAACAAGGCCCGCGTCCTCCAGATGGCGCAGCGCATCAAGGGCCAGGGCATGAAGCTGCTCGTCGACTTCCACTACTCCGACACCTGGGCCGACCCTGGCACCCAGAAAAAGCCCGCCGCCTGGGCCTCCCACTCGTACAGCCGGCTCCGCACGGACGTCTACAACCACACCTACGACGTGCTCAGCGCCCTCAAGGCCCAGGGCACGACCGCCGACATGGTGCAGATCGGCAATGAGATCAACACCGGCATGCTGTGGCCGGAAGGCTCCACGGACAACTGGCCCCAGCTCGCCGGGCTGCTCGAATCCGGTGCCTCGGCGGCGAAGGCGGTGTCCTCCTCCACACAGGTCGCGCTGCACCTGGCGCACGGCGGCGACAACAGCCTGTACCGCTGGTGGTTCGACAACGCCCGCGCGCAGGGCGTGAACCACGACGTGATCGCGCTGTCGTTCTACGGCTACTGGCACGGTGCCCTGTCCGACCTCCAGGCCAACCTGGACGACATCTCCGCCCGCTACGGCAAGCCGGTCCTCGTCGTCGAGACCGCGTACCCGTTCCGCCTCGACAGCGAGGACGGCCACGAGAACATCATCGACCGCGCGAGCGAGCTGGTCCCCGGCTACCCGGCGACCCCGGCCGGCCAGGCGGCCTGGCTGCGGGACGTCATGAACGTCGTGGAGGCCGTGCCGAACGGCCGCGGCCTCGGCGTCGTCTACTGGGAGCCCACGTGGACCGCCGTCGCCGGGAACGGCTGGGACCCGGCCGACCCGTCGTCCGGCAACGGCTGGGAGAACCAGGCGCTGTTCGACTACGGCGACCGGCTGCTGCCGGCGGCGAACTGGTTCCGGCACCGGTAGCCCGTACCCGGTAAGGGGTACATGGTCGGCCGGTCCCGTACATGAGGTTTAATTGCGAATCGCTCGCAACAGCAGTTGATCTTCATGAGGGGTACGGCACCATGAACGCCCGATCCGTCCGACGCATACGCGGCCTGGCCGCCGCGGCGCTGGCCACCGTCCTGGCCGGCACCGCGGCGGCCTGCTCGAACCCGGGCGGCCCCGGTGCCCCGTCCGCGGCCGCCGAGGACAGCGTCGTCGTCGGCATCGCCCACGAGCCCGAGACCCTCAGCCCCCTCCTCGGCTACGGCCGCGAAGGCAACTCCAAGATCTTCGACGGGCTTCTCGCCCTCGACGCCGACATGAAGCTGCGGCCCGCGCTCGCCACCGCCCTCCCCGACGTCAGCGCCGACGGCCTCACCTACACCTACCGGCTCCGCACCGGCGTCACCTTCAGCGACGGCACGCCCTTCACCGCCGAGGACGTCGTCTTCACCTACCGCACCATCCTCGACCCGAAGACCAACAACCCCGCCCGCACCGAACTCGACGCCCTCAAGGACGTACGCGCCGAAGGCGACCACACCGTCGTCTTCACCCTCAAGTACCCGTACGCGCCCTTCGCACAGCGCACCCTGCACGCCATCGCCCCCGCCCGCATCGCCGGCCGGCAGGACGTCAACACGGGCCCCTTCACCACCAGGCCCGTCGGCACAGGACCGTACGTCCTCGCCGACTGGTCCAAGGGCGAGAAGCTCACCTTCAAGGCCAACCCCCGCTACTGGGGCGGCGCGCCGAAGGTGCGGAAGCTCACCATGGCGGTCATCAAGGACGACGACGTCCGCGCCACCCGCCTGCGCGCCGGCGACCTCGACGGCGCCGTCCTCCCGCCCAACCTCGCCCGCGGCTTCGCGGACGACCCGGCGAAGAAGACCTACAAGGCCCGCACCTACGACTACCGGACCGTCACCCTCCCCACCCACAACAAGGTCACGGGCGACACCGCCGTACGCCGCGCACTCGACCTCGCCGTCGACCGGCAGGCCATGGTCGACAAGATCCTCGAAGGCGCCGGCAAGCCCGCCTACGGCCCCGTCCCCACCGACAGCGCGTGGTTCACGCGCGGCACCGAACGCCGCCACGACCTCGCCGCCGCCCGGCGCATCCTCGACGAGGCGGGCTGGAAGCCCGGCGACGACGGCATCCGCGTCAAGGACGGCGTCCGCGCCGCCTTCCCCCTCTGGTACCCCTCCGGCGACAAGCTCCGCCAGGACCACGCCCTCGCCTACGCCTCCGACGCCAAGAAGGCCGGCATCGACATCACCACCCAGGCCGGCACCTGGGAGGTCATCGAACCCCGCATGAAGCACGACGCCGTCCTCGCGGGCGGCGGCGCACCCGGCGACCCCGACTTCGACCAGTACCCGCTGCTCCTCTCCTCGCTCGCCGGGGACGGCTTCAACAACATGGCCGGGTACGACAACCCCGCCGTCGACCAGGCCCTCGCCGACGGCCGCCGCACGAACGACCACGCCGCCCGGAAGGCCGCGTACGACACCGTGCAGCGCGAACTCATGAAGAACCCCGGCTACACCTTCCTCACCCACATCGACCACCTGTACGTCGTCGCCGACCGCTGGGACGGCCTCACCACCCAGGTCGAGCCGCACGACCACGGCCTCGCCTCCGGTCCCTGGTGGAACGTCGAGGACTGGACGCCGAAGAAGTGACCGCGGTCCGCATCCCCTGGGCGGCCATGGCCAGGATGGCGGGGCGGCGGTCCCTTGCCGCCGCCCCCGTCCTGCTGACCGTCACCTTCGGTGTCTTCGCCGTGGCCGCCGCCTCCCCGTTCGACCCCGTCACCGCGTACAGCGGGACCGCGGGGCTCACCGCCTCCCAGGAGAACCTGGACCAGCTGCGCGCCAACCTCGGCGCCGACCAGCCCTTCACCACCCGCTGGTGGCAGTGGCTCACCTCCGCCCTCACCGGCGACCTCGGCGACTCCACCGCCCTGCGCCAGCCCGTCACCGACGTCATCGCGGAACGCCTCGGCTGGTCCGCGCTGCTCGCGGCCGCCGCCTTCGCCGCCGCCCTGCTCATCGGCACCGCCCTCGGCGTGCTGGCCGCCCGCCGCCGGGGCGGCCTGTTCGACCGCTGGGCCACCTCCGCCGCGTACGCCCTGGAGGCCGCACCCGCCTTCTGGCTCGGCCTCCTCGCCATCTGGCTGTTCGCGCTCCAGCTGGGCGTCCTCCCGGCCGGCGGCCTCACCGACACGGCCAGCGACACCGTGACGCCCGGCCAGGTCGCCCACCACCTGGTGCTGCCCGCCGCCGTCCTCGCCGCCACCCAGCTGCCCTGGTTCCTGCTCTACGCGCGACAGGGCGTCGCGGACGCCCTGGACGAGGACCACGTGCGCGGCGCACGCGCCCGCGGCCTGCGCGAACGCACCGTCCTGCTCCAGCACGCCCTGCGCTCAGGCCTGCTGCCCGTCCTCACCCTCATCGGCTCCCGCGTGCCCGAACTCATCACCGGCGCCCTCCTCGTCGAGACCGTCTTCTCCTGGCCCGGCATCGCCGCCGCGACCGTGCAGGCCGCGCTCTCCGCCGACTTCTCGCTGCTCGCCGCGCTCACCGTGCTCGCCACCGCCGCCGTACTGCTCGGCAACCTCCTGTCCGACCTGCTGTACGGGCTGGCCGACCCGAGGGCGGGCTTCGATGGCTGATCGCTCCGTCCCGCGCGGCGCGCTCCCGGGCGCCGTCGTCGCCGTCACCGTCCTGGCCGTCCTCGTCGTGCCGCCGCTGGCCCAGCTCGACCAGCAGGCCGTCGACCTGTCCGCGAAGCTGCTCCCGCCCTCCTGGGAGCACCCGTTCGGCACCGACGACGTCGGGCGCGACCTGCTGCTGCGCTGCGTGTACGGGCTGCGGGTCTCGCTGCTCGTCGGCGTCGTCGCCGCGCTCGCCGCGACCGTCGTCGGCACCGCCGTCGGTGCGGCCGCCGCCGCGATCGGCGGCTGGACCGACCGGCTCGTCATGCGGATCGTCGATACCTTCTCGTCCGTACCGCACCTGCTGCTCGGCGTGTTCGTCGTCGCCATGTTCCGGCCGGGAGTCGGGCCCGTCATCGCGTCGGTCGCCGTCACGCACTGGCTGTCCACGGCCCGGATCGTCCGCTCCGAGGTGCTGTCGCTCCGCTCCCGCCCGTACATCGACGCCGCGATCTCCGGCGGCGCCTCGCGGTGGCGCGTCACCGTGCGGCATCTGCTGCCCGCCGTCGCGCCCCAGGCGGGGATCGCGGCCGTGCTGATGATCCCGCACGCCATGTGGCACGAGTCCGCGCTGTCCTTCCTCGGCCTCGGACTGCCCACGCACCAGGCCAGCCTCGGCAACCTCGTGCAGTCCGCCCGCGGTTCGCTGCTCGCCGGCGACTGGTGGCCCACCCTCTTCCCCGGCCTGTTCCTCATCGTGCCGACCCTCGCCGTCGCCGCGCTCGCCGCCGCCTGGCGGGAACGCGCCAACCCCCGCCGCCGATCGGAGCTGATGCTGTGACGGTCCGCACGACCGGTGCGACCGGTGCGACCGGTACGACGCCGAAGCCGGTGCTGTCCGTACGGGGCCTGTCCGTACGGTTCCGCGCGGGGCGCGGCCGGCCGCCGGTCGCCGCCGTCAGCGACGTACACCT
>NZ_JABWDV010000042.1 GCF_013362995.1 Streptomyces sp. TRM64462 | reverse complement strand
GGGGCGGAGCCCCAGTTCGGGAAGGGGCGGGATAGGGGAAAGATCCGCAGGCCACGCCCTAGCCCCGCCCGTCCGCCGCCCGGTACACCCCCGGCTGCGCGGGGCCCGTGGGCGGCGCGTCGGTCAGCCACCGCTGCTCCGGCGCGCCGTCACGGACCCGTACGACGACCCCCGACCCGGCGGCCGCCGTGACGGGCGCCAGCGCCAGGGCGTCGGCGTGGCGCGGGACGACGGCGCCCTGGATGGTGATGTCGTACCGTACGCGGTCCCCCGCGGCGCACCCGGTGAGGACCACCGTCCCGTCGAGCCGCCCCGAGTCCGGGCACAGGTGCGGCGCGGCGGCGCTGCGCAGGAGCCCGTCCGCGTCGTACACCCACAGCTGCCCGCCCGCGCCCGTGCACGGCGCGAGCACCAGCTCGGCACCGTCCCTCGGCGCGCCGCCGTGCACGTCGAGGCACAGCTCCCCGCCCCCGGCGGCGTTGCGCAGCCGGGTCCGCAGCGTGCCGTCGACGGGGTACCCGGCCGGGGCGGGCGACGAGGCGGAGAAGGAACCGGACGGGGACGCGGTCACGGGCCCGGTCGCCGCCCCGGACGACGGCGCGGCCCCGGACCCCGAGGCGTCACCCGGCGGGCCGCCCGGCGGCGTGCCCGAGGGCAGCCCGGGCACCGCACCGGACACCCCGCCCGACACCGACGCCTCGCCCGACGCCCCGCCCGACACCGACGGAGGCACCGCCGTGCGCCCCGCACCGCCCCCGGCCGCGCTCCCGCCCCGTTCCCCGTCCGGCCACAGCGCGGCGACGGCCACCAGCACCAGCAGCCCCGTCACGCCCGCCCCGAGCCCGGTGAGCAGCGTCCCACCGCCTGGCCTGCGCAGCCGGCGCCGTACCGCGCTCGCGTGCCGCCCGGCACGGCGCAGCCCGTCGCCCGGCCCGCCGCGCGTCCTGCCGCGCCCGGGGCGCGAGTCCAGGTAGCGCGCGGCGCCCTCGCCCAGCAGCGCCTCGGCGAGCAGCAGCGGCAGCCGCCCGTCGCCGTGCCGGAGCTGGTCGGCGGTGTGGCGGCAGAACCGGCACCGCACCAGGTGGCGCTGGATGTCCGGGATGAGGGGCCGGCCGGTGCGGCGCAGCGAGATGTCGAGGAGCCGCCCGAAGTGCCGGCACTCCTGCCCGGGTGCCAGTTCGTGGTGGGCGTCCGCGCAGCCGACGCGCAGCAGCTCGCGGGCCTCGTCGAGCTGTGCGCCGGCGTCGCGCGGATCGATCCCGAGCAGCGCGGCGGGTATGGAGAGGCCCTCCGCCTCGACTTCCCGGTGCCAGAGCAGAACCTGCGCGGGAACGGGCAGCGAGGAGAAAGCGTGTGCGACGAGTCGCCGGTTCTCCGGCAGTGCGCCGGGGCGCTGAATTCCGGGCAGTGCGACGGCGATCCGCCGATTTCCCGCCCAGGCGTCGAGCACCTCACGGGCTGTCACCAGGAAATAGGGCCGCAGCGCCCCGGCTTCGTACGCGCCCGTGCGCAGCCTTTCGACCGCTCTCGCACATATGGACGAAGTGGCGGCGGTCGCGGTTCTCCCGGACGGCACGAACAGCGACACGTAATCGTGTACGGCACTCCCGTGCCGGGCCAGGAGCGCGGCCTCCGGGAACGGGTCGCCGCCGCCCCCGTCGCCGTGCGCGCGCAGCTCTGCGACCAGGCGTTCGTCAGGGACGTGGGCGGCGTCGGCGGCGCCGGCGCCGGCGGCTTCGGGGCCTCCGGCGGCCGGCCCGTGCGGAGGGGGAGCAGGCTGCTGCATGGGGGGTGTCTTTCCATCCAGGCCAATGGTGCGTACCTTTTGCACGCTCTCCGCTTTTGGCGAAGAGACCACCCGAAGGAAAAGACCAACAGGGGGAGTTTCAGCCTGGTGGGCTGCTTGGGAGCCACACCATTCCACAACTCCCCATCCCGGAACAAGAGTTCCGTAAAGAGCCGGGGAAAACCGATCGGCGCTTACCGGTTACGGAGGTGCGGCCGCGCGAGGTTGTCCGGATGCAGGATCCGGGCCAGCTCGTCCTCGGTGAGGAGCCCCTTCTCCAGGACGAGTTCCCGGACGCCGCGCCCGCTGCCGAGCGCCTCCGTGGCCACGGCGGTGGCCTGCTCGTACCCGATGTGCGGGTTGAGCGCGGTGGCGAGCCCGATGGAGTGGGTCACGAGGTGCGCGAGGTGCTCGCGGTTCGCGGTGATGCCGCTGACGCAGCGCTCGGCAAGCGTCAGGCAGCCGGCCCGCAGATGCGTGAGGCTCTTCAGCAGGCTGTGCGCGATGACCGGCTCGAAGGCGTTCAGCTGGAGCTGGCCCGCCTCGGCGGCCATGGTGACGGCCATGTCGTTGCCGATGACCTCGAACGCGATCTGGTTGACCACCTCGGGCACGACCGGGTTCACCTTGCCGGGCATGATGCTGGAACCGGCCTGGACGGGCGGCAGGTTGATCTCGCCGAAGCCGGCGCGCGGCCCGCAGGAGAGCAGGCGCAGGTCGTTGCAGGTCTTGGAGAGCTTGACGGCGATCCGCTTCAGGACACCCGAGAGCTGCACGAACGCCCCGGCGTCCTGCGTCGCCTCGACGAGGTCGTCCGCGACGCTCAGCGGCAGCTCGGTGATGGCACGCAGATGCGCGCAGGCGGCGGCCGCGTACTCGGGGTGCGCGTTGAGCCCGGTGCCGATGGCGGTGCCGCCGAGATTGATCTCCCGGATGAGCGCCCGCGCCTCGCTCAGCCGCGAACGGTCCTCCTCCAGCATGATCGCGTACGAGGCGAACTCCTGCCCCAGCGTCATCGGGACGGCGTCCTGGAGCTGCGTACGCCCCATCTTCAGCACGTCGGCGAACTCCTCCGCCTTGGCGGCGAAGGCGTCGCGCAGGACCTCCATGGCGTCGATGAGGCGCTGCGCGGTGAGGTCCAGGGCGATCTTGACGGCGGTCGGGTAGACGTCGTTGGTGCTCTGCCCGGCGTTGACGTCCTCCAGCGGGTGCAGCTTCCCGTACGCGCCCTTGTCGTGCCCGAGGAGCTCCAGGGCGCGGTTGGCGACGACCTCGTTGGCGTTCATGTTGGTGGAGGTGCCGGCGCCGCCCTGGATCACGTCGACGACGAACGCGTCGTGCAGCTTGCCGCCGCGGATCTCCTCGCAGGCGGCGACGATCGCGTCGGCCTTGCGGGCTTCGAGGAGCCCGAGGTCGCGGTTGGCGAGCGCGGCGGCCTGCTTGACGCAGGCGAGGGCGGCGACGAGCTCCGGGTAGGCGGAGATGGGCGTTCCGGTGATGGGGAAGTTCTCGACGGCCCGGAGGGTGTGGATGCCGTAGTAGGCGTCGGCGGGGACGTCGCGGTCGCCGAGCAGGTCGTGCTCGGAACGGAAGGCGGAGGGGGAGGCGGAGGCGGCAGGGGAGGCGGAGGCGGCAGGAGAGGCGGACGGACGGGACGGCGCGGCGGCGGCCATGGCGTGGGAACTCTCGTTTCTGGGAGCGGTGATGGTGGCGGGGGTGGGACTCAGGCCCGGACGAGCGCGGAGCCGAGGGCGGCGTCCTCGCCCTCGACGGCGGGCACGCCGAGCAGCCGCCGCAGCACGCGCGGCCGCTCCCCTTCCCGGGAGGTGGCGAGTTCCCGGGAGGTGGCGAGGAGGGCGGCGAGTACGGCGATACGGGCCTGCCCGGCGCGCAGGGTCCCGGTGGGCACGGCGCCCGCGGCGACGAGGTCGACGGCGCCGCCGTGCGTGTAGATCTCGGTGACGGGCCCGGACGGTACGCGGGTGGTGAGGGCGACGAGTACGCCGCGGGCGGTGGCGGCGGCCACGGCGTCGACGATCTCGGGCGTGGCGTTGCCGGCGCCGGTGGCGACCAGGACAATGCCCTGCGCGCCGGCGTCGACGGCGGCGTTCAGGAGCAGCGGGTCGCCGTCGGCGTGGTGCATCACCATGTCGACGCGGGGCAGGGCGTCGGGCATCTCGGGCAGCGGCAGGGCGGCGGGCCGCGCGGGGTGCCGCAGCACGGACACCTTCCCGAACCCGATGGTGCCGAGGTGCTCGCCGGACGGGTCGCGGAAGGCGTCGGGGGCGACGGTCTCGGTCTTGACGGTGCCGCGCGCGGCGTGGACCTTGCCGTCGAAGGCGACGACGACGCCGAGGCCGCGGACGCGCGCGGCGGTGAGCAGCGCGTCGTGGAGGTTGCGGGGCCCGTCGCCGTCCTCGGTGTCGAGCGGGAGCTGGGCGCCGGTGAACACGACGGGGCGCGGGTCGTCGTGGTGGAGGTCCACGAGGAACGCGGACTCCTCCAGGGTGTCGGTGCCGTGCGTGACGACGACGCCGTCGACACCGGGGTCGGCGAGCACCTCGTGGACGGTGCGCAGGAGGGTGAGCTGGTGGGCGGTGGTGAGCCGGGGGCTGTTCACGCTGAACAGGTCGACGACCTCGACAGCGACGTCGGCCGGCACGGCCGCGGTGGCCATGACCTCCTGCCCCCGCGCGTCGGCGGCGAACCCGGCGCCCTGCCAACGGCTGGCTATCGTCCCGCCGGTGCTGATGACGACGACGCGTCCCACAGTTGCTTCTCCTCGCTGACGCCCAAGAAATACGAACGCAATGATAGAAAAAGAACCACGCAATAGGATCGCCAATCCCCCCACACCACCCCACGCTCACTGGTGAATAATTGCGCCATGGACGCCATCGACCGAGCAATCTTGCGCGAGCTCCAGAACGACGGACGGCTCAGCAACCAGGAGCTGGCCCAGCGCGTCGGCCTGACCCCGTCGCCCTGCATGCGCCGCGTCCGGCAGCTGGAGCAGGACGGTGTGATCCAGGGCTACCGCGCGGTGGTCGACCCGGAGGCGGTGGACCGCGGCTTCGAGGTGCTGGTCTCGATCGAGGTGAAGCGCGACCGCGAGGTCGTCGAGGCCTTCGAGTCCGCCCTCCAGGACATCCCGGACGTCATCGAGGCCTACCGCCTCTTCGGCAGCCCGGGCTGCCTCCTGCGCATCGCGGTCGCGGACCTCCGCGCGTACGAAAGGCTCTGGATCGAGAAACTGACGGCCCTGACCGGCGTCACGGAGGTCAACTCGCAGATCATCATGAAGCGCATCAAGGAGTCCCGCGGCCTCCCGGTGGACGCCTGACTCAAGCCACTCCGAGCGCCAGCGCGGCGGCGAGTGCGGCGGCGAACCCCCGCGGGTTGTCGTGGCTCAGGTCGTGCCCGGCCTCCGGCACCTCCAGGACGGGGACGCCGGCCTCCCGCATGACGTCCTCGTCCTCGTACGGGCGGCTGCGGGCACCCACGACGAGGGCCCGCGCGTGCGGCAGGGCCAGGAAGCGGGCGCCCATGTCCGGCTCGGTGCCGCGCACCAGGCCGACGGCGCTGCGGTGCAGCGCGAACGGCGCCGTGACCCGCACCCGCGCCGCGTACGCGGGCTCGTACCCGGCCAGCACCTCGCCGAAGCCGTACGCGCTGAAGTCGGCCTCCGTGTAGGCGGCGACGGCCCGGCTGTACAGGCCGCCGCCCGCATGCCAGTTGGGCTCCGCGACCACGACGCGCGAGAACAACTCGGGCCGCTCGGAGGCCAGGACGATGGCGACGGCACCGCCCATGGAGTGCCCGACGAGCGCCGCCCCGCGGATCCCGCAGTGATCGAGCACGGCCGCGACCGACCGGGCATGGTCGTGCAGCGAGTACCCGAAGGCCTCGGGCCGGTCGCTGTACCCGTGCCCGAGCAGGTCCACGACGACCGCCCGACTCCCGGCCAGCTCCGGCTGCGCGGCGACCTGCGGATAGTCGGCGGTCCCGGCACACCCCAGCCCGTGCAGAAACACGACGACCCGCCCGTCGCCCTCGCGCCCGGGAAGATCGAGCCACCGTATGTGACCGCCGGCACCGGGCAGTCGAAGAGCGCGCACAAGAACTCCAGGAGAGTCGGCACCCCCATGCGGACGCACGAGGCCCACAAAGCCTACGAGCCGGCGGCCGCATCCACGGGTTCTGCCGTACCGGCGGTCAGCGTTCCGTTCGGCGCGCAGCGTTCTCCCGCCACTCCCGGCCGATCGATCGCATCAGGGCCGGGTACACCCCCAGGTACCGGAAGGGTTTGATACCGAGCATGTACAGGGATCCGAGGCGGCCGTTGGGCTTCACCAGGACGGCCATCTGGCCGCGGTAGCCGCCTTCCCCGTCGGGAACCCAGCCGATGTGCATCACCCCGTGCATGGTCGTGTTGGCGTACTCGGCGGCCCACTCGTCGTGCGTCTGGAAGACCGACGTGAAGGGCGCCGCGCTGAGGTCGGGCCCCCGCGGCCCCTCGCGCAGGTCGTCCGGCAGCCGGTCGCGCAGCGTCGCCACCCGCCCGCCGACGCCCGAGTCGGGCTTGTCCCAGCCGAGCAGCGCGCCCAGCTTCCAGCGCACCGCGAAGAGGAAGCGGCCCACGGGGTTGCCGCCGTGCGGGCCGCCCTCGCCGTCCGCCATCTGCCGGACCAGGTGATGCAGGTCGTCCGGGCCGCCCGGCGTCGGCAGCGCCCACAGATCCTCAAGCCGGAAGTCGCCGGCGATCTCGTGGATCCGCCAGGGCCGGGACGTGTGGTCGGTTGAGGGAAGGCGCAGACCGCTCATGGCAGACCCCTGTCTATACGGTGACGTATAGATCGAGCATACCCCCACGTATACGGCTCCGTATACTTGCCAAACACACATGAGAGGAGACACCGGCATGGGCGCGATCCGCACGCCGCGGAACAAGTGGATCGAGGAGGGGCTGCGGGCGCTCGCCGCCGGCGGCCCCGAGGCCGTACGGATCGAGGTCCTCGCCCAGGCGCTCGGCGTCAGCAAAGGCGGTTTCTACGGCTACTTCCGCAACCGCGCCGCCCTGCTGGAGGAGATGCTCGACACCTGGGAGCGCGGGGTCACCGAGGATGTCATCGAGCGGATCGAGCGCGACGGCGGCGACGCCCGCGAGCGGCTCGCGCGCCTCTTCGCCTACGTGGGGTCGAGCGAGACCCCGGTGACCAGCCCCGGCGTCGAGCTCGCGATCCGCGACTGGGCCCGCCGCGACGAAGGCGTCGCACGCTCCCTCCGCCGGGCCGACAACCGCCGCATGGACTATCTCCGCGAGCTCTACCGGGACTTCTGCCCCGACGAGGGCGACGTCGAGGCCCGCTGCCTGATCACCTTCTCCCTGCGCATCGGCGACCACCTCATCGCAGCCGACAACGGCCCCCGCAACCGCACGGAAGTCCTCGCCGCGGTGAGGAACCGCCTGTTGGCCTGAACGCCCCGCCGGCACCACGCCGATGGGGCGGCCACTCGATATGGAGTGGAGTCGGGGTGGCTGTGCAAGGCAGAGTGACACGGTGAGCGAACTGTGGGCACACACCATGACGTGGGCAGATGTGGATCCGGCTCGACATCCCTTTGAGATGAACGCCGATGCGGCGGAGGAGTTGGCGGGCCTTGTCGCGCCCTTGTTGCCCAGCGCTGAGGTCGCTCGCGAGGATGGCTGGCGATCGCTGGATCCCGTCACCGAGTTCCTGGCGGACCGGTACGGCCGGTGGGCCTGCGGATGGAACTGGTCGGTCGGTGAGGGTGACGTCGACGGAGGCGTCGTCGAGGTGTGGTGCTGTTCATCCGACTCCGTGACGACCCCGGATGCGACTGCCCCGCTGGTTGTCGAGGCCCTTCGGGAATGGCGTAGCTGGCTGGAGGACCTGGCGGAGCGGTTCGCGGCCCTGACTCCACCGGACAACACCCCGGTGGCCTCAACGGACCACTGGTACTGGGAGCGGGCGTGCACCCGCCTGGTCACCGTGGTGGCCGACCGCACCCAGGCCGAGAGCGGCTGATACGGGCACTGCATGCAAGTCCTCCGATGGTTCCTCGCCTACAGCGGCATCGAGGAGTGCCAGGCCCAGGAGATGGTCAAGAACGCGGTCGGCGGCCGGTTCGGCAGTTGGATCGCACCTGACGTTCCGGTGGTCGACGCGGTGAGCTCGCGGTTCGCCAAAGGCGTGGGCGGAACCAGATGACTTCCGGGCCCGGCCGGCCGAAGGACAGCCTTGCCGACTGGCTGCGCATCCGGCCTGAGATCTCCTGGCCATCCTGGCGCGGCGCATGCCCCGTCTCTGGAGCACCGACCCGCCACGGCTTCCGCAACTTCTTCACGGCAACGCGAGACGGACGTGACTCCGAGGGAACCACGCGGGTCCTGACCGCCCTCGACGTGGCCTTCGCCGACGCGGAGCAAGGCAGGCCGCTGACCTTCGCCCTCATGGCGAAGTGGCAGCGGATCGTACTGGGCCACGACCTCGTCGGTTTCCGCACGATGCCGGCCTTCGCGAAGGGCGGACGGGAGCGCTACGGCCTTGCACCCGATACGCGGGCGCGATTCGAGCGCTGTCTGTCCGAAAGCACTCAACCGGATCTGTCCCTCCCGTCACGCGCCGCCCGGACCTACCTCGACACCCTCTTCTTCCATCCGTTCGAGGACGGCAACGCCCGTGCGGCCATGCTGACGTTGGCCTTCGTCCTGGCACGGGAAGGCGTCCTCCTCGGCCAGGTTCATCCACTGCAGACCACCCGCTGGGCCGACGACGCCGAAGGTGCGGCCGATCTGGCGGTGCTGCTCGGAATCCTGATCACCGCTGGGAGGCAGTCATGAGTGAACGCGACGTCCTGCTCAACGAGCTCGCGCAGGGGCTGCGCCCGATGTCCCAGGGCATCGAATGGTTCGACGGCCTCGGCCAGGAAGAGCAGTCCGAGGTACTGCTCTTCCTACGCCATCACTGCGTCCAGGCACGCGCCGTCGCCGAGGACGCACCGGAGAGCATCCGCCGTGCCGGGCTGCGCCCGACGCATACGCCCTCAGTGCTGATCTCACGAGGCCGGATCGACGAGCAGCTGGGAAACATCGCCTGTCTCGCGCCTCTCGACGAACGCCGCAAGGCGTTCAGGCTGCTGATCGCGGTGCTCTCGATCGCCGACGCGCGCCGCCGCGAGCGCTTCTGCTCCGACGGCTGCAGTCACTGGTGGCACAGACTGCCCGCCGTCACCTGAAAGCCAATGCCCGGTTGAGCGTATTCTGCGGACCGGATCAGTCCCCCCCCAGAAGTCCAGTGGTGGGCGCCGGCGATCCGCTCGGCGTATGCGGCCAGTGTGTACGGCTTGCTGCCCTGCCAGATGTTGCCCGGGCAGAAGGCGAGATGCTCGGCCGCTACCAGGAAGAGCCTCGTGCTCGTCCACAGGCGGCGGGGTCGCCCCGTCTCCCGGCTGCGCGCGAGGCAGGCACGGTCTGCCCGAAGGGGGCCGTGACGGCGAGGCGCCGGTCGGTGTCGAGCATGTCGTCGTCTTCATCGACGGCCGTGTACGTCGTCCACCACTGCGCGAGGAGACTCGCAGGGCCGTGGCTTGCCGGGGAGGACATCCGCTCGGGGAAGACCTCCCGGAGCCCGACGGACGGAGTGCGCCATCGTTCGGATCCAGCGAGTCGAGCAGCAGCGGCCACAGGTCGGAGCCTGTGTTCGACGTGCATCCGCGTCCACCGATCGGCCGTGGCCAGCCCGTCACTGAGCCACAGGGGCTGTACACCTCCGGCGCCCTCATCGGACGTGACCATCCGACAGGGCAGAAGGCCCAATCGGGCCTCGGGTTGCATGGGTCGGAGGCTGGTGCTGCGACCGGGAGTTATTACTGCGAGGTACCGGCCATTCGATCGCGGAACTGCTGGAAGGCGTGCCAGCCCGACGTCCGCCCCGGAGTGATCAGGTCCCCTCCGGCGCAGTCGAGCGCCTTGCACCGCAGAGCATCGGCAAGCCGGAGGACGGGCGTCAGTACGTCATCGCCGGAGCCGCGTATGTGGAGCATGATCGAGTCCACCGGGTCCTCGGCTCCGATGTTGAGCTCCATGGACCAGGTGGGTCCGAGAAGCTCACCCCAGGTCGGGTCTGAAAGATCGACGTCGGGGATGGCCTGGGCAACGGTCGCGAGCACATCGTGGAGGTGGCCGAGCGGGTCCGGAGTGTAGTCGGCGGGGATCTCCTGCACGGAGGTGACGTCATCGGGCAGACGAAGCAGGATCACGTCCCAGCTCATCATGGCCTTCCAGGTTCGAGTAGCGGTTGAGGTGGGTCAGATCAGACTGAGCCGTTCTCCGGGCGGCTGTGGCCGGAGAACGGTCTGCAGGCGGCGGATGTTCGCACGCCAGGGGCCTCCATCCGATTCCGCCCAGAGGTCCATCAGCTCGGACGGCTCGGTCATGACCCGGTCGAGGGCCTGCAGGGCGAGACCGCGCAGGCCTGCAAGATCAGGAAGAGGCTCTTCCGGCCCATAAACGGGATCGGCCGGCTCACCCCCAGGGCATTGCGCGGCAACGAGGGCGGCCGCAGCCACGGCTTGCTCGGACTCGGGTGCTTCCAGATAGCCCGCGGTGTCGATCACACGGGTAAGAATGCCGCTGATAATGCCCTCGCGTTCGCCCGCCGCTGCCTCATCCAGATCGCCACAGAAGTCCGCTGCGGTGTCGTTGTCGAAGGGCCCGACGTCCCAAGTACCCATGCTCTCTCCTGATCACGATGTTGACCGGGGCATCCTGACAGAGGCCACTGACAGCACCCCCGCAGTCCAAGCCCCGTCGGTGGCCCAGGGACCTTCCGGTGTCAGTGGCAGCAGCCAGGATGGGCAGCATGACGAAGACCGGATCGGACTACGCATGGTTCGAAAACGACTTCCCAGACATCGCCGAGGCGTACTGCTTCACCTTGGTGCGGGATCTGTCGCCGGCCGAGGTGGTGTCCCGCCTCGAAGGACGACCGGAGGCGCCCTTGCAGGGTATAGCCGCGGTCGTCGACGCCGCCTTCGCCCAGTACGACCTGGAGGAGGGCGACCGTCAGCTGGTCGCTATGACGACTGTCGGCGCCTGGACACTGCTGATCGAACCCAACGGCTACATCGGAGTCACCGAGCATCGAGCCCTGCCGGCCTCCGCCGGGACGAGCTGGATCTCCCACTTCACCAACGTCAACGCCGTCGGCACCTTCCTCTGGGCAGAGGACCAGGTGCTGCGACTCTGCTTCGACCCCATGTTCCCCGAGGATCGATGGGGCACCGCACCAGACGAACTCCTCGACGTCATGGTGCGGATCGGCTTCCACCTTGATGAGGAGTCCCCGGAAACGGATCTGTCCTCACCGGCAGCGTTCGCTCTGGCAGAGCACCTGACCGGCGTCGCCATCACTCCGGCGCTGCTCCAGGACACGGTGTTCACCTGCGCCACCATCCAGATCCGGTGACCTCTTCCGTCCGCACTCCCCCGACCGGATCCGTGGATGTGGCATGGATGATGGCGCGGTGACGAACATCAGTGGCGACCACGTGAAGGTCCACTTCCGAATGGACATAGACGAGGACGGCTGGCCGCCGGCGAGCGTCGAGAGCCTGTGGGCGGTGGACCTCAGCGACGGCACGGTGCGGTTGGACAACACGCCCTGGTTCGTACGCGGAGTGGCCAGCGGCGACATCATCACGGTGGAACTCGATGACGAGGGCGTTCTTTGGGCCGGTGACACGGTCCAGCCGTCGCAGAACTGCACGATCCGGCTGATCGTCCTGAAGGACCAAGGCTCAGCTGCCGCCCGGCAGAGCGTGTTGAAGGCCTTCCATAGCCTCGGCACAACTGGCGAGGGGATCGAGCGGTACGGGATGGTGGCCTTGGATGTCCCGCCCGAGGCGGACCTGCAGCGGATCCGCAAGCTCTTGGAGCACGGTGAGGCGAAGGAGTGGTGGCACCGGGAAGAGGGGTGCGTCACTGCTGCATGGAGGACCACGGTTACAGGATGAAATGGCCTGGGCAGAGGCATCTGTGTGAATGTGCCAGTTGGGCCGTCTACGGAAGCGACAGGTCGTGCTGGGCGTCGCACTCGTCGTCACGCAGGTGCAGTCGGCAGAGATCTTGGAGTGCGGCAACGGGGAAGGGGTGCTGCACCCACTTTGCTCGATAGCCCTCTTCGCCGTGGATCCGCAATACGGACTGTGCAGCTTCCATGACGGCATGGCTCAGAGCGCTTCGGTCTTGCCTTGAACTCCATACGAGCGTGCCGTCAGCGTCGTTCGCGTCGAAGCTCGCTGACATATCCGGGAACCGGTAGATCGAGATGTCGACGTTCGGGCCCTGGCGCCGAAGAACCCACCTGACTTCGGCCGGTTCGAGGTCGAAGGAGAACCGGTGGATGGTACCGGGACCGTAGAGAGCCGCAACGCCGTGAAGCACGTCGGCAAGAGCATTCGTGCAGTAGCTGACGAAGCTCTTGTGCTCCGAAGCCCCGTCAGCAATATGGCATGTTGCCCAGCCGGACCCACTGAGCCCCCAGCTGAACTCGAGATCAGTCATCGCCCTTGGCCCTCCTAGCATCGGGACCGGAAACCGTGAGGTCTTGGCATCCGTTGAGGTTGATCAGCTGCGGAATGGCTGCTTGTCCAGCCGGTATGCATGGACCGTGGTCCTTGATCCCGTCACGTCCGCGAAGATCACCCGCTACCGTCCCAAGAGTGTTCCGCCTGTCTGGGCCGATGTCGCGCCGCTGGTGCGGTCGATCGTCGCGGCAGCCGTGACAGCCGTTCCCTAATGACGTGGAGCGGCTGCTGCACGTGGTCGGCAGGCTGGCGTTGTGGGCCGAGGCGGCAGGGATGGAGCAGTCCGCGGACGAGCGGGGCGCGATCAGGCTCCAGTGCCCGGCCAGCGGGCCCTCGCCCGCTGTGTCGTGCCCCCGCTTCAACCAGGTCCACCGCGTCCCGGCACCCCGGCCGGCCGTGGTCGACCTCACCCACAAGCGGGCCACCGCCGCACACAGCGCGGCCAAGCCCACCGTCCCGATCCCTCAAGGCGAACGACTGCGCCCCCTGCCCAAGAGCGAGCTGCCACGGATCTGCCGGAAGCCCACGATCACCATCCGGCCCGGCGACCTCGGCAAGCTCGACAAGTTCCGCCAGGACCGGCACTACCTCCACCCCACCTGGCAGGACACCTACCGGCCCGAGCGAGCGAACATCGAGGGCCTCAACGGCAGAGCCAAGAGCCACGGCATCGACATCTCCGACCCCGCGAAGCGGCTCGCCCACGGACGGGCCGCGCAGACCATCCTGCTCGCGCTAATGATCTGCAGCATCAACCTGCACATCCTCTTCACCTGGCAGCAGACCACCGGAACCCGAGCGACCGCGACCACTCATGAAGTCGCCCCCATCGCCGAACCTGCCGCACGGGAACCTGACACGGCCAGCCTGCCTCCACCCAACGGTCCGGAGAGCCGCACGACCACCTGAGACCTCAGCACCACCAGCGGGGATCACGCACGCTCGTCGACAGTCCCAGAACGCCCCATACACTCGGACCACCCCGAAACTTCAGGCCGACGACCGCCAGGCAACCGCTCCCGGCACCGAACCCGTTCGGACACACCTCGAACAGACCCCGGAAACGCCGAGATCCCGTCCGATCAATCAGATCGGACGGGATCTCGTCAACTCTTCCTGAGCTAACTCAAGAACAGTCGTGTCTGTGGACCTGAGGGGATTTGAACCCCTGACCCCCTCGATGCGAACGAGGTGCGCTACCAGTCTGCGCCACAGGCCCTTGCGACGTGTGAAACCTTAGCATCCCGATCCGGCTGCCCGGAAATCCGTTGCCGGGGTTGGGGCGGAGACGTGGATCACGGGGGTCACTCGTTGGCGGCGCGGGGGCGGTCGTCGTCGGCGTACTGGTCGAAGAGCGGGGTGCGGCCGTGGTCGCGGGGGCGGCGGGGGGCCGTGGCTGAGGGGTTGGGGTTCTTGCGGGTCGGTGGGGGCGGGGTGGGTTCCGCCGGGGAGGAGCGGGCGGCGCTCCAGGTCTCCGGGTCGGTGACGTCGACGCCGCTCGTGGCGCGGGGGGCGACCGGGGCGGTGACGTAGGTGGGGAGCGGGACCGGGACGGGGTCCCAGCTGTCGCCGCGGGCCGGGCCGCGGTCGCGCTGCTGGTCGACCCACTCGGCGTGGTCCGTCTGCTCGACCAGGGCGCGGCGGCCCGCCTCCGCCGGGGAGACCTGGGGTGCGGGGTCCGCGTGCGCGGGGGGCTCGTCGTCCTGGTGCGGTGCCGGGGCGGCGGGGCGGCGGCGCGGGCGGTTCTCGCGCAGGCGCTGCGCGGCGGCCTCGGCGCGGCGGCGGTCCATGACGTACACGAAGCGGCGGCGCTCCTGGCGGCGCAGGTACACGATGTACGCGCTGAGCAGGACCGCCGGGACAGCGGGCGCCCACAGGAAGGCGAGGCCGCCGACGGCCGCGGCGATGGCGCCGAGTGTGAACGCGAGGAAGAGGATCACCGTCG
>NZ_JABWDV010000041.1 GCF_013362995.1 Streptomyces sp. TRM64462 | reverse complement strand
GAGCTTGGGGGAGCGCGTGCCAGACGCCGCGGGGCAGGCGGGAATTGTCAGACAGGCCCTAGGCTTCAAGCAGGGGCAGGGGGGCGCGCGACGGAGGGCGGCTGATGGAGGTCACCTGGTGGGGTCACGCCACCTGTACGGTCGAGGACTCCGGCGTACGGGTGCTGACGGACCCGCTGTTCGTGCGCCGGCTCGCGCATCTGCGGCGGCGGCGCGGGGCGTTGCCGCCGCCGGAGGCGGCGCGGGCGGACGTGGTCCTGATCTCGCATCTGCACTGCGACCACCTCCACCTGCCGTCGCTGTCCCGTCTGGCGCCGGGCACGCTGCTGGTGGTGCCGAGGGGTGCGCCGCGGGCGGTGCCGGGGCTGCGGCGGCTGGGGCAGGGCCCCGCGGGGCTGCGGATCGCGGAGCTGGCCGCGGGCGACGAGGTGAAGGCAGGGCCGGTGGTGGTACGGGCGGTGCCGGCGGCGCACGACGGGCGGCGGCTGCCGGTGGGGCCGCGCCTCTCCCCCGCGCTGGGGTACGTGGTGCAGGGTGCGGCGCGTACGTACTTCGCGGGTGACACGGGGCTGTTCGACGGGATGGCGGCGGCGGTCGGCGAGATCGACGTGGCGCTGCTGCCGGTCGGCGGGTGGGGGCCGTTCCTGGGGCACGGCCACCTGAACGCGGCGCGCGCGGCCCAGGCGGTGGCCGCGCTGGCACCGCGCGCGGCGGTGCCGGTGCACTACGGCACGTACTGGCCGATCGGGATGGACGCGGTACGGCCGCACGAGTTCCACGCACCGGGCGGCGAGTTCGCCCGGCTGGCGGCACGGACGGCACCGGGCGTGGTGGTGCACCAGCTGGGGCACGGCGAGCGCGTACGGCCCGGGGGGCCGGGGCGGCCGGGGGTGTCCTGGTGATCGCGGAGGTCGTCGGCCAGCTCCCTCCGGAGGAGACGCAGCGGGCGGTGGGCTATCCGTCGCTGTTCCTGCTGGTGGCGCTGGGGGCGCTGGTGCCGGTGCTGCCGACGGGCGCGATCGTCAGCTCGGCCGCGGTGGTGGCGTACCACCAGACGGCGCCGTTCGCGCTGCTGCTGGTGTTCGTGGTGGCGGCGGCGGCCGCGCTGGCGGGGGACGTGGCGCTGTACTGGCTGGGGCAGCGGGGCGTCGGCTCACGGAACGGGTCGCGGTGGCTTGCGGCGCTGCGGGCGCGTGCCGCGCCGGAACGGCTGGCCCACGCCCAGGCCCGGCTGCGGGACCATCGCGTGTCGGTGCTGGTCGTGTCCCGGCTCGTGCCCGCGGGGCGGATCCCGGTCATGCTGGCCTGCCTCCTGGCGCGGATGCCGCTGCGCCGCTTCCTGTACGGCGACATCGCGGCGTGTCTGGCGTGGGCGGCGACGTACCAGCTGATCGGGGTGGCGGGCGGGTCGCTGTTCCCGCGGCCCTGGCAGGGGGTGCTGGCGGCGGCGGGGCTGGCGCTCCTGCTGAGCGCCGCGCCGCCCTTGTGGCGCCGCCTGCGCGGCGCGCCGGAGCCGGAGCAGCCGTCGGCCACGCGGCGCGGCGGGTGATCCGCGTGGGGTTCACGGCCTGGCGGCGAGGTCCCGCAGGACGGAGGCCAAGTGGTCGACGGCCGCCGTCACGTGGGGCAGGGTCAGGGGGTCGGGGGACGTCAGGGACTCCAGGCGCTGCTCCTGGGTGGCGCCCAGCAGGGGGGTCGTCGCCAGGCGGACGCGGAGGGCGCCGAGTTCGTCGCCGAAGCGGTGGGCGCCCGGGACCGGGGTGCCGAGGCGGTCGGTGAGGTACTCCTCCAGTTCGATGGAGTCCGTGACGCCCCGTTCCGCGAGGTGGCCGCGCAGCGGGTCGAGGTCGGCGTACAGGTGGCGGCCCGCGTCGGGCGGGAGCGCGAGGGCGCCGGCGCCGAGGACCACGTCGTGTGCGGCGGCCGCCACGCGCGCGTGGAGCGCGGTCGCCTCGGCGGCCCTGGCCGTGACGGGCCCGGGCTCGTCGAGGGCGTGGGCGACGGCCACGGCGAGGGGCCCGGGCAGATCGGCGCCCAGCGCCGTGAACACGTCGAGGATGCGGGCGCGGTGCGTGGCGGACGCGGCGGCGCGCGGAGGGAAGCGGGCGATGGCGGCGGGCCACGCGGCGGGCGTCACGGAACCGGCGAGGTCGGACAGGACGGTGACGTCGTCGGGGCACATCTCGGCGGGGCTGACGATGACCGTGTCGTGCGGCCGGTGCACGGTGTCGCGCCAGGTCTCGTCGCTGACGATGTGCAGCCCCTCGTCGACGGCCGCCTCGCAGGCCTCGCGGACGAGTTCGGGCGAAGCGACGGTGCCGGTGGGGTCGTCGGCGACGGACAGCAGCAGTACGGCCGGATGGCCGCCTTCGGCGCGTACCCGCCGTACGGTCTCCAGGAAGGCGAACGGATCGGGGACGCCGCCGCACTCGGCGGGCGTCGGCACGTGGTAGGCGGGGCGGCCGAGGAGCCGGGCCTGCGGGGTCCAGGCGAACGGGCAGGGGCGGGGCATGAGGACGTCGCCCCCGTGCGCGGCGAGCAGCGCCGCCAGCAGCGGCCCGGTGCCGGGTGCGGCGACGACGTCCTCGGGGTGGCAGGGCAGGCCGCGCCGCGACCAGTAACCGCAGGCGGCCTCGCGCAGGACCGGTCCCCCGCCCGGGGGTTCGGCCGCGGGCCGGGCGGCCGCGGCGGCGAGCACCGCGGCCAGTTCGGCGACGACCGGCAGCCCCGTGTCCGGCGCGGGCGGCGAGTACCGCACCTGCCCGTGCCCGAACG
>NZ_JABWDV010000040.1 GCF_013362995.1 Streptomyces sp. TRM64462 | reverse complement strand
CGGTCAGGGGCGGACGGCCTCCGCGCCCCTCACGCGTCCGCCACCTTGAGGACGAGCTTTCCGGTGTTGTCGCCCCTGAACAGCCGCAGCAGGGTGTCCGGGAACGCCCGCACGCCACCGTCCACCACGTCCTCCAGCGACCGCAGCCTCCCGGCCGACAGCCACCCGGCCAGCTCGGCGGTCGCCTCCGGGTACCGGTCGGCGTAGTCGAAGACCACCATCCCGGTCATGGAGGCGCGGTTCACCAGCAGCGACATGTAGTTGGCCGGACCCTTGACCTGGTCGGTCGTGTTGTACTGCGAGATCGCGCCGCAGACGACGATCCGCGCACCCCGCGCCAGACGCGTCAGCACGGCGTCGAGTACGTCTCCGCCGACGTTGTCGAAGTAGACGTCCACGCCCCCGGGCGCCAGCTCGCGCAGGGCCTTGCGCACGTCCTCCGACTTGTAGTCGACGCAGGCGTCGAACCCGAACTCCTCCACCACCAGACGGCACTTGCGCTCACCGCCGGCGATGCCGATGACACGGCACCCCTTGATCTTGGCGATCTGGCCGACCACGCTGCCGACCGCCCCGGCCGCGCCCGACACCACGACGGTCTGGCCGGGCTCCGGCCGTCCGATGTCGAGCAGGCCGAAGTAGGCGGTCATGCCCGTCATGCCCAGGACGCCCAGGTGCACCGGCAGCGGTGCCAGCGCCGGATCGACCTTGGTCAGGCCGCGACCGTCCGACAGGCAGAACTCCTGCACGCCGAGCGTGCCGGACACATGGTCGCCCACGGCGAACCGCGGGTTGCGGGAGACGATCACCCGGCCCACCCCGCCCGCCCGCATGACCTCCCCGATCTCCACGGGGCGGATGTACGACCTGCCCTCGTTCATCCAGCCGCGCATGGCCGGGTCCAGCGAGAGGTGCGACACCCGGATCAGCAGTTCGCCCTCGCCCGGTTCGGGGGCCGGCTCCTCGACGTACTCCCAGTCGTCCGGCCCCGGCAGCCCGACGGGGCGTGCGGCAAGCCGGTACTGGCGGTTCATGCGGCTCATCTGGACGGCTCCTCATCGCACGGACATGGGCACACCGACTGGTCGGTATGGATGCCGAGAGGTTAGCCCCGGGATGCGGCACCGGGCAAGGGCCGCCCACCGGGGGCCACCGTGCCGGGGATCTTTTCCATTCGGCCGCTGCACGGCCCGCCCGCTGCGTACCGTAGGCGTCGCCGCGGACGCGGACATGCGGGACGTGGGACTGCGGAAGCAGGGGACCGGGGGGTCGGTGAATGGGTGAGCTACGCCCGGAGTTCCGTGCTGCGATCCGGGAGGCGATGACCGCACCGGACGTGGCAGCGCCGTTCGTGTTCGAGCCGGCGGAAGGCGTGCTGAGGCGCGGGACGCACTACAACATCGCGCACCTTCTCTACCAGGCCCGCGACAGACTGACGCCCGAGCAGACGGGCGGGCCGGAGGCCGTCGACCTCGACGTCGTGTACCTCGTCGCGTGCTACCACCTCGCGCGGTGTCAGCACCTTCCCGAGGAGCGGAAGACCTGGGACTACCACACGATGGTGTTCCTGCTCGGCGTGGTGCACGCGTTACGTCCGGACGCCGTACCGCAGCCCCTGCGCGATGCCTTCGCACAGGACCCGCCGAAGGTGGCACCGCCCTACGAGATCGTGCACGCAGTGGGCATCGCGCTGCTCCTGGCGAGCGTGCCCGCCGAGGACCAGGCAGGGGTGACACTGGCCACGTTGTTGATCATGTGGGCACGGGACGAGGCGCGGGGCCGGGAGTCCGAACCGAGCGTCACCTTCAATCTCGGCACGGCCATGGCGGCCCTGGCCGACTTCGACGGCGATGACGTTCCCGTGGGGACGAGGTCCGCCGCCCTGCACCTGATGCGGGAGGCGCTCGCCATGCTGCCGCCCGGTGATCCGGCGCGTCAGGAGATGATGACCCTCCTCATGCGGACGCAGGCGAAGGCCCCGCCGGCCCCGGTGGCCGAGGGCACCGGGGCGGCCGAGGTGGCCCACTACATGCGGGACGGGAACACGGAACGGCTCAACACGCTGGTCGACCGGCTGCGACGGGCCGTCGACGCGTCGGAGACCGGTGAGGCGGAACGCGGTCACCGTCGTATCGAACTGGGCCAGGCGCTGCGGATGCGCTTCGAGGTGGAGGGGGAGCTGGCCGACCTCGACGGTTCGATCACCGAACTCACCGAGACGCTCACCGGCCCGCTCGGCGACGAGGAGCGGGCAGCGGCCTTCTCGTTCCTCGGCCTCGCCCACCTCGATCGGTACGTCTCCTCGGGAGACCTCGCGGACCTGGAAGCCGCCACAGCCGCCGTCCGCCACCCGTACCCGGCCCATCTCGCCGCCTCCCGCACCCACGCCCGACGGCTCACCAATCTCGCCGCCGTCCTCACCGCACGGTTCGACGCCTACGGGGACGACGCCGAACTGGACGAGGCGGTGGACCACCTGCAGTACGCGGTGGCGGCCACGCCGCCGGCCCAGCACGACCGTCCCGTCATGCTGATCAAGCTGGCCGTCGCCCTGCGGAAACGCGGAGTGCACACAACGCGGGACGCGGATCTGGACGCCGCAGCCTCCCTCCTCAGGCAGGTGGCGGGAGACCCCTCGGACACCGGCCCCAACCAGCAGCTGGCCCGCCTGGAGTTGGGGCACCTGCTGTCGACGCGTGGCCGCAGCCGACGGGCCGTGGCAGACCTGGTGGAGGCCGTCGCCCAGTACCGCACCACCGCGCTCGCGCCCACACAGGACGTGCGCACCCGCCTGCACTGTGCCGCTCTGTGGGGCTTGACCTGTGCGCGGCTCAAAGACCTGGACCAGGCCCGTGCCGCCTTCGGCGTGGCGCTCGCCGACCTGCTGCCCAAGCTGACCGGGCGTGCTCTGGGCAGGGAGTCACAGGAGACGCGGCTGCGCGAGGTCGCTTCCCTGGCCAATGTCGCCGCTGCCGTGGAACTCACGGCGGGCCGGCCCCGCGAGGCGCTGATCCGGCTGGAGCAGGGGCGCGGAGTCCTGCTGGCGCAGGCACTGCGGCTACGGAGCCGTCACGACGACCTGGTGGCCGCGTCCCCGCGCCTCGCGGAGCGCTACGAGCAGGTCTGTGCGGACCTGGTGGCGCGGCAGCGCAGCCCGGAGCAGCGCAAGGCGTCGGCCGCGGAGTTCGACCAGGTGGTGCGGGAGATCCGCGCGCTGCGCGGCTTCGGCCACTTCCACCGGCCGCCGGACTGGGCGCGGCTGAGCGAGGCGGCGGCACTCGGGCCCGTCGCCGTCATCAACGTCTCCCCGCTGCGCTGCGACGCTCTCCTGCTGCACCGCCGCTCCGGGCGCGGCGCCGTCGAGGTACTGCCGCTGCCCGGCGTCACGGCGGACGAGATCGCCCGCCGGGCCGACGCCTTTCAGGCCGCCGTCACGAAGCTGGCGACACCGGGCACCACGGGCGGCGAGCGGTACGTGATCGACCGCGAGGTGAAACGGACGCTGCGGTGGCTGGGCGACGAGATCGTGAAGCCCGTCCTGGCGCGGCTCGGCCTCGGCAGCCCGGTGGAACCGGGCGCCCTCCCGCCCAGACTGTGGTGGTGCCCCACCGGCGTCCTGTCCCTGCTGCCCCTGCACGCCGCCCTCCTCGAAGGCGAAGGCCGCCCCGGCTCCGTGTACGCCCATGACTGCGTCGTCTCCTCCTACGTCCCCACACTCGGCTCGCTCCTGCACGCCCGCGACACACCCGCCCCCGACGCCGGCCGGACATCCCTGGTCGCGGTCGCCGTGGACGCCGGTGACGGCCACTCACCGCTCGCCGCCCTCGCACAGGAGCTGTCCGCGACGGAAGAGCTCACCGGCCACAGGACGGAGCTACGGGACACGGCGGCCACACCTGAGGCGGTGCTGGCCGCACTGCGTACCCACACCCACGCCCACCTCGCCTGCCACGGCGTACGGGACCCGGCCGCCCCGTCGCACAGCAGACTCCTCCTGCACGGCGGCCACGTCACCTTGCGCGAGCTCGCGGCCGAGCGCCTGCGCGACGCCGAGCTCGCCTACCTGTCCGCATGCCACAGCGCCGCTCCCGGCCACGAACTGGCCGACGAGGTCATCTCCGTCGCCTCCGCCTTCCAGCTGTGCGGCTACCGGCAGGTGGTCGGGAGCCTGTGGACCGTCGACGACACGATGGGCCCCCTCCTCGCCCGCGAGGTGTACCGGCTCCTCGCCGCACCGGATTCCCCCGGCGCCGCCCACGCCCTGCACCGGGCGGTCGGCACGCTTCGCGAACACCCGCACTACCGGGAGCCGCTGTTCTGGGCGTCCGTCATCCACAGCGGCCCGTAGCAGCCCCGGAAATCGGAGCCAAGGAGACCTCGATGAACGACCGTGAGATGCGCGCCGGCCTCTGCTCGGCGCTGCCCTGGCTGACGGAGGACCTGGAGAGGGACGGCAGACGCGCGGAACTCGACAGCGCCGTACGAGCCGTCCTCGCGGAGACCCCCGTGCTGGAGGCGACCGCGGGACTGGACATCCCGCCGCATGTACTGGGCGAGCCCGGCCCGGTGCGCGGCGAGGAACCCGGCGCCATGATCCCGGGCATGACGCCGCGCTCCGCGGGGACGTCGTACCGCTGCCCCGACGGGTGGTGCAGCCTGAACGTGGTCCGCAGGCCGGGCGGGGAACTCCCCGCCGGGGGCCGCTGCTGGCTGCGCGACCGGCCGCTGCGCGTCGTCGAGGCATGACCGGTGGCCCCGCTCCTCGACAGCCTCGGCCAGAAGCTGGCCGAGAAGTGGCTGTCCGCCCTGGCCGCTCCCGGACTGGCCTTCGTCGCGGCCGCGACCACCGGTGCGGTGCTCGGCCACGGTGACGCACTGGACCGGTCCGCTCTGTTCGAACGGATGGGGCACTGGGCCACGCAGGCGGCGAAGTGGCCCGCCGTGGGCCAGCTCGCCCTCGCCGCGGCGGTGATCGTCGCGTCCGTCGCCGTCGGCACCTTCGTACGGGCCTGCGCGGAGGGCGCCGAACGCGTCTGGACCGGGGACTGGCCCTCCGTGGCGTGGCGGCCCGGGGACCGGTTGACCGCGCGACGGCTCAGGCGCTGGGAGCGGATCCAGTCGCGGATCGAACAGCTCCGCGCTGCGGCGCCGGCGCACCGGCGCGGCGAGCAGGCGAGAAAGGAGCTCGACACGCTCGCCGCCCGCCGCGACGGGATCGCGCTCGCCGCGCCCAGCAGGCCCACCTTCACCGGCGACCGCATGGCCGGGACGGAAACCAGGCTGCGCCACCAGTACGGCATCGACCTCGCCTCCTGCTGGACGCGTCTGTGGCTGATCCTTCCCGAGGACGTCCGAACGGAGCTGCGCGCCTCGCGCACCCGCTTCGACGCCGCGCTGGCCGGCTCGGTGTGGGCCGGCTGCTACGCGGTGCTCGCCTGCTTCTGGTGGCCCGCGGCCGTGGTCGCCCTCGCGGTGGGGCTCATCGCCTGGCGCCGCGGCCGACGCGCGGCCGCCGTGCACGCCGAACTGATCGAGTCCACCGTGGACATCTACCTCAGGAGACTGGCGGACGAACTCGGCCTCGACACACCCGACGGCCCGCCCGACCCCCGGCTCGGGGCCGCCCTGAACCACGTCGCCCGCAAGGCGGCCTGACGCCTACGGCCGGCGCACCATCATGAGGATCACCGCTCCTCGCCGCCGCTGCTGCCGCTGCCGCCGCCGCTGCCGTCGCCGTCTTCCGTCGAGCCGCGTCGCCCGCGGCGCCGCCGTTCGGCGAGCCACGAGGCGGTGAGGAACACCGGCAGAGCGACTCCCGCCATCGTCGCGGAACCGGTGAACGCGCTGGCGAGGAAGCGGCCGCCGAGGCCCGCCACCCCGTGGTAGTAGCCGACCACCACGGCCATGAGCAGGACGTATCCGCCGACGAACGTGCCGGCCACCTGCCGGATCAGGCCGGCCCAGCCGGACCGCTTTCCGGACGCCTTTCCAGGACCGGGCCGCTGTCGGCGCAGCAGCAGAAGGCCCAGGGCCAGATACCCCATGACCAGCAGGTAGCCGGTCAGCATGAGCGTGACGTTCAGGGGGACGGGGAGCACGGCTACCGGCCCTGGGCCCGGCGCAACGCCGTCACGGCGCGTCCCGCAGCAGGAAGTGCCAGCCGCGGACGAAGGCGTGCCAGCCGAACCACAACCACAGCGCGAACAGCGCCCATCGCCCGACCGGGTAGCGCATCACCGCGCGCAGGGCATCGCTGAGCGTGGGGAAGGCGTCCCCTGTCCGTACGAGGGCCAGGCCCTCCCAGGCGAACAGGGCGCCGAACAGAAATGCCCAGACGAGATACCCGATCACCGGATGCTCCGCCATCGCGACCTCCACACGCGCGTGCGCCGGCTGGCCGTCATGGGGCAGCCGGGGCCATCATCCGCCACGGCGGGACCGAACCGTCGGATACCGCGGCGATCCGGGCCGCCAGTCGTGTGGTGACCCAGGAGCGCAACCGATGAGGGGCCCACTCGGCGGCCCGGACGTTCGCCCGTTCGAAGGGGGAACTACAAGCCGGTGTGCGTGCCTTCGCCCCGGTGGGCCGTACCGGAGCAACCATGGCGGACGCCTGTCGTCCGTTTGCCTGCGTACCGCCGTGGTGAGTGCCGATGCCTCAGAACACGCCCGATGTCAGTGTGATCATCGGTGCCTACGACGCCATGCCCTACCTGGTGAAGTGCCTGGAGTCCGCGGAGAGCCAGACCATCGGCCACGAGCGCATGGAGATCGTCGCCGTCGACGACGGGTCGACGGACGGCACGGGGGAGTACCTGGAGCAGTTCGCCGCGCGTACCCGCGTGCCCACGCGCGTCGTGCGACAGGCCAACTCCGGTGCCCCCGGCGGTCCGCGCAACACCGGACTGAGCATGGCCCGCGGCCGGTACGTCTTCTTCCTCGACGCGGACGACTACCTGGGGGAGGAGGCCCTGGAGCGCCTGGTCGCGATGGCGGACCGGGCGGGTACGGACGTGGTGCTCGGCAGGACCGCGGGCGTCAACCGCAAGGCCGCCGCCTCGATGTGGGGCCGTACCGTCGAGCGCGCCGACATCTTCACCTCCAACGTGAAGTACACGCTCAGCGCGCAGAAACTGTTCCGGCGCGAGTTGCTCGTGCGCCACGGCATGCGGTTCGACGAGTCGCTGCGTACCGGGGAGGACGCCCTGTTCACGCTGGAGGCGTATCTGCGCGGCAGCGGCGTCTCGGTCGTCGCGGACCATGTCTGCTACTACCTCGTGGGCCGTGAGGACGGCAAGCATGTGACGAAGGGCGGCGGTTACGCGATGCGCTTCGACTCGGCGAGGGCCCTGATGGAGCTGATCGCCCGGCATGTGCCGAAGGGCAGGAGACGCGACCTGCTGATGCTGCGGCCGTTCGTGGTCACGCTGCTGCCGCAGTTCGGGCCCGTCCTGCTCCGGCAGCCCGAGCAGGTGCTGCGCCACAAGATGGAGCTGGCGGCGCCGCTGATGGCCGCCTACTGGACACCGGGCGTCGCGCGACGGCTGAGGACGGAGGACCGGCTGCGGCTCACCTGCGTGGCCCTGAACAAGCCGGACGCGCTGCGGGACGTGGTCGCCTTCCTCCAGGCGGGCACACCGCCGGACCGGGTGCGCCGCCGAGGCCGCCGGTACGCGGCGTACCCGTACTTCCGGAACCCGGCGGCGGGCATCCCGGACACCGCGTACGAGCTGCGCGAGGCGGCGTGGGCCCGTACCCTCCCAGGCCGCGCGGCACGCCGCCTGATGCGGGTCGCACGCCGCACGGCGGCCACGGGGGAACCCCCGCCTCGTCACCGCGCCTGACCGGCGAGCCCGTCCGGGGCCGCGCTCACACCGGCGAGCCCCAGGCTGTCGTGAGGCCCTCCAGCCACGCGGGCGGCAGTTCGGCGGCGTCCCACTCCTCCCGCAGCGCCGACGGCGCCGTCGCGAGCCGTTCCAGTACGGCGACGCTGGTGGGGGAGTGGACGAGGGAGTAGCGGCCGTGGACCGCGACGGTGCTGCCGGGCCCGTACTGCGCGTACAGACGCTCCAGGCGCGCGCGGTGGGCCGAGGCGAACTCGGCGAGTCGCCCGGCGTACCCGGCGCGCTGCCTGGAGTTCATCGTGCCGAGGACAGCGGTGAGCACCTGCTCGGAGACGTCGGGGTCGAGGTCGGAGACGGCGGTGAACGAGAGGTAGAGCGGCACGACCGCCGCCTTGGCACGCTCCACCTGCATCCGCCTGACGGGAGGACGGGCGTCCGGAGCGTCGTCCGACGGATCGGAGGCGACGGCGCGCCGTAGCGCGCGCTCGGCGAGGCCGCCGAGTTCATCGGTGACGACCTGGACCCCGTCGAGCCAGCCGGCCTCGTACAGCGCGCCCTTCCCCGTCGGCACGCCCCGCCCGGTCACGCCGACCTCCTGGTGTGCGACGGCGAGCGCGCCGGCCTCGACGAGCCCGATCAGCTCCTCCGCGTCGCCGGAGAAGACCCCCGCCCTGCCGAGGAGCTGGAGGAGAGTCTGCTTCGCGTTGCGGACACTGACCGCGTCCAGCTCCTGCCGTCCTTCGTCGACGGCGTCCATGGGATGTCCTCCTCATCGCGTGAGCCCGTACGGCGCGCCTCCGCGGAACGCGCGACGGCGTTGTGTGCCACGGCGACATCTTGACACTGACGTGGCGCCGACCGCGAAGGACTCGGCGTCTCCGCGGTCCGCATCCGGACGGGCCGTCCGCGCGTCTCCTCCTGGGTGAGGCGAGGAGGGCACATGCACAACAGCGGGCGACGGTCGGCGAGGCTGCGGCTGGCGCGGCGGCGACCGGCACCGGACAGGGCGAGAGCCCGGGTGCGTGACGACGAGGAGGAACGGCAGCCGGCACCGCGACAGAGCTGGTGGTGGCGCCGGGCCGACTGGACCCGGATCGGCACGGTCGCCGCGATCGTCGCGGGCATCGGCACGCTGGTGTTCACCGGCGTCACGACGTACTACCAGGCCAAGGTCTCCCAAGAGCAGCTCGAGCAAGCCCGGAACGACGCGGACCGAGACGTACGAAGCCAGGCGGCGCGCGTCTCCTTCTGGCGGTCGTCCACCGACGAGACGCTGCGCGTGCACCTGATGAACAGGTCCGCCGACCCCGTCTACGGCGTCAGCATGGACATCGCCGTGGCCGAGGGCACTGAACGGTGGAAGGCCAGGCTGTCCCTGGCGAGCGTCGCCCCGTGCACGGAACTGATCATTGAACGAGACGATCTGCGGGACGAGTCGATGTCTCGGAAGCGGCACGGGCGGTGCACATGCTGCAGCCCGAGTCTGTCATCTTCCTGGACCGGGACGGGCAGGGCTGGGAGCGCACCTCCCTGAGCCTGAAACGCGCCCACGGGCTTCAAGAGGTACTGTCGGCGATCGTCCTCGAGAACGGGTCGACAGGGCTCCACACGACAAAGCCCGCGGCGGACTGTGGCTCCGAAACGTGACGGGTGGGGCTCTCCGGGCCGCCCGGTGGCGACACGCCGACAACGCTTTGCCTTCCGTACCGGCCACCGCCACGCTTGTCGTGAGCAGGACGACCATCAATGGGGGCGATTCTCGTGCTGCGCATCCACTTCACGCCCGCGGACCTCACCCGGGTCATGCTGGCCACACGTCCCGATCCGCTCTGGGAGATCGCCTGCAGCCTGCACCGGCTCCAGACCTCGCAGGGCCGCTGGGCCTACGCCGACTGGTACCGCACCACGCTCGACACCCTGACGGACACCCCGCTCGGCAAGGCGGTACGCCGACTGCTCGTCCCGGTCGTGCCACGGGCCGCCTACTTCCCCGACTTCCTGACCCCGCACGAGGCGGCGGAGGGACTCGACGAAGGACTCGCCGCGATACTCGACACCCCGCCCGCGCGGGTGGCCGCCGAAGTGCGCAGACTGGAGCAGACCAACGGAGGGCCCGCCTGGGCCGGGCGCCTGGTGGAGCGCGACGCCCGGGAGGAGCTCGTCAAGGCCCTGCGCGCCTACCACGACGCGGTCATCGCGCCGTACCAGGACGATGTCCGCGCCAGGATCACCGGTGAGCGGGCCTTACGCGCCCGCGTGACCGTCGACACGGGCGTCGACGGACTGCTCGGCGGTCTCACCCCCGCCATGCGGTGGCGCCCGCCGGTCCTCGAGATCGACTATGTCGAGGACCGGGACCTGCGCCTCGACGGCCGTGGCCTGCGCATCATCCCGTCCTACTTCTGCTGGCGAACACCGATCGCCCTGGCCGACAACGCACTGCGGCCCGTGCTGGTCTACCCCCTGTACGACTCCCGGCCACCCGCGCCCGAGCGCCCCTCGGACGCCTCACTCGGCGCCCTGCTGGGGAAGACCCGCGCGGCCGCGCTGCGGACCCTCAGCCTCGGAGCGACCACCACCGAACTGGCCCAGCGGCTGGGCGTCTCGCCCGCCACCGCCACGCACCACACCACCGTGCTGCGCAACGCGGGCCTGATCACGACCCAGCGCTCGCAGAACACCGTGCTGCACACCCTCACCCCGGCCGGAGCGGCGCTGCTCAGCCCCGGAACACCGGGCTCCGCCGCCTGATCCGGGTCTTTCGAGGCTCCTCGAAGGTCGTAGAAAGCGCATGCCGAAGGCTGCCAGAGTGTCCGGCGAACGCCTGGCGGGGCAACCGGTGCCCGCCCGTCCGTCACCACAACAGATGGGGGAAATCATGAAGCGAACCTTCGCCGGCGCCCTGGCCATCGCCTCGGCCGCCGCGACCTGCGTGGCCCTCGCACCTGCGGCGTCCGCCGCCGAGCAGGGGGCACAGGCCTGCGTGAACTCGTACCTGACGACGGGCTACCGCGGTTCGAGCACCATCCTCACCAAGGCCAGCAGCAGCTGCGGCGACCTCAACCTCACCTACTCCAACAACTCCACCTCGCGCTCGTACGACCGCTACGCCGGCCGCCTCCTCGGCTCCAGCGGCTGGTTCACCTGCGCCAAGGGCTACGTCACGGCCTACGACGGCTACCACAGCGTCAACGACTCCCGGTACTGGCTGTGCACCGACGTCCGCAGCGGCGCCAGGTTCGGGGTGGCCAGCTACTACGACGGCGGCGACAGGGTCCGGATCACCCACTGACACCGACCTGACCCTCTGCCATCCGGGGTGCCGCCGGCTCACGTCGGCGGCACCACGGGCGGCGCGGACGGATGCAAAGAAGGCGAAGGGCAGGGGAATGAGGGGGGACCGGGTGATCCGTCCAGCGATCCGGCGTCGGCCGCAGCCGCAGCCGCAGCCGCAGGCGCAGCCACGGCTTCGTCGCGCCGTCGTCGGCGCCGCCGTCGCCGCGGCGGCCGTATCCGCGCTCGCCGCCTGCTCGACGGCCGCCGACCCGGCGGACCCCGCGACGCCCTCCGCGCCGCCC
>NZ_JABWDV010000039.1 GCF_013362995.1 Streptomyces sp. TRM64462 | reverse complement strand
GTCCATTCCGCAGTCCCACGCGGCGATCGCGACCGCGACCAGCGACACGTCGTCCACGGCCACCGTCCAGCGCGCCCCCTCGGCGTCCTGGCCGAGCACGAGCCCGTACCCCTCGGCGTACGGCTCCAGGCCCAGCGCCCGGCACGCCTGCGGGTAGTCGTCGCCGAGCACGCTGGGGAACTGGGCGGGCGTGAGCAGCGCCGCGGTCAGGACGTACAGCGCCTCGTCGTCCGTCACGGTCACGGCGGGCCTCCCGTCGTCTGTCGCAGTGCTGCCGAAGGTGTCGGTCGGCGCACCTTAACCAGCGAGTAACCCGGACGTCGAGACTCCGGACGCACCGAGTCGACCGCCGGAGCGTCAGGCGGCGGGCAGTCCGAGCAGACTGCGGGCCACGACCTGCGGTGATTCGTCCCGCTCACGCGCCAGCGCGATCACCGCCCGGCAGGCCAGCTCGCCCACGCCGAAGGACAGGGCCTCCGGCGAGACCCACCCCGCAGCCTCGTCCATCGCCTCCTCGTCGCTCTCGGCGCACGCGGCGACGTACGCGGCCGCGGCCTCGAAGATGTTGTGCTGCCGCCGCGGCCCGGTCCGCCCGGCACCGGCCGGCGCGGGAGACGCGTGAGCATCGGCGCCGCCGTGGGACGCGGCGGGGGCGCCCACTCTGGCCCTGGTCCGCGCGCGCGTCCGGAGTCTGCTGAGCCTGCTGAACATCGGACCCACCTTCCCGCGCGGCGGTGACCGCCGCGGCCATCGGTGTCCGTACCTCCCTCCAACGTAGGGCGGCGGCACAGCCGGAAGAAGAGGGACCGGCACGGGACGTGGGCCCGTCAGCCGGTCACGCGCTCGGCCAGCACCAGGTAGCGGGCGTCCTCGTCCACGTACGAGACCATGCGCCAGCCGGAACCGGCCAGCAGCGGCCGCAGGTTGGGCTCCGCCCGCACATCGTCATCGGTGATCCGCCGGCCGTGCCGCGCGGCGAGCACCGCCCTCCCGACCGGATGGAACAGCGCCAGCCGCCCGCCCGGGCGTACGACGCGCGCCAGCTCGCGCAGGCCGTCGGCGGGCCGCGCCAGATGCGAGACGAGCCCGGCGCCGAACACCGCGTCCATGGCGCCGTCCCGCAGCGGCAACCGCGCCACGTCGCCGAGCAGCAGCGCCCCGCAGGCGTCCCGCCCGGCCCGTACCGCCTGCTCCAGCATCGCGGGCGTCAGATCCAGCCCCACGACCGTCCCCGAAGGTCCCACGGCGTCCCGCAGCGCCGGCAGCGCCCGCCCGGTGCCGCAGCCCGCGTCGAGCACGGCGTCCCCGGGCCGCAGCCCGATCTCGGTGACCGCCGCCGCGTAGGCCGGACCGTCGTCCGGGAACCGGGCGTCCCAGTCGGCCGCCCGTGCCGCGAAGAACTCCTGTGCGTCCGTGTGGTCATCGCTCATGAGTTCATGATTCCTCACCCGTCCGAGCGCCGCCCCTGTGCGCACGTTCGACCATGGCGCGGTCGTTCAGTAACGTCTCTCTGTCATATTCCGTCAGCTTTCGAAACGTGCGCCTACCGTGCGCCCCCTCCAGGGCTACGGTCCCGGACCCATGGGACACCTGGACCACGCCGCCTTCGGCTGGCTGACCCCCGCGCTGTCGTACGCCATGGCGTGCGCGGGCGCCGCCCTGGGCCTGCGCTGCACCGTACGCGCCCTCGAAGCCACCGGCGCCTCGCGCCGCAACTGGCTGCTCACCGCCGCCTCCGCCATCGGCACCGGCATCTGGACGATGCACTTCATCGCGATGCTCGGATTCGCCGTCACGGGCACCGACATCCGCTACGACGTCCCGCTGACCCTGCTCAGCCTGCTCGTCGCCGTCCTCGTCGTCGGCGCCGGCGTGTTCGCCGTCGGCCACGGACACACCCAGGGGCGGGACGGCCGAATGTCGCTGCTCGTCGGCGGGCTGACCACCGGTCTCGGCGTGGCCAGCATGCACTACCTCGGCATGGCGGCACTCCGCCTCCACGGCACCGTGCGCTACGACCCGCTGCTCGTCGCGCTCTCCGTCGCCATCGCCGTGGTGGCCGCCACCGCCGCCCTGTGGGCCGCCCTCAACATCAGGTCGCCCGCCGCGGTCGGCGTGGCCTCCCTGGTCATGGGCGCGGCGGTGAGCAGCATGCACTACACGGGCATGCTCGCCGTCACGGTGGAGGTCCAGCCGTCGCCCGATCCGCTGCCCGGCGCCACGGCGATGCAGTTCATCTTCCCGCTCGCCGTCGGCCTCGGCTCGTACCTCTTCCTCACCTCCGCGTTCGTCGCCCTCTCCCCGACCGCGGTCGAGCGCGCCGCGTACGCCTCGGCCGGCGCGCCCGACACCACCGCACGCCCCGGCATCCGCGCACGCAGCGAAACCGATCCGCCCCCGCACCACCCGGACCACCCGGACCACCCGCACCACCCGGACCACCCGGACCAGGACGAGGGTCCCGCCGTGCCGCACGCCCGGCACCCCGCCGACGTGTCGCCCACGGCCCAGCCGCGGCCCTGACCCGCGCGCCCACCCCGTAGCCGTGGCGCACCGACCCGCAGCAGGCGCATCGCC
>NZ_JABWDV010000038.1 GCF_013362995.1 Streptomyces sp. TRM64462 | reverse complement strand
CGGGGCGTGATGCCTCGGCGGCGGCCGCTTCGTCGTGCGGACGACCCGCGCTTCCCCGGTGCGCGCGGGGCTCCGGTGCGTCAGGCGCCGTGGCGGGTGGCGTTGGCGTGGATGGCGTCGCGGAGGTGCTCGGCCATGCCGGGGCGGATGGCCTCGTAGAAGGCCTTGAACCGCTCGTCCGCCACGTACATGTCCGCGAGGCCCCGGTGGATCTCGTAGGTGCACTCGTAGTGCCGGCGGCAGATCTGCTGCCGGTGCTCCTCGGCCAGCTCCATGGCCTGCTCGCCCGACGGCTCGGCGCCGTCCTCCATGAGCGCCGCGTAGCGCTCGCCCCACTCCTTCGCCTCGTCCTGGATGCGCTGCCAGTCCGCCTTGGTGTAGCGGGCCGCGCGGCGCTGCGACTCCTTGTACGCCTCGGTGTCGCCCCAGCGCCGCTGGACCTCCTCGGCGTACTGGTCGGGGTCGTGGTCCCCGAACACCTCGAACTTCTCCTCGGGCGTGAGGTTGATGCCCATCTTCCTGGCCTCCATGGCGTGTTCGACGGCCTCGGCCATCTTCTGCAGTTCGGCGATCCGCGCGGTCAGCAGATGGTGCTGGCGCCGCAGGTGCTCCTGCGGGTCCGCGTCCGGGTCGTCGAGCAGGACCGCGACCTGGTCGAGCGGGAAGCCGAGCTCCCGGTAGAACAGGATCCGCTGCAGCCGGTCGAGGTCCTCGTCCTCGTAACGCCGGTGACCTGCGTGGCTGCGGCCGCTCGGGGAGAGCAGCCCGATCTCGTCGTAGTGGTGCAGCGTGCGCACCGTGACCCCGGCGAAACCGGCGACCTGTCCCACGGAATAGCTCATGGCCCGTCCCGCTCCTTCCTTCGGTACGCCCTCAAGCCTGGGTCCTCACGCGGCGTGAGGCGCAAGCCCGGTTCTCCCGGGTGCCTCAGGCGCGGTCGCCGGGGTGCGGGGTGCCCGTCGCGTACGGGTTCTCCTGACCGTCCGCCAGGACGCCGACGAACGGCTCGCCCTCGCCCGCGAACGTGTACGCGCCGCCCTCGATGCGGTCGATGAGGCCGCGCGTCCAGGCGGCGCCCGCGTCGGCCTGGTGCAGCCACAGGTTCATGATCTCGCCGATGTGGCCGAGCTGCTCGGGCCCGCCCTCGGGCGTGTAGTCCTCGGTGACCGTCGTACGCCACCGCTCCAGGCCCTCGATGCGCCGCCGCAGCAGGGCGACGGCCTCGTCACGCGGCAGGTCGACCAGGAAGCCGAGGGCGGCCGTGAGGCTGTCGGGCTTCTGGTCGTACGCCGTGAGCGCCTCGCGCAGCAGCGCGAAGAACTCCTCGCTGCCCTGCTCGGTGATCTCGTACTCGGTGCGGGGCGGGCCGCCGGCCGTGCTGGGGGCGGTCTCGTGGGCGCGCAGCAGTCCCTGCTTGGCCATCTGCTTCAGCGCGTGGTAGATCGACCCGGGCTTGGCGTTGGACCACTCGTGGGCGCCCCAGTACTCCAGGTCGTTGCGGACCTGGTAGCCGTGCGCCCGCCCGTGCTGGCGCACGGCCCCGAGGACCAGCAGCCGGATCGCCGACATGTCCCTACCTTCCCTTCCCACCCGGTCGTCAACTTTGACTAGGGTACGGGCAGGGCGGCTGCCGTCACATCACGGTGCGGCCGTCCAGCGACTCCCGGATGATGTCCGCGTGGCCGGCGTGCCGGGCGAACTCCTCGACCAGGTGCAGCAGCATCCACCGCACCGAGACGCTGGTGTCCTTCGGGAACCAGGGCGCCTCGGGCAGCGGGAAGGTCACGTCCAGGCTCGGCGCCGAGCGGATGAAGCCCTCCAGCTCCTTGGCGACACCGTCCCAGAACTCCAGCACCTGGGGAATGGTCTCGCCGTCGAGCAGCCGGAACCCGTCCGCCCAGGCCTCGTCGCTCTTCGCCTGCTCGTTGGGGGTCTGCTGGGCCAGGCGGAGCCAGTTGAGCTCCACGTTGGCTGCGTGCTTCAGCAGCCCCGACAGGGACAGGGCGCTGACGGTGGTGCGGCGCGCCGCCTGCTCCTCGGTGAGTCCGTCCACCTGGTCGCGGAGGGCGGCGCGCTGGCCCTCCACGTAGGAGAGCAGCGCGCCACGCTCGTCGCCATGTACTTCAGCGGGTACGAGACCGGCCATGACGAGGTCCGCCTTTCGTCGGGTGCGCGCGGCGGGCGTTTCCCGCCGCGAACTGACACCCCGCACCCTATGGACCAATGAGGTCAACCACTGTCCTATATCGGCCTGCTGTGACCTCATTCGACTCAGAACGGGAAGCGGCTGCGCCCGTGCTGGATGGAGATCCACTTCTGGGTGGTGAACGCCTCGACGGTCGCTTCGCCGTTGAGCCGGCCGATCCCGGAGTGCTTCTCGCCGCCGAACGGCACGATCGGCTCGTCGTGGACGGTGCCGTCGTTGATGTGGATCATTCCCGTGTGGACGCGCCGGGCCAGGCGTACCCCGCGCTCGACGTCGCCCGTGTGGACGGCTCCGCTCAGCCCGTACGGGGTGTCGTTGGCGATCCGTACGGCCTCGTCCTCCCCGTCGAACGGGATGATCAGCGCCACCGGCCCGAAGATCTCCTGGCGCAGCACCGCAGCGCCGGCCGGCAGGTCCGTGAGCACGGTCGGGGCGACCACGTTGCCCTCGGTGCGGCCGCGGAGCAGTGCCGTCGCGCCCGCCGCCACGGCCTGCTCCACGACCGACGTGACGGCGTCGGCCTGCGAGGAGTTGATGAGCGGCCCGAGGTGGGTCGCGGGGTCGGCCGGGTCGCCGGTCTTCAGCGTCCGCACCTTGGCGACGAACTTCTCCGTGAACTCCTCCGCCACGGACCGGTCGACGAGCACCCGGTTCGCGGCCATGCAGACCTGCCCCTGGTGCACGAAGCGGCTGAACACGGCGGCGTCCACGGCGTAGTCGACGTCCGCGTCGTCGAGCACGATCAACGCGCTGTTCCCGCCGAGTTCGAGGACGGCGTGCTTGAAGTGCCGCGCGCAGACCGTGGCGACGTGCCGGCCGACGCGGTCGGAGCCGGTGAAGGAGATGACCTTCGGCACCGGGTGTTCGAGGAGCGCGTCGCCGATCTCCGCGATGTCGGTGATGACGACGTTGAGGAGGCCCGGCGGAAGGCCCGCGTCCTCGAAGATCTTCGCGACGAGGCTGCCGCCGAGGATCGGGGTGTTCTGGTGCGGCTTGAGCACGACGCCGTTGCCGAGGGCGAGGGCCGGGGCGACCGACTTGATCGACAGCAGGAACGGGAAGTTGAAGGGGCTGATGACCCCGACGACACCGACCGGCACCCGGTAGAGGCGGTTCTCCTTGCCGTCGACCGGCGACGGGAGGATCTGGCCCTCGGGGCGCACCGCCAGACCGATCGCCTCGCGCATGAACTCCTTGGCCAGGTGCAGCTCGAACGCCGCCTTGAGCCGTGTGCCGCCCAGCTCCGCGATGATCGCCTCGGTGATCTCGGCCTCGCGGTCCTCGATCAGCCGCAGGGCGCGCTCGAAGACGGCGCGCCGCGCGTACGGACTGGTCGCGGCCCAGGCGGCCTGCGCCTTCTCGGCGGCCCGGTAGGCCTGGCCCACCTCGCCGACGGTGGCGACGGTTATGGAGGCCAGCTTCTCCTCGTTGTACGGGTTGAAGTCGATGATGTCCCACGAGCCGCCGCCGGCCCGCCATTCACCGTCGATGTACTGCAGGGCCAGATCTGTGAAGTAGGACATGCCATCCCTTCCGAAGGCCTTTTCGTGTGGCCCGTCGGGCCGCAGCAAGGGCTCGTGACGAGACGTCATCCTACTTATGGGTCAGATGAGTTGGAGGAGTCCTCGGAGAAGGTCGCGGCTCTCCTCGGGCCCGGGGCTGTCCGCGCGGAGCCGCTCCATGGCCCGCTCGTACTGCGTGACCTCCTCGCGCTTGTCGAGGTAGAGCGCGCCGGTGAGCTGCTCCAGGTAGACGACGTCGGACAGGTCCGACTCGGGGAAGCGCAGCATGGTGAACGCCCCGCTCTCGCCCGCGTGACCGCCGTAGCTGAACGGCATCACCTGGAGCGTGACGTTGGGCCGCTCCGAGATCTCGATGAGGTGCTTCAACTGGTCGCGCATGACGGTCCGGTCGCCGTACGGGCGGCGCAGCGCGGCCTCGTCGAGAACGGCGTGGAACTGCGGGGCGCGCTCGGAGACGAGTACCTTCTGGCGTTCGAGCCGGAGCGCGACCCGGCGGTCGATCTCGGCGGCCGGCGCACCGCGCATGCCGCGCGCGACGACCGCGTGCGCGTACGCCTCGGTCTGCAGCAGGCCGTGGATGAACTGGACCTCGTAGATGCGGATGAGCGAGGCCGCGCCTTCGAGTCCGATGTACGTCTGGAACCACCCGGGCAGCACATCGCCGTAACTGTGCCACCAGCCCGCGATGTTCGCCTCGCGGACCAGGCCGAGCAGGGCGGCGCGCTCCTGCTCGTCGGTGACGCCGTACAGCGTGAGCAGATCCTCGACGTCGCGCGCCTTGAAGCTCACCCTGCCCAACTCCAGTCGGCTGATCTTGGATTCGGACGCCCGGATCGAGTAGCCGGCGGCCTCGCGGGTGATGCCGCGCGATTCACGCAGCCGCCTCAGCTGTGAGCCCAGCAGGATGCGCCGCACCACGGAACCGCCCGATTCTGTCGCGGTCACGTCTCCAACCCTCCCCATCGCTGATGTGTACGACGGAGCACCCCCAAGCCCCGAGGAAGCGGATTCTGCCACCAAAACGCTTCACCCCGTACTCGAACGATTACAGAATGGCGAACACTTCGGCCACCGCCCCGAGATGAGCTTCGGGAAGATATGGCCAAGAACCATCACGGGGCCGGACACGTCGGGCGCGTGCACGTGCATCTGCCCTTGCATCCGCCCCTCCCATTCGCAACCATGGTGCCCGCGCACCTGCGTAGTCGTTCGTGTTGTAGCACCACAGCCGCGAATCCCGGGAGTGCCTCGCATGGGGACGAATGGATCGACCATGCTCGAGCCGTTAAGGCAGGGGCTTCCTCCGATCGACGCCGCGTCCGTCTCCAGTTCCGCGTCCTGTGCGCTGCCGCCCCGGTACGAAGCCGTGCGAGGCGCACGGCAGTTCACCGACACGACCCTGGCGCAGTGGAACCTCAGCGACCGGTTCGACGACGTGGCGCTCGTCGTGTCGGAGCTGGTCACCAACGCCCTGCGGCACGCGCTGCCCGCCGACACGCCGCGGGACCAGCCGCAGGAGGCGCCGGTGCGGCTGCACCTGATGCGCTGGGCGAGCCGGCTCGTCTGCGCGGTGCGCGACCCGAGCCCGGACACGCCCGCCACCAGGACGGCCGCCGAGGACTTCGCGGCGGAGTCGGGGCGCGGGCTGTTCCTGGTGGAGTCGTTCAGCGACAGCTGGGGCTGGCATCCACTGGCGGGCACGCTGCACGGCAAGGTGGTCTGGGCGCTGTTCCGACTGCCGGACAAGGCCTAGACAAGGCCTGGGCAAGGCCTGGCGGCGTATTCGACGCGACTTGAAGGGGCTCCGTTCGACGGAGCCCCTGTTTCGTAGGGGACGCATGGTCAGCCGTCCCGTACGGACGGGCGGTCAGCCGCCGACGAGGTGGTCGAACTCGCCGTCCTTCACCCCGAGCAGCAGCGCCTCGATCTCCGCGGGCGTGTAGACGAGGGCCGGGCCGTCCGGGTGCCGTGAGTTGCGCACCGCGACATTCCCGCCGGGCAGTTTGGCGAACTCCACGCACGAGCCCTGGGAGTTGCTGTGCCTGCTCTTCTGCCAGACGGCCCCATGAAGCTCTGTGGCTGCCATGCCGTTGTACACGTGGTGCACAGGACGCTCCCCGAGTCACATGAGTTACATGTGTGATTGATGATGCAGGTGTCAACTATCCGGGATCATAGCTGCGTTCATATGCAGATGCATGGGCAGATGCACGTGCACGAAGGGTGTTCTTCCCACTACCCACTCCTTCAGACGCGGCCGCGCCGCCGCAGGCTCCCTCCACTTGTACGCATACGGAAAAAGGGGCCCTCCACGCGCGCGTGGCGCGTGGAGGGCCCCTGGAAGGGCCCGGGGAGGAGGGGGCCCTGATCAGCGGGCCGCCGACGAGTACGGCAGCAGTGCCATCTCGCGGGCGTTCTTGATGGCGCGGGCGAGCTGCCGCTGCTGCTGGGCGGTGACACGCGTCACGCGGCGGCTGCGGATCTTGCCGCGGTCGGAGATGAACTTCCGCAGCAGATCGGTGTCCTTGTAGTCGATGTACGTGATGCCGGCCTTGTCCAGCGGGTTCGGGCGGGACTTGGCGGGCTTGCGGTCGGCGGCGCGGCGCGGGGGCATGGGGTCAGACCTCCAGGAGGGTGTCGAAGGCGGGCGGGAGCCGCTTCCAGGCCGTACGGCCCGCGGCGTACTCCGCGTCGGTGAGCAGGCAGGAGTCGAGGAGCTCCGCGAGCCCCTCGCGGTCCAGGCCCGGCGAGGTGAAGACGAGGTGCTGGCAGCGGTCCCCGTGCTCCGGGTCCCAGTCCAGGGCGGCCGCGGCGCGGCGTACCGGCGGGACCATCTCCCAGGCGGCGTCCGGCAGGGACGCCAGCCACGGACCCGCGCTCTCCACGCACAGGGCGCCCCCTGCGGCGTCCCAGTGCAGCAGCGTGTCCGGCCGGTCGGCGAGCCAGAACCGGCCGCGGCTGCGGGCGGCGGCGCAGGTCAGGTCCTCCAGCGCCGCGTACAGCCGCCCGGGGTGGAAGGGGCGGCGGCTGCGCCACACGTACGTGCCGACGCCGGCCGCCTCCGCCTCCTGCGGGAGCAGCGCGCAGGCCGGGTGCTGGGCGGCCGCGGCGGCGTCCACGTCGAACCCGGCGAGGACGGCCGCCGCCAGGTCCCCGTCCGGTACGGCGACGTGGCGGGCCGTCGGGTGGAGCTGGGCGAGCAGGGCGCGGTCCTCGTCGTCGGCCTCGTCGCTGTCCAGGACGGCGAGCACGGGCGCGTACTCGAGCTGCCGCGCCCAGGTGTCCGCGACCGTCCGCTGGTCGGTGGCGGCGGCCGCGAGCCCGGCGTCCGACAGGTCGTCGCCGTTGCCGAGGTACGGCAGGACGAGCGCCGGGTCCACGGCCGTGACGACACCGGTCAGCCGCAGGCCCGCCGCCGCCACGACCTCGGCCATCGCCTTGGGCTCCACCGAGTCCCACAGCTCGACGACCGCCAGCCGGGTCAGGCCCGCGTCGGCGAGCCGCTCCAGCTCCGGCACCAGGTCCTCGCGCAGGGCGCAGCAGGCGCAGTCGTTGACGAGCGGGGTCTCGCCCGTGGACAGCACACCGGTCGCGTCGCGCACGGTCCGTACGACGGTGCCCCGTTCGGGGGCGGTGGACAGGTCGTGGTGGAGCGCGACGCTGCCGGGGACGGTGGTGAGCAGCCGCTCGACGGCGGCCTTCCGGGCGTCGGCGTGCAGTCCGCCGACGACCGCGACGGACAGCGCGAGGGTCGGCATCAGCGGCCCCCGCGTCGCCCGTAACGCTGCTCGAACCGCTCGACGCGTCCGGCCGTGTCGAGGACGCGCGCCTGCCCCGTGTAGAAGGGGTGGCTCGCGGAGGAGATCTCGACGTCGACGACCGGGTAGGTGTTGCCGTCCTCCCACTCGACCGTCTTGTCGCTGGTCATGGTCGACCGGGTGAGGAAGGCGAAGCCTCCCGCCTTGTCGCGGAAGACGACGGGGCCGTACGGGGGGTGGATTCCGGACTTCATCGGTGGGCTCAGCGCTCCTCTCGGAAGTCGACGTGCCGGCCGACGACCGGGTCGTACTTGCGCAGGGTCAGGCGGTCGGGGTCGTTCCGGCGGTTCTTGCGGGTGACGTAGGTGTAGCCGGTGCCGGCTGTGGACCGGAGCTTGATGATCGGGCGGAGTTCGTTGCGGGCCATGGAGCTAAGATAAATGGAAATGGTTTCCATTACCAAAGCCAGTCCCCGAGAGGTAGGTCACCCTTGTCCGCCCACTGCCAGCTGACCGGCGCACAGCCGGGCTTCGGCAACCGCATCTCCCACTCGCACCGGCGCACGTCGCGCCGCTTCGACCCGAACATCCAGCGCAAGCGCTACTGGCTGCCGAGCGAGGGCCGGTACGTCCGGCTCACGCTCAGCGCCCGGGCCATCAAGACCGTCGACACCATCGGCATCGAGGCCGCCGTGGCCCGGATCCGTGCCCGAGGGGTGAAGATCTGATGGCGAAGAAGAGCAAGATCGCGCGCAACGAGCATCGGAAGGCCGTCGTCGAGCGGTACGCGGCGCGCCGCGCCGAGCTGAAGGAGCTGATCCGCCGCCCCTCCACACCGGAGGCCGAACGGCTCGCCGCCCAGGCGGAGTTGCGCCGCCAGCCGCGCGACGCCAGCCCGACGCGCGTACGCAACCGGGACGGCGTGGACGGCCGGCCGCGCGGCCACCTGCGGAAGTTCGGCATGTCGCGCGTACGGGTCCGTGAGCAGGCCCACGCGGGCTTCCTGCCCGGCGTACGCAAGTCGTCCTGGTAGCAAGGCCGGTAGCGGGGCAAACGGTCGCGGCGGCGACCGGGCGCCCCTGATAGCTTGGCGCGGTCTTTTCAACCTACAAGGGGGACTTGATCGTGCAGAAGCTCGTACGGAACGGTGCGGTGGCCGTGGCCGCCCTGGCCTCGGCCGTCGCACTGACCGCCTGCGGCTCCGGCTCCGGCAAGAGCGACGACGGCGGCAAGGGCGGCGCCTCCACGGCGCCGTCCGCCGCCGCCTCGTCCGGTGGCCACGAGGGCCACGCCGACGTCGCGCTCGCGGACGTCGAGGGCGCCTGGATCTCCGCCGACGGCGGCAAGCCCGTGAGCCTCACCATCGGCCAGGGCCAGGCCGCCCTCGTCGCCGACGGCGGCGTCTGCCAGGGCCCCGTCAAGGAGGGCGAGCACCTCGAACTGGCTCTGGTGTGCAAGGACGGGGGCACGGACCGTACGTCGGGCACGATCGAGTCGGCCGACGGCAAGCAGCTCGTGGTGGCCTGGGCGTCCGGCAAGAAGGACACGCTCACGAAGGCGGGCGCCGTGCCGACGGGCCTGCCGACCGGACTGCCGACCGGGCTGCCGACCGGGCTGCCGTCGCTGCCGCCGCAGCCGTAGTACCCCTGGTGCTCGACGCGCCGCGGCGGTCCACCATCCTGCGCGGCGCGTCGAGCCGCCCCCCTTCGAAGCGTCGTAGCCCCTTCGTTACCCGCGTCGTTACCTTCGCCCACCCGCCCGTGGGCGCCCCGTGCCATGCCTCTACGGTGTGCCGGTCACCGACACAGGGGGCCGGGCCGTCACGCGTGCCCGGACGTATGGAGGGGAAAGCACATGAAGCTCAGACGCATGGCCGTCGTGGCCGCAGCGGCCGTCGTCAGCCCGGCCGCCCTCACGGCCACGCCCGCGTTCGCCCAGAACAACCCGGCGGTCACCGTGCCGGACGCGGCGCCCAAGGAGGACACGGCACCCGCTGCGGAGCAGGTCTACGGGGAGGCGCCGGACATCTCGTTGTCGGTCCCGCCGTCTTTCGAGCCCGGCAGCCCGCAGGAGCTGTACGCGACGCTCGACAACGGGGATCGCGCCGCACTGCCCGGGTACACCCCTGTCATCGGCATCTCCGACAAGACCGGCGCGCTGAGCGCCTCGCACATCACGGTCGAGTCGCGCGGCGCCGACGGCCGGTGGCAGCCCGCCAAGCTCCGCCCCGCCGTCGGGCAGGGGAGCTTCGAGTTCGAGCTCGCGGCGTTCGAGGTCCCGGCCGACCAGAGGCACTTCCTGGACGTACGGGTGGGCTTCACCGCGGACGCCCCGGCGGTTCCGCTGGAGTTCTCCATCTTCGGGACGGCCGACACGGCGCAGGGCCGGGTCGTGTCCGCCACCAGCCGGTACAGCACCGAGATCGACGGCGGCGAGGAAGAAGCCCTCGTCGGCCCGAAGCTGACGCTGACCGGGCTTCCCAACGCCGGGTTCGTCGCCGGGGCGGACTGGCACGAGTTCGTGATGCACGTCGACAACACCGGCGTCGAGTCCCTCGACGAGTACTACGTCGCCATGAACCTGACCCGCTACTTCGGGCAGGGTGAGTGGCTCACCGCCTCCCAGATCCAGGTGGAGGCCTTCGGCCTGGACGAGAACGACACCGAGGGCTGGTACCCGGTGGACGTCGAGGGCACTGAGGACGTCCACGGCATGGTCGTCGGGGTTCTCCCGCTCGACGCGGACGAGAAGACCGAGATCAAGCTGCGGCTGCGCTTCACCGGCGACACGGCGCCGGGTCCCATCGGCATCCACACGCTGGGCTGGACCCAGTTGGAGTCGGGCGAGTGGATGTCGTCCGGCACAGTCAGCTACCAGTCGACGGTCACCGCCGCGCCCGCGGAGGCCGACGACGACACCGACGGCAACGACAGCAACACCGGCGGCTCGGGCAACACCGGCGACGAAAACGGCAGCACCGGGGACACCACCGGCGGCGACGGCACCGGCACCGGCACCGGCACCGCCGGGAACGACCCCAAGCCCGCCACAGGCGGCGCCACGCAGGTCACCAACACGAGCACCACCAACACCACGGCCACCGCCACCACCACCGGTGGCCAGCTCGCCGAGACCGGCACCGACGCCGCCACCTCCTGGACGCTCGGCGCGGCCGGCGCCGCCGTCGCGATGGGCGCGGCCTTCGTCGCCGGTACGGGCCGGCACCGCCGCCGCACCGAGGCGTAAC
>NZ_JABWDV010000469.1:23110-30134 GCF_013362995.1 Streptomyces sp. TRM64462 | reverse complement strand
CCTGGGGTCCGCGGGCTTGTCCGACGGCGTGGCGGAGGTCGCCGCGGCCTTGTCGGCCCGCTGGTCGGATTTCGCGGCGGAGAGTGGCTGGACCTCGTCTGGCAAGGGGCGCTCCTCGTGCGGGTCCGGGTCCCCCGGTGAGGCCCGGACATCCCATGGTATCGACCCCGGGCGCCCCTCTCGCCCCGGGCGGGTCGCTGACAACGCGGGACGGGCACCCGGTGTTCCCGGATGCCCGTCCCGTACGTTTTCGGCCTGTGCGGGCCGAGGCCCTCAGACCGTGATCAGCGCCTCCAGCGGTGCGCCGCCCAGGGCCGCTTCCAGCCGGGCGCGGCCGGCGAGGAAGCCGAGCTCCATGAGGACGGCGACGCCCGCGACCTCGGCGCCGGCGCGGCGGATGAGCTCCAGGGACGCCTCGGCGGTGCCGCCGGTGGCGAGGACGTCGTCGATGACCAGGACACGGTCGCCGGGGGTGAGGTCCTCGGCGTGGACCTCGATCTCGGCGGTGCCGTACTCCAGCTCGTACGCCTGGCGCAGCGTGGCTCCGGGGAGCTTGCCCGCCTTGCGGACGGGCACGAAGCCGATCTGCGCGGTGACGGCGACGGGGGCGGCGAGGATGAAGCCGCGCGCCTCCAGTCCGACGATCTTGGTCGCCCCGTGGCGTGCGCACAGCTCGGCGAAGGCGCCGGTGAGCGCGGCGAACGCCACGGGGTCCGCGAGCAGCGGCGTGATGTCCTTGAACATGACGCCGGGCTTCGGGTGGTCGGGGACGTCCCGGATGCGGCTGAGGAGCAGCTCCCGGGTGGTCTCGGCGGTGGTCATCAGCGCTTCTCCGTGGACCGGCCGCCGCGGCGGCCGCGCGGGCCGACGACGGCACCGGCCGGGGCGGTCACGGCGCCCTCGGGCAGCTCGTCGAGGGCGTCGTCGGCGTCCTCGTGCCCGGAGTCGCGCTTGGCGGCCGCGGCGGCGCGCTTGGCGAGGACCCGCTTCTTCAGGGCCTTCATCTGCGGGTCGCGTTCCTTGAGGTCCGCGACGAGCGGTGTGGCGATGAAGATGGACGAGTACGCACCGGCGGCGAGGCCGACGAACAGCGACAGCGAGATGTCGTTGAGCATGCCCGCGCCGAGGAAGCCGCCGCCGATGAAGAGCAGGCCGGCGACCGGCAGCAGCGCCACGACGGTGGTGTTGATGGAGCGGACCAGGGTGCCGTTGAGGCTGCGGTTGGCGATCTCGCTGTAGGTGTAGCGGGTCTGCTTGGTGATGTCCTTCGAGGACTCCTTCAGACCGTCGAAGACGACGACGGTGTCGTAGAGGGAGTAACCGAGGATGGTGAGCAGACCGATGACCGTGCCCGGCGTGACCTCGAAGCCGACGAGCGAATAGATCCCGACGGTGATGGTGAGGTCGTGGACGAGGGCGATGAGCGCGGCGACCGCCATACGCCACTCGAAGGCGATCGCCAGGTAGATCACCACGAGGATCATGAACACGCCGAGACCGGTCCATGCCTTGTTGGCGATCTGCTTGCCCCAGCTGGGGCCGACCAGCTCGGCGGTGATGTCCTTCTCCGCGACCTGGACACCCTCGGCGATCTCGCCCTTGATGGAGTTGGCCTGCTGCGTGTCCAGGCCGGAGACCTGGATGCGCAGGCCGCCGGTGCCGAGCTCCTGGACGATCGCGTCGTGGCCGGCGGCCTCCTCGGCGACCTCCTCGGCCTGGGACGCGGACACCGAGGTGGCGGGCGTGGTGAAGACCGCGCCGCCCTTGAACTCGATGCCCATGTTCAGGCCGCGCACCGCGAGGGCGGCGATGGCCGTGATGGTGATGAGGATCGAGACGGCGTACCAGAGCTTGCGCTTGGCGACGAAGTCGTAGCCGACCTCACCGCGGTAGAGACGGGCGCCGAGATTTCCGAGTCGCGACATCTCACGCCTCCTTCGGTTCGGTCGTGACGGGGGCGGCACGGCGGGTGCGCCGCAGGGGCGGCTGCGCGCCGAGACGCTTCGGGTCGAGGCCGGACCACGGGTGACCGCCGCCGAAGAACTTGCCGCGGGCGAGGATCGTCATGATCGGCTTGGTGAAGAAGAACACCACGACGACGTCGAGGGCCGTGGTCAGGCCGAGCGTGAACGCGAAGCCCTGCACCTTGCCCACGGTGACGATGAACAGCACCGCGGCGGCCAGGAACGACACGAAGTCGGACACGAGGACGGTGCGGCGGGCGCGCGGCCAGGCCCGCTCGACGGCCGGACGCAGCGAGCGGCCCTCGCGGATCTCGTCGCGGATGCGCTCGAAGTACACGATGAACGAGTCGGCGGTGATACCGATGGCGACGATCGCACCGCACACGGCCGGCAGGTTCAGCGCGAAGCCGATGGCCGGGCCGAGCAGCGACATGATCGTGTACGTCAGGACCGCCGAGACACCCAGCGACAGGATCGCGATGAGCGACAGGCCGCGGTAGTAGACCACCAGGTAGATGATGACCAGGGCGAGGCCGATGGCGCCGGCGATGAGGCCCGCGCGCAGCTGCTCGCCGCCGAGCGCGGCGGTCACGGTGGTGACGCTCTGCTCCTCGAAGGACAGCGGCAGGGCGCCGTAGGACAGGATGTTGCCGAGGTCCTGGGCGGACTTCTGGTCGAAGCTGCCGGAGATCTCCGCCTGGCCGCCGGCGATGGGCCTGTCCACGGACGGGGAGGACACGACCTCGCCGTCGAGGACGATCGCGAACCGGTTCTGCGGGTCGGGCTGCGAAGCCAGCTTGCCGGTGGTCTCGGCGAACTCCTTGGCACCCTTGCTGTTGAACTCGAGCTGCACGATCCACTGGGCGCGCGTCGGGTCCAGCACGCCCTGGGCGTCGTCGATGTCCTTGCCGTCCACCTCGGACGGGCCGAGCAGGTACTTGTCCCAGCCGCCGAGCGGGTTCTCACCGCAGGCGACGGTCGGCTCGGAGGGCTTGACGCCCTTGCCCGCGGCGGAGCGCTGCTTCTTGTCGTTGCAGTTGAGTGCCGCGAACTGCTTCTCCAGGGCCGCGGTGTCGGCGCTGGGCGTGCCGGCCGGGGTGGGGGCGGTGAGCCCGCTGGGCGAGGCCGAGGGGCCGGCGGGCGCGGAGGCCGACGCCGAGCCGCTGGGGCTGGGGGCCTTCTTCAGCGCGTCGGTGACCGCACGGCCCTGCGTGGTGGCGCTGGCCGACGGGGACGGCTCGGTGACCTTGTCGCCCTTGTCCTGCTCGGCCTTGCCGGTGGCGGACGCCGAGGGGCTCGTGGAGGCGCCTGCGGAGGGGCTGGAGCTCGCCGACGGCTTCGGGACGACCGGCTCGCTGCCCATGATCGTGAGGACCGGGCGGAAGTACAGCTGCGCGGTGGTGCCCACCTGCTGGCGCGCCTGCTCCTGGTCCGTCCCCTTGGGGATGTTCACGACGATGTTCTCGCGGCCCTGGGTCTGGACCTCGGCCTCCTGCACACCGAGACCGTTGACGCGGCGCTCGATGATGCCGACCGCCGTGTTCATGTTGGTCTCGTTGACGGCGCTTTCCTTGCCGGGCTCGGCCTCGGCCTTCAGCGTGATCGTCGTGCCGCCCGCCAGGTCGATGCCCAGTCGCGGCGTGGTGTGACCGGACCAGAACATCCCGCCGGTGAGCGCGACCATCGCGATCAGGATGAACGCCAGGGCACGCCCTGGCCTCCCCTGTCCCCCCGACGGCCTTCTGCCCTTCTTCGGTGCTGCCACCTTGTCGTTTCTCCCTGTCCAACCGCCCCGCGCCGGGTGTGCGCGGGGCGGCCACGAAGTGTGTGTGGGGACCTGCCCCCGCAGATGCAGATGTGACGCGATCCGGGGACCGCGCGGCACCGGTGGGCGCCGCGCGGTCCCCGGCCGTGGCTACTTCGCGTCGGCCTCGCCGTCGCCCTTGCCGTCCTTCGGCGCGGCGTCCTCCGCCTCGGCCTTCTTGGTGAGGTCCGGCTTGGCGGCGCGCGAGGCGTCCGAGGAGTCGTCGCCGCCGGCCGCGTCGGCGGACTCGATCAGCGAGGAGGCGTCGTCCGGGACGGCCGGCAGGTCGTCGGACTTCAGGTCACCGTCGGTGTCCGAGTCCGTACCGGTGTCGCCGTGCACGATGCGGTTGTACTCGTCGTCGTCGAGGACGGCGCCGATCGCGTTCTTCGCGTACACCGCGTGAACGCCGGGCGCGACCTCCAGGAGGACCGTGTCGTCGCTGACCTCCTTGACGGTGGCGTACATCCCCCCGATCGTCCGCACGCCGGTGCCTGGCTGCATCTGGTTGCGCATCTGCGCCGCCGCCTGCTGCTTCTTCTTGGCGGAGCGGGTCATCAGGAACATGGCCCCGATGAGCACGATGAACGGGAGGAGGGTCACGATATCCACGGGACGGAATTCCTTCGCACGACCGCGCTGGTGAGCGGCCTGATCTACGGGGGTGGGCACGCCGACCTGAAAGGGCGGCATCGGCGGAGTCTAGGCGAGTCCGCATCGATGGAACAACGCCCAGCATCGCACCACGGTTCCCGAGCGGGCGAGCGTCCGCGCCGTCACATGAGGATCACGCTACGGTCACACGCCGAGGTCACACGCCGAACAGTCCCTGTTGTCCTCCCGTGGGGGGCGTGGCCTGCGGCGGTACGAGTCCGAGGTGCGTCCACGCCGCTGGGGTGGCCACCCGGCCGCGCGGCGTACGGGCCAGCAGGCCCTCGCGCACGAGGAAGGGCTCGGCGACCTCCTCGACGGTCTCGCGCTCCTCGCCCACGGCGACGGCGAGCGTCGACAGGCCGACGGGGCCGCCGCCGAACAGCTTCAGCAGGGCCTCCAGGACGGCCCGGTCCAGGCGGTCGAGTCCGCGCCCGTCGACCTCGTACACGGCGAGCGCGGTCGCGGCGATGTCGCGCGTGATCAGGCCGTCGGCCCTGACCTGCGCGTAGTCGCGGACGCGGCGCAGGAGGCGGTTGGCGATACGGGGCGTGCCTCGGGAGCGGCCGGCGATCTCGGCGGCGCCTTCGGCCTCGATGTCGACGTCGAGGAGCTGGGCGGAGCGGTGGATGACGCGCTCCAGTTCGGCGGGGGCGTAGAACTCCATGTGCGCCGTGAAGCCGAAGCGGTCGCGCAGCGGGGGCGGCAGCAGGCCGGCCCGGGTGGTGGCGCCGACCAGGGTGAACGGCGGGAGTTCGAGCGGGATCGCCGTGGCGCCGGGGCCCTTGCCGACGATCACGTCGACCCGGAAGTCCTCCATCGCCATGTAGAGCATCTCCTCGGCGGGCCGGGACATCCGGTGGATCTCGTCGAGGAAGAGGACCTCGCCCTCCTGGAGGGAGGAGAGGATCGCGGCGAGGTCGCCCGCGTGCTGGATGGCGGGGCCCGAGGTGATGCGGATGGGGGCGCCCATCTCCGCCGCGATGATCATGGAGAGGGTGGTCTTGCCGAGGCCGGGGGCTCCGGACAGCAGGACGTGGTCGGCGGTCGCGCCGCGGGCGCGGGCGGCGCGCAGGACGAGGTCGAGCTGTTCGCGGACGCGTTCCTGGCCGACGAACTCGTCCAGCGACTTGGGGCGCAGCGCCGCCTCGACGGCCTGGTCGTCGCCGTCGGCGGCCGCGCCGACGAGCCGCTCGGCGCCCTGCAGGGCGGGGGCCGCCGCGGGCAGGTCGCGGGCGGTGTCGTCGCGGGTGTCGTCCCAGTCCATGGCGGTGTGCCTCACGGTGGTGGTCGGTCTCGTCGGTCGCGGCGGCAGTGGTGGCCGCCCTGGGGCGGGCGGTGCAGCGGTGCAGCGGTGCGGCCGCGGGGTCAGCGGGTGCGGTTGAGGGTCTGCAGGGCGGTCTTGAGGAGGACGCCGATCTGCGGGTCGCCGCCCGCCGCCTCGGCCTGCGGGGTCACGGCCGTCACCGCCTCGTCCGCCTCGCGCGCGGCGTAGCCGAGGCCCACCAGCGCGGCGTGCAGCTGGTCCCGCCACGGTGGCGTTCCCGTGGCGGCCGGGGCTCCGGCGGACGTGCCGAGCGGGGCGCCGAGGCGGTCCTTCAGTTCGAGGAGCAGCTTCTGCGCGCCCTTCTTGCCGATGCCGGGCACGGCCGTGAGCGCCTTCTCGTCACCGGACGCGACCGCGACGCGCAGCGCGTCGGGGGTGTGCACGGCGAGCATGGCCTGGGCCAGTCGCGGGCCGACGCCGCTGGCGGTCTGGAGCAGTTCGAACACCTGCCGCTCGTCGTCGTCCGCGAAGCCGTACAGGGTCAGCGAGTCCTCGCGGACGACCAACGACGTGTGCAGCCGGGCCTCCTGACCCAGCCTCAGGCCGGAGAGGGTGTTCGGCGTGCACTGGACGGCCATGCCGACGCCGCCGACCTCGATCACGGCGGTGGTCGGGGCGAGGGCGGCGACCGGTCCCGTCACGAAGGCGATCATGCGTTGCGGCCTTTCGTCGCGTGCTGGGTGGCGGTGGCGCGGTGCGCGGCGACCGCCTGCTGGAGGCGGTTCTGCGCGGGGGCGCGCCAGATGTGGCAGATGGCGAGGGCGAGTGCGTCGGCCGCGTCGGCCGGCCTGGGTGGCGCGTCGAGCCGGAGCAGCCGGGTGACCATGGCGCCGACCTGCGCCTTGTCGGCGCGGCCCGTGCCGGTGACGGCGGCCTTGACCTCGCTGGGGGTGTGCAGGGCGACGGGGATGCCGCGCCGGGACGCGCACAGCATGGCGACCGCGCTGGCCTGGGCGGTGCCCATCACCGTACGGACGTTGTGCTGGCTGAACACGCGCTCCACGGCGACCCGTTCGGGACGGTGCGTGTCCAGCCACTCCTCCATGCCCTGCTCGATGGCGACGAGGCGGTGGCCGATGTCCGCGTCCGGCGGCGTACGGATGACCCCGACGCCGACCATGGTCAGCGGGCGCCCCGCGACGCCGTCGACGACGCCGACACCGCACCGGGTCAGCCCCGGGTCCACCCCCAGCACACGCACGCCACCGCTCCTTCGTTCATCTGCTCGTGCAGGCTATCGGGTGGCACTGACAACGCGGCGGGCCGACGGGGTGTGTT
>NZ_JABWDV010000469.1:5550-23098 GCF_013362995.1 Streptomyces sp. TRM64462 | reverse complement strand
CCCGCCGCGTCGTGGTGCGATCAAGCGCGATCAGACGTGTGACCGGGTGCCGGTCAGGCGTCGACCTTCGCCATGACGTCGTCCGAGACGTCGAAGTTCGCGAAGACGTTCTGCACGTCGTCGCTGTCCTCCAGGGCGTCGATCAGCTTGAAGATCTTCTTCGCGCCCTCCTCGTCCAGCTCGACCTGCATGGTCGGGACGAAGTTGGCCTCGGCCGAGTCGTAGTCGATCCCGGCCTCCTGGAGGGCGGTGCGGACCGCGACGAGGTCGGTGGCCTCGCTGATGACCTCGAAGTTCTCACCGAGGTCGTTGACCTCCTCGGCGCCCGCGTCGAGGACCGCGCCCAGCACGTCGTCCTCGGTCAGCTCGCCCTTCGGGACGATCACGACGCCCTTGCGGTTGAAGAGGTACGACACGGAGCCCGGGTCGGCCATCGAACCGCCGTTGCGGGTCATGGCGACGCGGACGTCGGACGCGGCGCGGTTGCGGTTGTCGGTGAGGCACTCGATGAGCACCGCGACACCGTTCGGGCCGTAACCCTCGTACATGATCGTCTCGTAGTCGGCGCCACCGGCCTCCAGGCCGGCGCCGCGCTTGACCGCGGAGTCGATGTTCTTGTTCGGTACGGAGCTCTTCTTCGCCTTCTGGATGGCGTCGAACAGCGTCGGGTTGCCGTCCGGGTCGGCACCGCCGGTGCGGGCCGCGACCTCGATGTTCTTGATCAGCTTCGCGAAGAGCTTGCCACGCTTGGCGTCGATCACGGCCTTCTTGTGCTTCGTCGTAGCCCATTTAGAGTGGCCGGACATCTGCCTGTCTCCTTCGCGTAACCAAATTCAGATCGAACCCCAGAGATCCTACCGGGATCTCATCGGAGCGCGGCGCGCACCATGTCGACGAACAGGGCGTGCACCCGGTGGTCTCCGGTGAGTTCGGGGTGGAACGACGTGGCGAGGGCGTTGCCCTGGCGTACGGCGACGATGTGCCCGTCGTACTCGGCGACGACCTCGGCGGCGGCGCCGACCGACTCGACCCAGGGGGCGCGGATGAAGACGCCCTCGACGGGCCCGCCGTCGATGCCGGTGACCTCGACGGACGCCTCGAAGGACTCGTTCTGCCGCCCGAAGGCGTTACGGCGGACGATCATGTCGATGCCGCCGAAGGTCTCCTGCTCCGAGCGCGGGTCCAGGATCTTGTCCGCGAGCATGATCAGGCCGGCGCAGGTGCCGTACACGGGCAGGCCGCCCGCGATGCGCTCACGCAGCGGCTCCATCATGCCGAACAGGTTCGCCAGCTTGGAGATGGTGGTGGACTCGCCGCCGGGGACGACCAGGCCGTCGATCTCGGCCAGCTCTTCGGGGCGCCGGACCGGCCTGGCCACGGCGTCCGCCGCGGCCAGGGCGATCAGGTGCTCCCGTACGTCGCCCTGGAGGGCCAGGACGCCGATGACGGGGGTGGTGCTCATGGCTGTTACCAGCCCCGGTTCGCGTAGCGCTCGGCCTCGGGGAGGGTGTCGCAGTTGATGCCGACCATGGCCTCGCCCAGGTTGCGGGACGCGTCCGCGACGATCTTCGGGTCGTCGTAGAAGGTGGTGGCCTTCACGATGGCGGCGGCGCGCTTGGCCGGGTCGCCGGACTTGAAGATGCCGGAGCCGACGAAGACGCCCTCGGCGCCCAGCTGGCGCATCAGCGCGGCGTCGGCCGGGGTGGCGACGCCACCGGCGGAGAACAGCACGACCGGCAGCTTGCCGAGCTCGGAGACCTCCTTGACCAGCTCGTACGGGGCGCGCAGCTCCTTGGCGGCGGCGTACAGCTCGTTGTTGTCGAAGCCGCGCAGCTTGGCGATCTCGTTCTTGATCTGGCGCAGGTGGCGGACGGCCTCGACGACGTTGCCGGTGCCGGCCTCACCCTTGGAGCGGATCATGGCGGCGCCCTCGGCGATACGGCGCAGGGCCTCGCCCAGGTTGGTGGCGCCGCAGACGAAGGGGGTGGTGAACGCCCACTTGTCGGAGTGGTTGACCTCGTCGGCCGGGGTCAGGACCTCGGACTCGTCGATGTAGTCGACGCCGAGGGACTGCAGGACCTGCGCCTCGACGAAGTGGCCGATGCGGGACTTCGCCATGACCGGGATCGAGACGGCGTCGATGATGCCCTCGATCATGTCCGGGTCGGACATACGGGCCACGCCGCCGTCCTTGCGGATGTCGGCGGGGACGCGCTCGAGGGCCATGACCGCGACGGCCCCCGCGTCCTCGGCGATCTTGGCCTGCTCCGGCGTGACGACGTCCATGATCACGCCGCCCTTGAGCTGCTCGGCCATGCCGCGCTTCACGCGCGCGGTGCCGGTCTCGGGGGTCTGCGGGGTGGTGGTGGGCGTGCTGGACACGGAGGACCTCACTAGGAATCACGGGACGGGTGCGAGACCCGGGGACAACACAGCGAGGAAACAGGGCGGGGACAGGCCACATCAAGGGCCAATGTGGAGGAGGTGGCTCGTTTTGCCCGTACGGTGGCGCCCGCGCCCCTTCCGACCTGGGCGGATGCCGATCGGGCCGCAGCCTGGGACACATGGCGCCGCGCGGGCTTCAGGGGCGTGCGGTTGGCGGATGTGGGGTGGGGCAGGGGGTGGCTGGGGCTCGCTGGGGCCGCAGCGCGCGGGGCGGTTCAGGCGGGGGCTCAGGCGGGGGGGCTCAGGCGGGCCGGTCCGCCAGGGCCACCGGGGGCTCGTCGTCCATCTCGAACGCCATCGGGAACGGGGCGTGCCCCGCCAGCCGGAACCAGCGCACCTTACGGTGCCTCCGCAGCGCCCGCGCGGCGCGCACCGCGTCGTTGTGGAACCGCCGCGCCATCGGCACGCGCCGTACCGCCGCGGCCAGTTCACCGGCCGCCTCCTCGCCGCCCGGGGCCTCCCGCACGGCCTCCATCTGCTCGGGCTCGCCGAAGACGGCGCGCAGCGCCTGGCTCAGGTCGCTCTCCGCGACCTCCCGCTGCTCCTCCTCGGCCTGACGCGCGGCGTGGGCGGCCTGGTACAGCACGATCGACGCCGCCGGGTCGAGCACCCCGGACGTCGCCAGCTCCTGGGCCACCGACGCCCGGCGCAGCAACTGCGCGTCGAGCGCGGCCCTGGCGGCGTCGATCCGGGCGTGCAGCCGGTCGAGGCGCCCCGCGGTCCAGCTCAGGTACAGGCCGATCGCGAACAGGGCGACGGCGATCCAGACGATCAGCGTTACGGTCACGGCCCGAAAGGCTACCGGGGCCGAGGTCCCGGTCTGGGGGCTCCGCCCCCAGACCCCCGTTTCGCCCCTGTGGGGTACCCCCTGCTCGAAGAGCTTGAGGAGCGGGGGTTTCGGGGGGTTCGGGGGGCGGAGGCCCCCGATTCCGCCTACTCCCGGGCCAGGCCCCACCGGGCGCGGAGTCGTCCCGTCGCGCGTTCGTCCGTGGCGACCGACGCCGCGCCGTCGGTGACCGTCTCGTACACGGCCAGGATGTCCGCGCCCACCGTCGACCAGTCGAAGCGCCGCACATGCGCGCTGCCCCGCTCGCTCAGCTCCGCGCGCCGCGCCTCGTCACCCAGCAGCCGGATCGCCGCGTCCGCCAGGGCGTCCGCGTCCTCGTTGGCGAACAGCTCGCCGGCCGCGCCCCGGTCCAGGACCTGCGCGAACGCGTCCAGGTCGCTGGCCAGCACCGGCGCGCCCGCCGACAGGGCCTCCACCAGGATGATCCCGAAGCTCTCGCCGCCCGTGTTGGGCGCCACGTACACGTCGACGCTGCGCAGCAGCCGCGCCTTGTCCTCGTCGCTGACCATGCCGAGGAACTCCACCCGCTGCCGCATCTCGCGCGGCAGCGACGCGACGGCCTCCTCCTCGTCCCCCCGCCCGGCGACGAGCAGCCGCGCCCCCGGGCGGGCCTCCAGGATCCTCGGGAGGGCCCTCATCAGCACCGGCAGGCCCTTGCGCGGCTCGTCGATACGGCCGATGAACCCGAGTGTCTCGCCCTGCCAGGACGCCTTCGGCTCGGCACGGGCGAAGAAGTCCACGTCGACGCCGTTCGGGATCACCACCGCGTCACCGCCGAGGTGCTCGACGAGGGTGCGGCGCGCGTACTCGCTCACGGCGATCCGGGCGCTGATCTTCTCCAGCGCCGGCTGGAGGATCGGATACGCCGCGATCATCGCCCGCGACCGCGGGTTCGACGTGTGGAACGTCGCCACGATGGGCCCCTGCGCCGCCCAGCACGTCAGCAGCCCGAGCGACGGCGACGCCGGCTCGTGGATGTGGATGACGTCGAACGTGCCGTCGTGCAGCCACCGCCGCACCCGCGCCGCCGAGAGGAACCCGAAGTTCAGCCGCGCCACCGACCCGTTGTACGGCACGGGCACCGCGCGCCCCGCCGACACCACGTACGGCGGCAGCGGCGTCTCGTCGTCCGCCGGGGCGAGCACGGACACCTCGTGCCCGAGCCGGATCAGGTGCTCCGCCAGGTCCCGGATGTGGAACTGGACGCCGCCCGGCACGTCCCAGGAGTACGGGCAGACGATGCCGATCCTCACATCGGCCCCTTCGCGGTCGCGGGGTCCAGGTCCGCGAGCCACAGCCGCTGCAGCATGTGCCAGTCCTCCGGATGCTCGGCGATCCCCTCGGCGAAGGCGTCGGCCAGCGCCTGTGTCATCACAGACGTCTTCTCGGCCCGCGTACCTGACCCGGGGACGTCCACGGGCGGATGCACCCGCGCCTTCATCGTGGACGTGCCGTCGTACCAGAGCGTCACCGGCAGCAGCAGCGCCCCGGTCTGCTGGGCCAGCAGCGCGGGACCGGCCGGCATCCGCGCGGCCTCACCGAAGAACTCCACCTCGACCCCGGACGCCGACAGGTCACGGTCCGCGACCAGGCACACCAGGCCGCCCTCCCGCAGCCGCCGCGCCAGCGTCCCGAACGTGGACCCGCCGCTGTGCGGCAGCACCTCCATGCCCAGCGACTCGCGGTACGCGACGAACCGGTCGTACAGCGTCTCGGGCTTCAGCCGCTCGGCGACCGTCGTGAACGGCACGCCCAGCGCCCGCGTCACCCACACCCCGGCCAGGTCCCAGTTGGCCAGGTGCGGCAACGCCAGGATCACGCCCTTCCCGGCGGCCAGGCCGTCCGTCAGAAGGTGCACGTCCTTGATCTCGAAGCTGTCCCGGACCCGCTCCTTGCTCCACGCCGGCAGCCGGAACGACTCCATCCAGTACCGCATGTACGACCGCATACCGGCCTTCGACAGCTCCGCAAGGCGCGCCGGCGAGGCGTCCGGCACGACCCGCGCCAGATTCGCCTCAAGCCGCAGCACACCCTTGCCGCGCCGCTTCCACGCCGTGTCCGCGATCCGGCGGCCCAACCCGGCCGCGACCGGCTCGGGCAGCTTCTTCACCGTGCCCCAGCCCAGTCCGTACAGCGCGTCCGTCAGCCGCTCCCGCGCCCCGCTCATGACGTGGCCTCACTCCCCCTCGCAGAACCCCCGGCTGAACCACCGGCCGGACCCCCGGCGGACCCGTCGCCGGCCGCCGCGTCCGTCTCCGCCGCGTCCGCCTCCGCCGCCTCACGGCGCACGGTCACCACACGCTGCCCCAGCGTCACCGCGCTGCCCACGGCCACCAGCCACAGGGCGATCGGCAGCAGCACCTGGATACCCGGCACACCGAACCCGTGCAGCCCCGCGAGGCCCGCCGCGACCAGCGATACCACCAGCCGCTCCGCCCGCTCCACCAGGCCGTTCACCGCGACCGGCAGCCCGATCGACTCACCGCGCGCCTTCGTGTACGACACGACCTGGCCGCTCGCCAGACAGAAGATCGACACGGCGCACAGCACGTTGTCGTCACCGCCGCCCGCGTACCACAGCGCGAAACCGCCGAAGATCGCCCCGTCCGCGACCCGGTCCAGGGTCGAGTCCAGGAACGCGCCCCACCGGCTCGACACCCCCGCCTGACGGGCCATGTTGCCGTCGACCAGGTCGGAGAACACGAACAGCGTGATGACGATGGTGCCCCAGAAGAACTCCCCGCGCGGGAAGAAGACCAGCGCACCGGCCACGACACCCGCCGTACCCACGAGCGTGACCGCGTCGGGGCTCACCCCGCGACGGAGCAGAAACGCGGCGAACGGCGTGAGAACACGCGTGAAGAAAGCACGCGCGTACTTGTTCAGCATGGCCTTCCCGAGAGGTCGGTGTGCCGGGCGGCCCCTTACGGCCACCGGCGGGCCCATCGTAGTCACGCGCCGCCCCACGGCACCTCACGGCACCCCAGGGCACCCGCACCCCGCCTCCGACGTCGGCCGATGTCCGACGTATGGACGCGGCACCAACACAGTGGAAAGCTCGAAGAACGACCGCGGGCACCGCCGGAGCTGCCCCGCCGGGGCCCCGGGGCGCCATGCCCCCGCCGCTCCCCCGCGCCCGCGCCCCCACCTCACCGTGCACCTGCGATCGGGAGGAAGAACCATGGGCGACAAGGCGAACACCCACCCCGGGGCCGCCGGCAGGGCGATAACGGCCGACCAGCCCTCATCCATCAGGAACGTGGTGCTGGTCGGCCACAGCGGATCCGGCAAGACCACCCTCGTCGAGGCCCTCGCCCTCACCACCGGCGCCGTCAACCGCGCCGGCCGCGTCGAGGACGGCACATCCCTCTCCGACTACGACGAGATCGAACACCGCCAGCAGCGCTCCGTACAGCTCTCCCTCGTCCCCCTCGAATGGGACGGCTGCAAGATCAACCTCCTCGACGCCCCCGGATACGCCGACTTCGTCGGAGAACTCCGGGCCGGCCTACGCGCCGCCGACGCCGCCCTGTTCGTCGTCTCGGCCGCCCAGGAAGCCGACGCCATCGCCGGCAACACCCGCCTCATCTGGGACGAGTGCGCCGCCGTCGGCATGCCCAGGGCCATCGTCGTCACCCACCTCGACACCGCCCGCACCGACTTCGAACAGCTCACCCGCATCTGCGCCGAGATCTTCGGCGGCGACGACCCCGACGCCGTACTCCCCCTCTACCTGCCCGTACTCGGCCGCGAGGCCGCCGACGGACACGCACCCGCCACCGGACTCGTCGGACTCCTCACCCAGAAGATCTTCGACTACTCCACCGGCGAACGAAAGGAAAACCCCCCGGACGACACCCAAATCCCCATCATCCAGTCCGCCCGCAACCGGCTGATCGAAGGCATCATCGCCGAAAGCGAGGACGAGACCCTCATGGACCGCTACCTCGGCGGCGAGGACCTCGACCTCAAGAGCCTCATCGACGACCTCGAGAAAGCCGTCGCACGCGGCACCTTCCACCCCGTACTCGCCGCGGCCCCCGCCGCCCCCGGCGGCAAACAGGGCCTCGGCACCGTCGAACTCCTCGACCTCATCACCCGCGGCTTCCCCACCCCGCTCGAACACCCCGCACCCGACGTCACCACACCCCAGGGCAAGGCCCGCCCCGCCCTCACCTGCGACCCCGCAGGACCCCTCGCCGCCGAAGTCGTCAAGACCACATCCGACCCCTACGTCGGCCGCATCTCCCTCGTCCGCGTCTTCTCCGGCACCCTCCGCCCCGACGAGACCGTCCACGTCTCAGGACACGGCCTCGCCGACCGCGGCCACGAGGACCACGACGTCGACGAACGCATCGGCGCGCTCTTCGCCCCCTTCGGCAAACAACAGCGCCAGATGAACCACGCCATCGCCGGCGACCTCGCCTGCGTCGCCAAACTCAACCGCGCCGAGACCGGAGACACCCTCTCCGCCAAGGACGACCCCCTCCTCATGGAGCCCTGGAGCATGCCCGACCCGCTGCTCCCCGTCGCCATCCAGGCCCACAGCAAAGCCGACGAGGACAAACTCTCCCAAGGCCTCTCCCGGCTCGCCGCCGAAGACCCCACCATGCGCCTCGAACAGAACCAGGACACCCGCCAGGTCGTCCTCTGGTGCCTCGGCGAAGCCCACATGGACGTCGCACTCGAACGGCTCCGCACCCGCTACGGCGTCCAGGTCGACGCCGTCCCCCACAAGGTCGCACTCCGCGAGACCTTCGGCGCCCCGGCCGCAGGACGCGGCCGCCACGTCAAACAGTCCGGCGGACACGGCCAGTACGCCATCTGCGAGATCGACGTCGAACCCCTCCCCGCGGGCTCCGGCATCGAGTTCGTCGACAAGGTCGTCGGCGGCGCCGTACCCCGCCAGTTCATCCCCTCCGTCGAGAAGGGCGTACGTGCCCAGGCCGCCCGCGGCGTCGCCGCCGGACACCCCCTCGTCGACATCCGCGTCACCCTCCGCGACGGCAAGGCCCACTCCGTCGACTCCTCCGACGCCGCCTTCCAGACCGCCGGCGCCCTCGCCCTCCGCGAAGCAGCCGCCGACGCCCCCATCCACCTCCTCGAACCCGTCGCCGAAGTCCAGGTCCTCGTCCCCGACGAATACGTCGGACCCGTCATGAGCGACCTCTCAGGCCGTCGCGGCCGCGTCGTCGGCACCGAACAGGCAGGCCCCGGCCAGACCCTCGTACGGGCCGACGTCCCCGAGCTGGAGATCGGCCGGTACGCCGTCGACCTCCGCTCCCTGTCCCACGGCACCGGCCGCTTCCAGCGCACCTACGCACGCCACGAGGCCATGCCCACCCACATCGCCGACAAGGTCCGCGCACAGCCCGCGGCCTGACCACCCGCCAGGCCCGCCTCCACCACCTCGGGCGCCGCCCGCCGAATCCCCTCCCGGCAGGCGCCGCCCGACACACGCAACCGCACGGGACCATCGCCGCAGGAGGCCTTCCGCCTTCTCCCTGACGCACACCCCACGTCCCCGATAGGCTGGAGTGCCCAGTTCAGCAGGTGTGCGACACACCGGAGTTGGGAAGGCCGCAGTGCGGGGACACAGGTTGCGGCACACGCGTCGATGGGGGCGGCAGTGACAATGAACGGTTTCGGCCCCGGGGCACAGGTCCCGCTCCAGGGCTCGGACGGACAGACGGTGGCCACCAACGCCCTGGCCTCCGCCGCATACCGCGACAGCGCGGTCGACGACATCCTCAAAGCCAACAACGACTGGTACGAATCCACCGTCAAGAAGGGCAAGTTCTCGCTCTTCGAACCCAACCTCGGCGAGGCCTTCTCACGCGCCGTCGCCCTCCGCATGCTCGGCGGCGGACGCAAACCCGTCATCCAGTCCTTCGGCACCGAACCCCAGCCGATCGTCGAGCACTGCCTCGCCGCCAACCGCATCCGCAAGCAGCGCGACACCCGCCTCACCCTCATCACCCTGCTCTGCGGCGTCGCCTTCCTGCCCGGACTGCTCCTGTGGCTCGTCGTCTTCCAGCTCCGCCGCACCATGGCGGGCGCCGCCAACAAACGCGCCGGCGCCACCGGCACCGCCCTGCTCCTGGGCGTCGGCGTCCTCGCCGTACTCGTCCTGATCAAGCTGCCGTTCACCGGCTTCCTGTCCCTGTACCTCCGGGCCATGATCATCGCCCCCGTCATCGGCTGGTTCCTCGCCAAACACGTCTGCGAGACCACCGCCAAGGACCTCCGCGCCCGCTGGGAAGCCCTCCTCAGCGGAGGCGGCGTCGCCGCCAAGATCCCCGAAGCCGTCCCCCAGAACCCCGGTGAGACCGCCGCCGAAGAACTCCGCCAGAACCTCGAAAAGCTCACCGCCGAACAGCGCAGCAACGTCGTCTTCTACGCGGGACCCCGCGGCATACTCGGCATGGGCACCCGCTGGGGCGGCTGGCACCTCGCCGAGGAACTCAAGCCCCGCGACGGCAAGGAATTCCACGCCTTCCGCACCTGGGACGTCATACGCCCCATCCACGACCAGCTGAAACTCCTGGAACGCGGCTCCCTCAAGACCGGCTTCCCCACCCCGTCGGTGCACCACTGGATCGTCTCCCCCGTCGGCGACGGCGCCAAGGAAGTGGCCCGCCCCGAGGGCGAGGACATCGTCATGTACCAGGTGAAGCCCCACGAGATCCAGCGGATCTGCAACGAGAACCAGTTCGGCAAGGGCAACCGCCACTACCTCGGCGTGCAGTTCGTCCTGTGGGACGGCCAGCTCGTCCTGACGATGCTCATCACCGTCACGGCCCTCCTGCACACCCTCCGTATCGAGGTCTCCGGCCACGCACTCGGCCCCGTCAACGGCCTCTTCACCACCAAACCGGCCGCCAAGACGAAGGAAGTCGCCAAGATGGTCCGGTTCTGGGAGACACGGGAGATCAAACTCCCCCTGATCGAAACGAACGAGGTCGTACGGCTCGCGGTCCGCGCCCCGCTGACCTGGTTCCCGCCGGTCCTCGACTTCCTCGGCGGCAAACTGGTCCTGCCCGAGCCCTTCGGCCTGCGCCATGTGTGGGCGGAGCAGCCCTGGAAGCACCGCTTCATGGCCGACGACGCCATCCGCGCCGCGACACCGGTGATGCGGGCGGTCCACGCCGCGACGGTCAAGGTGCTCGAAGAACACGGCGTGGACACCAGCTCCATGGCCGGCAGCAGCTTCACCGCCGACCCGGCCCCGAAGAAGGCCGACGTCTACGACGCGTAGCGCTAGGCGCCCGGCCAGGCGTCGGCGAGCATCCGCCGGGTGTCGGCGAGGAGCTGCGGCAAGACCTTGGTGTGGCCGACGACGGGCATGAAATTGGTGTCGCCGCCCCAGCGGGGCACGATGTGCTGATGCAGGTGGGCGGCGATTCCTGCGCCGGCGGCGTCGCCCTGGTTGATGCCCAGGTTGAACCCGTGCGCGCCCGAAGCCTTGCGGAGCGCCTTCATCGCCCGCTTGGTGAACTCTGCGAGCTCGGCGGTCTCAGGCTCGCTGAGGTCCGTGTAGTCAGCGACGTGCCGGAACGGGACGATCATCATGTGGCCGCCGTTGTACGGATACAAGTTCAGCACCGCGTAGACGCTCTCGCCCCGGGCGACGATCAGCCCGTCCTCGTCTGACTTGGACGGGATGGAGCAGAACGGGCAGCCATCGCCCGCACCCGAGCCGGACGGCTTGTTCTCCCCCTGGATGTACGCCATCCGATGGGGCGTCCACAGGCGCTGGAACGCGTCCGGCGTCCCGACTCCGATCTGCTGCTCGGGCTCGTTCGTCATGCGGATCAGCATATGGGTTACGACGGGACCCGGATGCGCCGAGGGGCGGTACCCGGCCGGGTACCGCCCCTCTACTACCCCCGCTTGCGCGGGGACCACGCGGTGCCATAGATCCGCCGAAACATCGGGTTGGGATCACCCCCGCTGAACGCGGGGACCACGTCACACCTGAATGCGCCGCGCGACCACATCAACGAGCTCCTGCAGTGCGAGGTCACGGGGAATGCCGTTCTTCTGCGACCCGTCGCGGTAGCGGAAGGAGACCGTCCCCCCAGCCATGTCATCGTCGCCAACGATGATCATGAAGGGGGTCTTCTGCTTCTGGTGATTCCTGATCTTCTTCTGCATCCGGTCCGAGGAGGCATCCACCTCGACCCGCAGGCCCTTCCGCTTCGCCTCGGCGGCGAACTCCTGGAGGTACGCGACGTGCGCGTCGCCGACCGGGATGCCGACCGCCTGGACCGGGGCCAGCCACGGGGGCATGGCGCCCGCGTAGTGCTCCAGCAGGACGGCGAAGAAACGCTCGATGGAGCCGAACAGTGCACGGTGGATCATGACCGGGCGCTGCTTGGTGCCGTCGGCTGCCGTGTACTCCAGGTCGAAACGGGCCGGGAGGTTGAAGTCGAGCTGGATGGTCGACATCTGCCAGGTCCTGCCAATGGCGTCCTTCGCCTGGACGGAGATCTTCGGGCCGTAGAAGGCCGCGCCACCCGGGTCGGGAGTGAGGGGAAGGCCCTGCTTCTCGGCGACCTGGCGGAGGGTCTCGGTGGCCTCCTCCCAGATCTCATCGCTGCCGACGAACTTTTCCGGATCCTTGGTCGACAACTCCAGGTAGAAGTCGGTCAGACCGTAGTCGCGCAGCAGGTTCAGGACGAAGGTGAGCGTCTTGTCGAGCTCCTCCGCCATCTGCTCGCGGGTGCAGTAGATGTGCGCGTCGTCCTGGGTGAAGCCACGGGCGCGGGTCAGGCCGTGCACGACGCCCGACTTCTCGTACCGGTACACCGTCCCGAACTCGAACAGCCGCAGCGGCAACTCGCGGTACGAGCGGCCACGCGCGTCGAAGATCAGGTTGTGCATCGGGCAGTTCATGGGCTTGAGGTAGTAGTCCACGCCCTCGTCGAGCTGCATGGGCGGGTACATGCCGTCGGCGTACCAGTCCAGGTGGCCCGAGGTCTCGAAGAGGCGACCCTTGGTCGCGTGCGGCGTATAGACGAACTCGTACCCGGCCTCTTCGTGCTTCGCCCGCGAGTAGTCCTCCATCACCCGGCGGATGATGCCTCCGCGCGGGTGGAAGACGGCGAGGCCGGAGCCGATCTCCTCCGGGATGGAGAAGAGGTCCAGCTCGGCGCCGAGGCGGCGGTGGTCACGCTTCTCGGCCTCTGCGAGGAAGTTCAGGTGCGCTTTCAGCTCGTCCTTGGACGGCCATGCGGTCCCGTAGATGCGCTGCAGCTGCTTGTTCTTCTCGCTGCCACGCCAGTACGCGGACGCGTTCCGCATCAGCTTGAACGCCGGGATCGCACGGGTCGAGGGCAGGTGCGGCCCCCTGCACAGGTCCTTCCAGCACAGGTCGCCGGTCTTCGGGTCCAGGTTGTCATAGATGGTCAGCTCGCCGCCGCCCACCTCGACGTTCGCGCCGTCCTCGCTGGAGGCGGAACCCTTGAGGCCGATGAGCTCCAGCTTGTACGGCTCGTTGGCGAGCTCCTCGCGGGCGGCCTCGTCCGTGACCACACGGCGGGAGAAGCGCTGGCCCCGCTTCTGGATGGCCTGCATCTGCTTCTCGATGGCCTTGAGGTCCTCGGGCGTGAACGGCTTGTCCACGTCGAAGTCGTAGTAGAAGCCGTCCTTGACCGGCGGGCCGATGCCGAGCTTGGCCTCGGGGAACAGCTCCTGCACGGCCTGGGCCATGACGTGCGCGGTGGAGTGGCGCAGGATGTTGAGGCCGTCCTCGGAGGAGATCTCGACGCCTTCGACGGTCTGGCCGTCCTCGATCTCGTACGCGAGGTCCTTCAGCTCGCCGTTCACGCGGGCCGCGACGATGCTGCGCTCGCCGGCGAAGAGGTCGGCGGCCGTAGTGCCCGTCGTCACCACGCGCTCTTCCCGCTCGGAATCGCGTTGGATGATCACACGGACGTCTGACACCGGTCTCTCCTGACTGAAGGGGTGCGCGCCCGGTCGTGGGCGCGCGGCGTAGTACGGAATGGTACCGAGCCGTGCTCCCGCGCCGCGAAACGGTTTGCCGCCGTCCGGTCGCGGTCAGTCGGCGGCGTCGTCCTCGTCGAGGGACTTGATCAGCCGGTCGCGTTCCGCCTCGTCGACCTCGACCGCCTCGACGCCGTACGCGCCGGTGAGGCGGCGGAAGCCGTCGCTGCTCTCAAGGCGGCCGGAGAGGCGGATGGGGAGTCCGGCGAGGTGGGCGTGGACGGCGGTGCGGTAGGCGGGTTCGTCGAGGGTGACGCGGACGTTCCGTACGTCGGCGCCGGTGAGGACGCGGAGCCGTACGGTTCCGGGGCCGTGCGGGGTGGGCCTGCGGAGGCGGACGACGGTGCCGGTGAGGCGGACGGGTACGGGGGGTTCGTCGCGGAGGTAGCGGGCGCCGGCCTGGCGGAGGACGGGGAGGTCGCCGGGGGTGAACTCGACGGGTTCGGGCCGGGTGGCACAGCCGGCGGGGGCGCCGGTCGCGGGGGCCCAGGCGAGGGTGACGGTGGCGCCTTCGGTGCCGTGGACGAGGGTGATGAGGGCGTCGGTGAGTTCGTGGCTGACGCCTGCGGCGACGGCGGTGTCGAAGGCTTCGGGGCCTCCGGTGGCGCGTTGGTAGTCGACGGCGTCGCGGGTGGCGGCGAGTGCGTGGTGGAGGCGTTCGGTGAGGGGGCGGCCGGGGTGGACGGGGACGAAGGCGGTGAGGGCGCGGGCGCCGGGGGCGGTGCTGATGAGGACGGGGTCGAGGAGGGCGCGGGCGTGGCGCCGGTGGCGGGCGCCGTGGTGGCGGGCGGGGGTGTGGACGGCGAGTGCGGCGGCGAGGAGGGTCGCGCGGGCGGCGGACTGTAGGTGGTCGTGGGTGGTCCAGGGTGCGGCGTCGGTGGTGGGGGGCCGGGTGGTGTGGGGGGTCCAGCGGATTTCGTCGCTGGGGACGGTGAGGCCGGTGAGGATGTCGCGGGCGCCGGGGTCGGCGCTGCGGGCGAGGGCGGCGAGGGCTTCGGCGATGAGGTCGTCGCTGTCGGGGAAGGTGCGGCTGTCGGGGATGAGGAGGCTGGTGGGGCGGGTGCCGGGGCCGGGTGGGGTCCAGCGGGTGTAGTGGCCGGTGGTCGGGCCGTGGCGTTGCCAGCCGTGGCGGTGGAGGAGGGCGCCGAGGACGCGTGGGTCGATGTCGGTGGTGGGTCGGTGCGGCATCAGGGTCTTCCTCCGGCGCCTACTCGGGTCATGATCGCGCAGAGTGCCCGGTCGTCGAAGATCCGGGAGGTGGGGATGCGGACGGTGGTGCGGTTGCGGCCGGTGACGGGGTGGCCGGCGAGGTTGGTCCAGTAGCAGCAGTGGCGTAGGTCGAGCCGGTCGTGGTGGGCGTGGAGCCAGTCGTCCTGGGTGCGGGGGACGAGCATGACGACGAGGATCTTGTGGACGGATACGGGGGTGCGGGCGAGCTTCACCAGGTGGTTGTTGTCGAGGGTGAAGGAGAAGGCGGGGCCCGGGGGGTGTGGGGGGATCTGGTGGGTGGCTTTGAGCTGGACCTTGATGGTGACTTCGTCGTCGACGGTGTGGCCGGGGGCGCTGTGGCTGAGGTGCCAGTCGATGCCGTTGTCGGGGAAGGGCTGGGAGAGGCTGCAGCCCGCGGCGGCCGCGACGGCGTGGAGGTAGCCGACCTGGAGGGTCTCCATGCAGGCGGTGGTGGCGAGGCCGCCGCGGAGGGGTGGGGCGTGCTGGCCGAGGGGGGTTCCGGGGTCGGGCTGCGCCGCGAGCGCCATGGCTCTTCGTGCCTTCCGGGCTGGCTGTGCGTCAGTTGTGCTGGCTTTCATGTGTGTTGTCACCGGGCGGCGTACGGGGCAAACGGTCCGGGTATCACCGGTTCGGGCAGGGGATCGGTCCATCTGCCGGTGATGTGCGAGGAGTTCGGGGTATGGCGCTCTGGTATGAGGGACCCCTGGCCGCGTTCGACACGGAGACCACGGGGGTTGACGTCGAGCGGGATCGGATCGTGTCCGCCGCGGTGGTGGTGCAGGACGCGGCGGGTGGCCGGTTGCGTACGACACGGTGGCTGGTGAATCCGGGGGTCCCGGTGCCGGCTGAGGCGACGGCGGTGCACGGGCTGTCGGACGATCATCTGCGGCGTAACGGGCGGTGGCCCGCGCCGGTGATGGAGGAGATAGCCCGGCTGCTGGCGGAGCAGTGTGCGGCGGGCAGGCCGTTGGTGGTGATGAACGCGCCGTTCGATCTGACGTTGCTGGACCGTGAGTTGCGGCGGCACCGTGCGTCGTCGTTGGCGCGGTATCTGCAGAACACGCCGATGTGTGTGCTGGATCCGCGGGTGCTGGACAAGCATCTGGACCGGTACCGGAAGGGGCGGCGGACGCTGACGGATCTGTGTGCGCACTATGAGGTGGTGCTGGACGGGGCGCATGATGCGGCGGCGGACGCGGTGGCGGCGCTGGAGGTGGTGCGGGCGGTGGGGCGTCGGTTCGCGGCGCGTCTTGAGGAGTTGTCGGTGGCGGAGCTGCATACGCGTCAGGCGGTGTGGCATGCGGCGCAGGCGCGGGGGTTGCAGGCGTGGTTCGCGCGGAACGGGTCGGAGGAGGCGGTGGATCCGGCGTGGCCGTTGCGTCCGGATCAGCCGGCGGCGGCCGCATGAGTGTCGGCCGGGAGGTGTGGGGGGGTACGGCGAAGGCCGGTCCGTGTGGTGCGGACCGGCCTGCGTGGTGGTGGGCGATACTGGGTTCGAACCAGTGACCTCTTCGGTGTGAACGAAGCGCTCTCCCGCTGAGCTAATCGCCCGGGAACGCACTGAACCATACAGGTCCCGGTGGGTTTCGTTCAAACCGCTTGGTGGTGGGCCGTGGGGGGGGGTGGGCCGGGTGCGCCGAAGGCCCCGGAGACGGTGGTCTCCGGGGCCTTCGGTCCGGGTGGTGGGCGATACTGGGTTCGAACCAGTGACCTCTTCGGTGTGAACGAAGCGCTCTCCCACTGAGCTAATCGCCCGGGCGCACCGCAAACATTACCGCATGTCAGCGGGTGCCCTGACCGGGGTCGGTGGTCAGGTCGTTCATCGGTCGATCTTCCAGGGCATGACGATGCCGAACTTCCACACGTACACGGCGATCAGTGCGCCGGCGATGATCAGTCCGGCGGTGGTGAGGATGATGTTGCGGCGGCGGACCTTGGGGTCGAGTGCGCGCTGGGCGGCTTCGGTGACCTTGCGCTTGGTCCAGCGCAGGACGAGCTGGGCCCAGACGAACTCGGTGGCCCAGATGGCCATGCCGGCGAAGATCACGAACCAGCCGGGTCCTGGCAGGGGCAGCATGATGATGCCGACCACGACCACGGCGAGGCCGATGAGGAAGACGCCGACCTGCCAGCTGATGTGGAGGGGGCGCCGGGCTTTGATGTAGGCGGGGGCGCGTGACCCGAGCGGGCGCTCGGTCGTCGCGTCCTGGGTCACGTCCCCCGTCGCGGGTGTGCCGGTCGCCGACTGGGCGACCCCGTCCCGCTCGTCACTCTCCGCTTTCATAGGGCCCAACCTACCGGACGTGGCGGGGTCGCGCGGGCTACTGAAATAGACCTATAACCCCTGGTTACACACCGCCATACGAGGTACCCCAAGCATCACAAAACGGGCAGAGGGGTTTACAACGGCACGGTAGGTGGGATGTCGATTTCGCCGACGTGCGAATCCCCGAGCGCACACTGAGCGAAAGGCCATGGCGCTTATGAACACCACGGTCAGCTGCGAGCTGCACCTGCGCCTCGTTGTATCCAGCGAGTCCTCACTGCCTGTACCGGCGGGCCTGCGGTATGACACGGCCGATCCGTATGCCGTGCACGCCACCTTCCACACCGGAGCCGAGGAGACGGTCGAGTGGGTCTTCGCCCGCGACCTTCTCGCGGAGGGGCTGCACCGCCCCACCGGCACCGGCGACGTCAGAGTCTGGCCGTCCCGCAGCCACGGGCAGGGCGTCGTCTGCATCGCGCTCAGCTCCCCGGAGGGCGAGGCTCTCCTCGAAGCCCCGGCGCGGGCCCTGGAGTCGTTCCTGAAGCGGACCGACGCCGCGGTGCCGCCCGGCACCGAGCACCGACACTTCGACCTCGATACGGAGCTCTCGCACATCCTGGCCGAAAGCTGAGGCGACCGGGAGCCCAACGGCGCCGTCCGACTCGGGGCGACGGCGCCGGCAGACCGTTCTGCGGCCGTACGGCGGCGTGAGGCGGACGGAAGCAGACCGGCAGCGCCCGCAGGGCGCCGTC
>NZ_JABWDV010000469.1:490-5529 GCF_013362995.1 Streptomyces sp. TRM64462 | reverse complement strand
GGTGACGGCGCCCTGCGGCGTTTCGGACGCCCCCGGGAGGCAGCACCCTGGGCCGTGAGGGTGAGCCGCTAGAGTCAGCGGAATTCTGCGGGCGCCCGCCCGCAGCAGGCCAGGGAGTGAATCGTGCTGATCCCCCACGACACCCGGACCGCGCTCGACACCGTCGTCGATCTGATGAACACCGCGCCGGAAGGAGGGCGCGGAGAGGAGCTCGGCGACGTCGCGTCGTTGTACGCGTTCGTGGAGAACCACCAGGTCAGCGGTGTCGGTGAGCTGGACGTCCAGGATCTGCGGGCGGTGCACGACGTCCGCCGCCGGTTCGCCCAGGTGTTCGCCGCGGCCGATCCGCGCACGGCCGCCGGGCTGATCAACCAGCTGGTGGCCGCCGCGGGCACCACGCCGCAGCTCACCGACCACGACGGCTACGACTGGCACGTGCACTACTTCGCGCCCGGCGCCTCGGTCGCGGACCACCTGGCCGCCGACTGCGGGATGGCGCTGGCGTTCATCCTGGTCGCCGGCGAGCTGGAGCGGCTGCGCCGCTGTGAGGCGCCCGACTGCGGGCGGGCCTTCGTGGACCTGTCCCGCAACCGCTCGCGCCGCTACTGCGACAGCCGCACCTGCGGGAACCGACTGCACGTGGCCGCGTACCGGGCCCGCCGCAAGGAGGCCGCGGCCGGCTGAGCCCGGCGGGGCGGTCGGCGCGGCCGGGCCTCAGGGTGTCACAGCAGGAACAGGTCGTGCACCGACGCCATCAGCAGAAGCAGGCCGATCACCGCCAGGAAGATCATCAGCGGTGGCTGGGACAGCGCGAAGAGGCAGCCGCGCGGTTCTTCGGTGGAGGCGGGGGACTGTTCCCGCGAGGTATCGAGCATCTCGGGGCCGATCATGACGCAGCGCGTGACCGGCCGATCACCCAACAGCCCCCACAAAAAGGGGCAGTTCTGGCAATCCTTAGGTGATCGCCGTGCCGGCGCCCCCTACCGCCACCCTTCGCGCCACCCCGCACCACCCCGGGTGCCGGGCATCGGCACCGGGCTCCGACGGACGCCCTGTGACGCTCGGGCGCCGTTTCAGATGCCGTGCTTCTTGAGGATGGCCTCGATGTCGCTGAAGTCGTCGACGGCGTCCTGCTTCGTACGGCGTGAGCCCGCGTCCAGCGACGGCGCGGACGCGCCCGGCGCCACGGCGCCCGGCTGCGCGCCGGCCTCCGCTGCGGCCTTGCGGCGCTCCTTGCGGGGGGCCCCGCCGCCCCTGCGCCGCTCGACGGCCCGCGTGCCGGTGAACAGCAGCCAGGACGCGCCGAGCACCCCGAAGCCGACCCAGGCCACGGGGCTGAAGGCGGTGTCGGCCAGCCACTGGACGGCCCCGGTCATCACCAGGCCCAGCGGCACCAGCGCGTAGGCGGCGATCCGGCCGGCGGCGAGGAAGCGCCTGCGGTACGCGGTGATCGCCGCGATGCCCAGTCCCGCCGCGGACACCGCGGAACAGATGGTCTCGGCAAGCATGCGGTCCTCCAGCCGTGGGCGTCTCGTCCCTTTCCCTCCATCCTGCACCGGTCACCGATGCCGGGGCCACGGTCCGGCCGTGCCGGCCCGGGATCTCCGGGTGATCTCCGGGGCGGTCTCCTCCCCAGGTCCCGGTTGGGCAGGCCGCCGCCCGGCTGAAAGACTGAGCGCATGAACGACTCCCCCACCCACCACACCGACCAGCCCGTCGTCCTCGACTTCTGGTGCGAGCTGCAGTGCCCCGACTGCCGTACGGCGCTGGAGGACCTGCGCGCGCTGCGCGCCCGCTACGGGGACCGGCTGGAGGTGCGACTGCGGCACTTCCCGCTGGAGAAGCACAAGCACGCGTACGCGGCGGCCCAGGCCGCCGAGGAGGCCCTGGTGCAGGGCCAGGGCTGGGCGTACACCGAGGCGGTGCTGGACCGGGTCGAGGAGCTGGACGCCGGCGGCGAGGCGTTCCTGGTCCGGGTCGCGCGGGAGCTGGGTCTGGACGACGAGGAGTTCGACACCGCGCTGATCGACGGGCGGCATCTGCTGGTCGTCGACGCCGACCAGGCCGAGGGCAAGGCTCTGGGCGTCACGGGCACACCGACGTACATGATCGGCGGTGAGCGGCTGGACGGCGGGAAGAGCCAGGAGGGGCTGCGGGCCCGTATCGAGGAGATCGCCGACCGGCTGCTCGCCGAGTGACGGCCGGCACCGGCCGGATCAGTAGAGGTGCTTGTCGAGGTGGATCTCGACGGGGCGGTAGCCGAGCGACTCGTACAGGCGGCGGGCCGGGGTGTTGTCGCTGAAGACGTGCAGGCCGATGCGGTCGGTGCCGAGCTCCTCGCGGGCGACGCGCTCGGCGTGCCGCATCAGGGCCCTGCCGTAGCCCCGGCCGCGGTCGCGGTCGTCGACCTGGATGTCCCAGACGTACGCGTGCGCGCCGTCGCCCGCCGGGTCGAGTGAGCGCCGAGGGTCGAGTGAGCGCCGCCCGGTCCACAGGTGCCCCGCGGTCGTGCCGTCCGGGCGCTCGACGACGTACAGCCGGGCGCCCTCGGTGGCGAGGCCGTCGGGGAGGAGCGCCGCGTGGTCGGAGCGGGACTTGGCGCGCGCGGCGGCCTCGGGTGTCCCGCGGGCGATCCAGCTGCGGGCGTAGGCCTCCTCCGCCGCCGCCCGCCACCTCTGGAACTCCGGCTCGGTCATGGGCCGTACGGGTGGTCCGGACGGCGGCTCGTCGGCGTCTGCGGCCCCGAGGGTCTTGACCAGGGTGCGGCTGCGTTCCGTGTAGCCGAGCGCCGTCGCCAGGCGCAGGGCCGCGGACGAGTCGGCGGGTACGGAGATCCTTATGCGCTCGCAGCGCCAGCCGCGCAGGACCTCCTCGGCGGCGAGGGCGGCGACCGTGCCGCGGCCGCGGCCGCGGTCCGCCTCGTCGATGCGCAGACCGCTGACGGTGCCGACGGCCGGCCCGAAACCGGGCGCGGTTCCGATGTCGACGGCGCCTACGGGGCGGCTGTTGACGCATACCTCGTAGGAGCGTGACAGAGTGCCGTCGGCGGCCTGCTGAAGCGGCCCGGTCGGCCGCAGGGTGGTGGTCATCAGGGTTTTCTACCACCCCGCGGTGAGGTCGGAACGGGCCCGTCAGAAGTCGGCTGCGGCACGCTCGGCGAAGACGCGCATGGCCTTGGCCGTGACCGGGCCGGGCGCGCCGGGCAGTTCGCGGTCGTCGACGCGGTGGACGGCCTGGATGTCGCGGAGCGTGGAGGTCAGGAAGATCTCGTCGGCGGTCCGCAGGACGTCCATCGGCAGGTCGGTCTCCTGGACGCCGGTCCACTCGACGGCGAGGTGGCGGGTGATGCCGCCCAGGCAGCCGGAGGCGAGCGGCGGGGTGTGGATGCGGCCGTCGAGGACGACGAAGACGTTGGAGCCGGTGCCTTCGCAGAGCCGGCCGACGGTGTTGCCGAACAGCGCCTCGGACGCGCCCTGCTGGTGGGCGCGGGCGAGGGCGACGACGTTCTCCGCGTACGAGGTGGTCTTCAGGCCCGCGAGGGCGCCGCGCTCGTTGCGCGTCCAGGGGACGGTGATGACGGCGGTGCTGTCGGGACGGGGGGCGGTCTCGCCGAGGGCGACGACGAGGGTCGGGCCGTCGTCGCCGCGGTCGGAGCCGAGCGGCGACAGGCCGCCGGTGTAGGTGACGCGGAGCCGGCCGAGCGGCATCGGGTTGGCCTCCAGGACGGCGGCGCAGGCGCGGCGCACCTCGTCCAGGTCCGGGTCCGGCAGGCCGAGGCCGCGGGCGGAGCGCACGAGCCGGTCGAGGTGGAGGTCCAGGGCGAAGAGCCTGCCGTCGACGGCCTTGAGCGTCTCGAAGACGCCGTCGCCCACGGTCAGGCCGTGGTCCAGGACGGAGACCCTGGCGGTGTCCGCGTCCCTCAGTTCGCCGTTGACCCACAGCTTCATCTCAGATGGTCCTTCCGCTCGCCTCGTACACGCCTGACGCTACCGCGAGGAGGCGCGCCGCCTTCAGTTCGGTCTCCTGCCACTCCCGCTCCGGGTCGGAGCCCCAGGTGATGCCGGCGCCGGTGCCGAACCGGAGGAGGCCGGCGGGGCGGTCGAGCCAGAAGGTGCGTATGCCGACCGCGAGCTCGCCGGTGCGCCGGTCCGCGTCGACCCAGCCGATGCCGCCGCAGTACGGGCCGCGGGGGGCGGTCTCCAGGGTCTCGATGATCCGCAGGGCGCTGGACTTGGGTGCGCCGGTGACGGAGCCGGGCGGGAAGGTGGCGCGGAGCAGTCCGGGCCAGCCCTCTCCGGGCGCGAGTTCGCCCCGTACGGTCGAGACGAGGTGGACGAGGCCGGGGTGGTGCTCGACGGCGCACAGCTCCGGGACGGTGACGGTGCCGGTGGCGCAGACACGGCCCAGGTCGTTGCGGACCAGGTCGACGATCATCACGTTCTCGGCGTGGTCCTTGGGCAGGAGGTCATCGGCGGTGCGGCCGGTGCCCTTGATCGGGCCGGACTCGACGGTCCGGTCGTCGCGGCGGAGGTAGAGCTCGGGGGACGCGGTGGCGATCTCCACGCCGTGCGCGGGCAGCCGAATCGTTCCTGCGTACGGGGCGGGGTTGCCGCGCGCGAGCAGCGCCGTGAGCGCGTCCACGTCGGCGGAGGCGAGCGTGTCCGGGGGCAGCGGCGCGGACAGGACGCGGCACAGGTTGGCCTGGTAGACCTCGCCGGCGGCGATGTGCTCGCGGATCCGGCGTACGCCCGCCGTGTACTCGTCGCGGTCGAGCGACGACGTCCAGTCGCCGGCCGCGGGACCGCGCCAGCGCCCCGGGACCGGCGCGGGGACCGGGTCGGGCCGGACGTCACCGAAGCGGGCGCAGGTGAGACGGCCTTCGAAGTCGGCGGCGACGGCCCAGAAGCCGGAGGACTCCAGGGCCTCCGGGTCGCTGGTGACGTCCCGCAGATCGGTGGCGAGGAGGCCGCCGAAGCGGGCCAGAGGAGCGAGGTCGTGCACGGATGTGAGTGTAGGGCGGGGACCGCGGCGCGGCCGCC
>NZ_JABWDV010000469.1:0-460 GCF_013362995.1 Streptomyces sp. TRM64462 | reverse complement strand
GGGGGCGGGCACTGGCGCAGCACGCTGGGGAAACGCGTTTTTGTGCTGGCCCGGGAATCCGCTAGAGTTCAACACGTCGCCGGGACGCGGAAGCGAAACGGAAACGACAAGCGGACGTGGCTCAGTTGGTAGAGCATCACCTTGCCAAGGTGAGGGTCGCGAGTTCGAATCTCGTCGTCCGCTCGACGTGGGGGATCTTCCCGAGACCCCCTGCACTCCGGGTGGAGTGGCCGAGAGGCGAGGCAACGGCCTGCAAAGCCGTCTACACGGGTTCAAATCCCGTCTCCACCTCCAAGGACGATTAGCTCAGCGGGAGAGCGCTTCCCTGACACGGAAGAGGTCACTGGTTCAATCCCAGTATCGTCCACTGAAACCGCTGGTAGCAGCGGTTCTCGCGCGATTAGCTCAGCGGGAGAGCGCTTCCCTGACACGGAAGAGGTCACTGGTTCAATCCCAGTAT
>NZ_JABWDV010000468.1 GCF_013362995.1 Streptomyces sp. TRM64462 | reverse complement strand
CGCCATGGCAGCGGCGGCCGCCGCCGTCCCCGTCACGCCCCTGCGCACGCGCCCCTTGAACCGCCCCGTGAACCGCCCCACCACGGCCCCTCCCCATCCCGATCACGTCGACGTCCGTCATCGGCTCTACGCGGAAGGCCGGCCCGCCCGTCGCGACGGACGGTCACTTTTCGGTCTCGGCCCGTCGGGGGCCGTGGCCTCAGGACGCCGACGGCACAACGGACGCCCGTACCGCCCGTCAGCCCGCGACGAGTTCGTCCGGTGAGCTGCGCGCCAGGGCGGCGAGCGTGGCCAGGGCCTGCGTGAGGGTGTCGAGCGGCGGCGACGCGAGGCCGAGGCGTACGGCGTTGGGCGCGCGGTGCCGGTCGGCGGTGAACGCGGCCGCGGGCGTCACCGCGATGCCGTGCCGCGCGGCGGCCGCCACGAACAGGTCGGCGCGCCACGCGGGCGGCAGGTCCCACCAGCAGAAGCAGGACCGCGGATCGGTCCGCACCGCGAACCCGTCCAACCGCCGCCGCACCAGCTCCTGACGGCGCTCCACCTCGCCCCGCTTGGCCTGGACGAGGGTGTCCACCGTGCCGTCCGACTGCCACCGCACGGCTGCCTCCAGCGCGAACCGCGACGGCGCCCAGCCGCCCGCCCTGACCGCCGCCTCCACGGCGGGCGCCAGCGCCTCGGGCGCCACGGCGAACCCCGTGGTCAGCCCGGGCGCGAGCCGCTTGGACAGACTGTCGACGACGACCGTCCGCTCGGGTGCCAGCGCCGCGAACGGTGCCGTGTCCCCGTACAGGAACGCCCAGACGGTGTCCTCGATCGCCGGGACGTCCAGCCGCCGCAGCACGTCCGCGAGCTCGGCGCGCCGCGCCTCCGGCATGGTGAGCGACAGCGGGTTGTGGAGCGTCGGCTGGACGTACACGGCGTGCAGCGGACCGCTCCGGTGCGCCGCCTCGACGGCGTCCGGCCGCACCCCGTCCCCGTCCATGGCGAGCGGCACGACGGTCGCGCCGAGCCGCCCGGCGATCGCCTTCAGCACGGGATACGTGAGTTCCTCGGCGCCCAGCCGCCCCCCGGCCGGCACCAGTGCGGCGACCGCCGCCGAGATGGCCTGCCGCCCGTTCCCCGCGAACAGCACCCGCTCCGGGCGCGGCCGCCACCCGCCGCGCCCCAGCAGCTCGGCGGCGGCGGCCCGGGCCTCCGGCGTGCCCGACGCGGCGACCGGCCGCAGCGCCGAGTCCAGCACGTCGGGACGCAGCAGGCCCCCGAGCCCGCCGGCCAGCAGTGCCGCCTGCTCGGGCACGACCGGGTAGTTGAGCTCCAGGTTGACGCGCCGGTCCGGCGGATCGCTCAGCGCGGGCACGGCGGCAGGCCCGTCGGTGGCCCGGACGAACGTGCCGCGCCCGACCTCCCCGACCGTCAGCCCGCGCCGGGCCAGCTCCTGGTAGACGCGGGCGGCCGTGGACGCGGCGATGCCGTGCTGCCGGGCGAACCGCCGCTGCGGCGGCAGCCGGTCACCGGCCCTGAGCCGCCCGGCCGCGATCTCCGCCGCAACCGCGTCCGCGACCCGCTGATAGTCCCTCAGCTCCGTCAACTCCCGCTCCCCACCTGCCACCGGACCACATTGCACCGAGATCAATATTCTCATTGCTCCGAGTGAGAGCGGTCAATATGCTCGACGCCATGGTGGAGAGCAGCGCGGTCGCAGGCGTGTTCGTCGTGGCACTCGGCATGGTGCTCACGCCGGGACCGAACATGATCTATCTCGTCTCGCGGTCCGTCACACAGGGCCGCCGCGCCGGGATCATCTCGCTCGGCGGTGTCGCCGTCGGCTTCGCCGTCTACCTGGTCGCCACCAACCTCGGCGTCTCGGCCCTCTTCGTCGCCGTCCCCGAGCTGTACACGGCCGTACGGCTGGCGGGCGCCGCGTACCTGGCCTGGCTCGCCTGGAACGCCCTGCGGCCGGGCGGCGTGTCCGTGTTCACACCGCAGGACGTCTCCCACGACCCGCCGCGCCGGCTCTTCACGATGGGACTGATGACGAGCCTCCTCAACCCCAAGATCGCGGTCATGTACCTGTCCCTGATCCCGCAGTTCGTCGACATCGACGCGGGCGACGTGCTCGCGCAGGGCCTGCTGCTCGGCTCCGTCCAGGTCGCGGTCAGCGTCGGTGTGAACCTGGCGATCGTCCTCGCCGCCGGCGGCATCGCCGTGTTCCTCGCCCGCCGCCCGTCCTGGCTGCGCGTCCAGCGGTACGCCATGGGCGCCGTGCTCGGCGTACTCGCCGTATCGCTCGCCCTCGACACGCGGTCCGCCACCGACGGCCGTACAGGCTAGGTCGTGTCCGGCGGATCATGCCTGGGCCGCGGGGTCTGGCACGCACTCCCCCAAGCTCTCGGCTCCGCTCGAGCAGGGGGGACCCCCAGCCGCGTTGTCGTCAGTCGCGACGGCTCCTTCCCCAAGCTCTCGGCTTCGCTCGAGCAGGGGAGACCCCAACCACTCCCTCCTCCGCCTTGCAGCCGCACGCACCAGACCCCGCTCACCCACAGTCAAGGCGAAGGCCCCGCGATGCCGGCATGATCCGCCGGACCCTCCCGAGCTCAGCTCGTCCAGAAGTCCCACCAGCGGGTCAGCACCAGCATCCCCACGACCCCGATGTGCAGCACCGGCGGCACCCACGGGAACTCCCCGAGGAACCGCCGCACCCCCTCCGGCGCGGGCAGCAGCCGCTGCCGCACCGTGTGCGCGGTGACCCCCCAGAACATGACGATCGTCGCCGCCCACGCCAGGCTGCACCACAGGCACAGCGCGTTGATCTCGTACAGCGACTGCTGCATCAGCCAGGTGCAGAACCCGACGCCGAACAGCGTCCCGGCGTTGAGCCCGAGCCAGTACCAGCGCCGGTGGCGCGCCCCCGCCAGCAGCCCGAAGCCGATCGCGACGACCATCCCGTACGTGACGAGCCCCAGCATCGGGTTCGGGAACCCGAACACCCCCGCCTGCTCGCTCTTCATCACGCTGCCGCACGAGACCACCGGGTTCAGACTGCACCCGGGCGTGAACGACGGGTCCTCCAGCAGCTTGTACTTGTCCAGCGTGATCACCCACGCCGCGAGCAGCCCCGCGGCCCCCGTGACCACCAGCATCCACGCGAACGCCCGCCCCGCGCCCGTACCACCGGCGGGAGCCTCCCCGCCGGGACCCGTCCGCGCCCCCGCCGCCGACGTCTCCCGTACCTCACGCGTCATCGCCATGCCGGTCACCGCTCACTCTCTCGTCGAATCGATCGTCCTCGTACGACGAGGCGGCCCCGGCCGCGGGAGGATCCCCCCGCCGCCGGAGCCGCCGCCGTCCGCACGGACGCCTGTCAGGTGCGCACCCGCATCACGGGCGCCAGGCAGTGCGCGCTGCCCTCCAGCAGCCCCTCACCCGACACGAACTCCCGCAGCCGCTCCGGCTCGACCTGCTTGCCCGGCACGGCCTCCGGCCACGGACGGACCGCGAAGATCAGGTACACCTGGCCCTTGGCGTGCGCGGCCTTCTCCCACTCGGGCGGCACCGGGCACTGCACCTTCATGAACGGCAGGGTCAGCACCGCCTGCTCGGCCTCCACCAGCATCGTGATCGGGATGCCGGTGTCGCGGCCCAGGTCGATCAGCTTCTCGCCGATCGACAGACCGAGCTGCTCCAGCTCGGCCCGCATCGCCTCCTCGCCGGCCTCGGGGCCGTCGCGGCCGTCCCCGAGCGAGTAGACCATCAGGAGCGGGGTGCCGGGGTTTTCGTCGGTGGGCTCGCTGACCCACGGGATGACGGTCAGCGTTCCCAGAAGGGAACGCTGCTGGTCCGGGGTTACGGCGGTGGAAGAGGTCATGGCGCCGGATACTAGTGGCGCCCCGCATCCCGCCCCTGAGCGTTTCCACCCGTTCGGCCCAGGGCCGTTCCGGCCGATTCACCTTGTCGGGTACGGGATTCGGCTTCGCGGTCCGGAACGGTTTTCGGGTGTCGTCGTTGTGCCCGGCGGGAGGGAGTCCACCGCCCGCACGACCGTACGGGAGATCACCGCATGATCGGCAAGAGCCCGCAGCCCCTCACCGCCCGCACCGTCCGCACCGTCCGCCGCTTCCCGCGCGGCTTCCTGCGCCGCGGCGTCCTGCGCGCCCTGTTCACGCTGGGCGTGGCCTCGTTCAGCGGCGGCGCGCTCGCCCGCGTGGCGGCGACGCCGCCGGAGGGTGAGAGACCCGGCCGGCGCCCCATGGACGGGCGGCCCCGGCACCGGGCGTTCGACGAGATGTACAAGGGCCGCCGCATCCAGGGCCGTCCGGTGTCCGCGGACGCGGCCGAGTTCGAGGTCCTGGTCGACGGCCGGCCGTTGCACCTGATGCGCTGCGCCAACGGCGGCTACCTCACCCTCGTGGACCACTACAGCTCGTACCCGACGCCGCTGGCCGCGACCCGGGCGGCCGTCGACGAGCTGGGCACCGCGCAGCTCGCCCCGGCCGTCGCGCACGGCTCGGGACTTGCGGGCTCGGGACTTGCCGCCCCGGGGCCGGCCGACTCGGGATCGCGAGGTGACCGTGGCGCACACGCGTAAGGACCAGCGCGACCTGACCGCCGCCGAGCGCCGCCGCTTCGTCGCCGCCGTCCTGGAGCTGAAGCGCGCCGGGCGGTACGACGAGTTCGTCCGTACGCACATCGCGTACTACAAGGCGGACGGCGACGGCGGCCTGCGGACCGCGCACATGGCGCCGTCGTTCCTGCCCTGGCACCGGCAGTACCTGCTGGACTTCGAGCGGGCGCTGCGCGAGGTCGACCCGGCCGTGACCGTGCCGTACTGGGACTGGACCCGCGACCGCAGCCCGGCCGGGCAGCCCTGGGGCGAGGACTTCCTCGGCGGCAACGGCCGGCGCGGCGACCTCCAGGTGACGACCGGCCCCTTCGCGTACGGCACGGGCAACTGGACCGTCACCGTCGGCGTCACCGAGGACCGGTTCCTGACCCGCGACTTCGGACGCCCCAAGGACCCGATCGAGCTGCCGACCCGCGACGAGCTGGCCTGGGCGACGGGCGAGACGGTGTACGACGTGGAGCCCTGGAACTCGACCAGCCCCGGTGGCTTCCGCAACCGCCTGGAGGGCTGGGCGCCCGGCCGGGGCAACACGCGGTGGCGCAACCACAACCGGGTGCACCGGTGGGTGGGCGGTCTGATGCTGGGCGGCGCCTCGGTCAACGACCCGGTGTTCTGGCTCCACCACGCCTTCGTCGACCTGCTGTGGTCCCGATGGCAGGCCCGCAACCCGGGCGCCGGCTATCTGCCCGCGGTGCCGCCACCGGTGGGCTCGGCGCAGCACGGGCGGGTGGTGGCGCGGGACGAACCGATGCCGCCGTGGGACGTGACCCCGGCGCAGCTCGCCGACCACCGGCACCTCTACCGCTACGGCTGAACGCGCCTCACGTACGGACGACAGCGGCCCCCCGGCCGGTGAGCCGGGGGGCCGCTGTGCGCGCGGAGGCGGTGGAGGGAGGCGAGGGCCGTGCGTCAGCCGCCGTAGCCGGAGTCGCCGCCGTTGCCCGGCATGCCGGGCATCTCACCGCCGGGCATCCCCGGCATGCCGCCGTGGTGGCCGTCGCCGTTGCCGTGGTCGTGCCCGTCGCTGACGTTGGCGCACTGGTTGCCGAACACCGGGTTCAGCAGGCCGACGAGGTTGACCGTGTTGCCGCACAGGTTGACCGGGATGTGGATCGGAACCTGGACGACGTTGCCCGAGGCGACACCGGGGGAGTTCGTGGCGGCGGCGCTGGCCCCCGCGTCGGCCACGGCCATGCCGGCTCCGCTGAGAGCGACAGCGCCCCCGCCGACGAGGACGACGGCGGCCTTCGCGATGCGAGACATCAGGGATCTCCTTGTGCGTGGAAACTCGACCGCTGACCCGCGGTCGTCATCCCCCTACAACGCCGCGCCTCACGGCCGGTAACGGTCTCGCCACGACGCTCACACCAAGAGCCCAACGCGGAGACGGGCCGCCGTGGAGGGTCCGGCGGGCCGGGGCGGTGCGGGGGCGGCACACGGAAACGCCCGTGGAACCACGAGGGGTGCCGACGCCGGCTGCGGCGGCGCCCGGTGCGGTTCCACGGGCGGGTGACCATGCGACAAGCCGCCGGGTCCAACGAGCGCTTGCCGTACGGGTACCGGGATGAATGCTTTCTTCACCCCTCTGCGACGGACTCGCTCAGGCTTCCGGGGAGGCCAGGCCGAGGTCCGATTCGAGCGCCCCGGACAGTACGGGGGAGAGGACGCCCGCCTGCGGCAGCTGAACGCCCGGCAGGCCGAGCGTCTCGGCCCGCGGCAGCGTGAGCGGCTCGCCCAGGGACGCGCCGGGCGTGAGCGTCTCGACGGCGGACGCGGGCGCCTTGAGCATCGCCGTGCCGAGCGGGCGGCCGCCGAGCAGGCCCGGCAGCGGGGCGGCGACCTCGGTCTCCGGGAGGGCGCTGTCGACCGGGGTGCGCGGCAGGAGGATCAGTTCGGGCAGGCCGCCTTCGGAGGTGCGGCCCAGGCCCTCGGGCGTGCCGGGCATGAGGAGCGGCACGCCCGTGCTGACCGTCGGGGGCGCCATCGGCAGGACGGCGCCCAGCGGCTGCAGCGGCACCTCCACCGGGGCCTCCGCCGCTGCGGCGGGGCTCGCCAGCGCCGCGGCCGCCGCGGAGACGAAGCACGCGGCGACCATCCCCGTACGGGCCTGAGACTTCACGTTCATTTCTGCGTACGCCTTCCCGGACAAATGGACTTGATGGGTGAGGAGGGGGTTTGAGTGTGCGGTGCTGCCTGAATGAACGAGCACGCGCCGAAAAGCGACTCACAATTCCCCTGCTTGCAGTAACGCGGACGAGCCTGCGGCAACGGACGACGGGCCGTGCGGGAACACCGTGTTCCCGCACGGCCCGTCGCTGTGCCGTGTGCCGTGCTGCCGTCGTGTGCGGCGGTCCGCCGCGTGCGCGTTACTTGCCGACCGGAAGCCCGCCGAGGAGCGGTGCGGTCTTGCCCGCGGCGTCCAGGCCGCCCGCGGTGTCCGCGACCTTGCTGACCACGTTGTTGTCGGTCACCTTGGCGACCGCGTCCGTGGGCACCGCCTCGGCCAGTCCGCGCTTACCCAGCGTGTCGACCGCTCCGTTCAGGCTGGAGGGGGTCAGAGTGTCGGCGGCAAAGGCCGGCGCGGCCGCGCCCAGTGCCATCACGGAGCCGGCGACGACCGCAGCAACCTTCGTGGGCTTCATCGGGGGTGAGTCCTTCCTTGAAAGGTGTCGTGCGTAACAACTCGCGCCGGAGCCGGGACACTTGGCGGACCCTGCGTGGCGCTGTCCGCCGTGCACAACGATTCCCCCGCACGGCGGAAACTCAGGAAGGCGGGAATTCTCGACACTGCACCCGAATGATGCGGAGCGGTCGGATTCTCGGACCAGTGTGAAAGAACGGAAAGCGAAAGAAAGGGCCGGGTCCGCTCGCACGGTGGAGCGGACCCGGCCCTGCGCTCGTACGCCCCCTGGGCGCGCGGGCGTGCGGCACGGCTCAGGAGGACGAGAGGCGCGCCGGCAGGGTCGCGGGCAGTGCGTCCACGAGGGCGTCCAGGTCCGGGAGCGTGACCGCTTCCGCGGCCGCACCCGTGTCCGTGTCTGCGTCCGTGTCCGGGGCTTCGGGGAGGGTGAGCTCGGGGATCTGCGGGATCTCCTGGCTCACGGGGACCTCGGGGACCTCTGGAATTTCAGGGAGTTCCGGGAGTTCGGGGATCTCAGGGAGCTCGGGGATCTCCGGGACCGAGATCTCCGGGAGTTCGGGGAGTTCGGGGAGTTCCGGGATCTCGATCGGGAGGTCGGGGATCTTGATGCCGGTGAGGCCTTCGACGGTGGCCAGGATCGTCTCGATCAGGGACGTCACGGTGTCCTGCACCTGGCTGATGATCCCGGACGGGAGCTGCGTCAGGCTGCCGAGGAGGCCGTCGATGGTCTCCTGGACGGTGCCGAGGAGGTCGTCCAGGGGGTCCGCGGCGGCCGGGGCGGCGGGCGGCAGGGACCGGTGGGGCTGCGAGGTCTCGGCCGCCGCCGGACCCGCCATACCGAGGGCGAGTGCGGCGCAGATCGCGGTGGCCGCGACACGGCGGGATGTCAGAAGACGCATACGTGTGCTCTTCCTTCCGGGGATGCGTCGGACTGGACTGGTGACCTCACGGTGCGTCGCCTGTGTGGCGCCCGCAAACGCGTACGACACGGACGGTGACTGCGCCCAACGGGTGGCCCCGACCCCTCCCACCTGCCCGTACGGTCCGCGACACGCCGGACGGGCGGCTCTTCGCGCCGCGCCGCCAAGAGGGTGGCCGCGCACAACGGAACGGCGCCCTCCCCCAGGGGCGAAGCCTGGGGGAGGGCGCCGTGCGCGCCGTCGGGGAGCGGCGTCAGTCGTTGATGCAGACGTTGCCGAACGCCGGGTTCAGGCCGGCGATGCCGTTGACCGTGTTGCCGCAGACGTTGACCGGGATGTGGACCGGGACCTGGACGACGTTGCCGGAGATCACGCCGGGGGAGCCCACGGCGGCACCGTGCGCGCCGGCGTCGGCGTTCGCGATGCCGGCGGCACCGGCGAGGGACGCGGCTGCTGCGGCGGAGGTCAGGACGACAGCCTTCGCGATACGGGACATGGTGGAGCACTCCTAGATGTCAGGGTGAGGCATTGCGGGCCGACGCGGCCGGCTCCTTGAAGAACGCGTGAGCCGGGCGCCGGTTGCGCTACCGAACGGGTGAAGGCGCCGACCGGGCGGCACCGCTCCGGGCCACCGCAGGGACCGGCCGGCGGACCGGTGATTTCCTTCGCCTTCCGTCATGCCATATTCCGCGGCCCGGTGGGTGGTACGACACGGGCGAGGGCGAACACATCTCAGAAATGTGCGTGTTGCTCCGGCGCTGTTCCGAATGCTTCGTGTTTTGCTCATGAGGTTATAACGTGCGTGCTGTTGCGCGGCCCGTTCCCTTCACTCCTGTTGTGTGCTCTCTTCGCGCTGTTCCCTTCACTCTTCAATGCGGAGAACCTGTATGCGGAATCCCATGGTTTCTGCCGTGCGGCGCGGCTTGGTATGCCTTCTCTCGTGCGCGGCGCTGTCCGCCGTGCTCCCCGCTGCGGCGGCCGCACCCCGGGTGAGGGAGCAGCCGCGCATTCCCTTCACCCAGCGCTACTACGCCGTGCAGCAGGGCGGAATGGCGCGTGCCGCCAACGCCGCCATCACCTGCCGGCAATCCGCCGACGCCGAGCGTTCGGCCACCCTTCCGTGCCTCTCCGCACGCGCGGGCGGCAGCGGTGCGGGCGCCACGGCCAATCACGGCTACGAGATGTTCTACACGGACGTGGACGACGACCCGAACACGTTCAACTCCAGCCGCGCCGAGCTCGTCCTGCCGAAGGACGCCCAGGTCACGTACGCCCGGCTGTACTGGGGCGGCAACCTGAGGGTCAGCGAGCAGAAGCCGCACAAGGACAACGGGCGGGTGCTCGTCGCCGAGCCGGGAGGCGCGTACAAGGAAGTGCGCGCGGATTCCGTCATCGGGCACCGCACCGCCGACGGCGCCGACGCGTTCCAGGCGTCCGCGGACCTCACGGAACTCGTCCGCGACTCCGGCCCCGGCATGTACACCGTCGGGCAGATCAACGTCGCCATGGGGCGCACCGGAGTCGGCGCCTGGGGTGGCTGGACGCTCGTCGTGGCGTATGCGAAGAAAGGCGCGCCGCTGCGCCACCTCGCACTGTGGGACGGATTCGAGACGCTCACCGCCGACAGCGGTTCGCTCCGTGTCGACCTCGGCCGGAAGCGTGTTCCGGTGGGCGGTTCCGGGCGGCTCGGGATGGTCGCCTACGACGGTGACCGCGGTATCACCGGGGATTCCCTGACATTCGAACCGCACACCGGTCGGCGCGCCGTACCTCTGAGCGATTCCGGGAATTCCGCGGACGACGTCCTCAACTCCAGCATCACCGATTCCGGTAAGGCGCGGATCCGCCGCGAACCCGCCCACACCAACACGCTCGGATACGACTCCGACGTCTTCGACCTGCGCACGGCGCTCGTCGGCGGGGCCGACGACATGGGCGTACGCGTCGACACGGCACGCGACTTCGTCTGGCTCGGCGCGCTGTTCCTGGAGGCCGACGCCCGCTAGGCCGCCGCCCTCACCGCCACCGCTTCGTAGAAAGGGGCACGCGTGCGTCTTCCCTTCACCGCACTGCATGTCGTCCAGCCCGGCGACGGCGGGGTGGCCCGTGTGGTCACCGATGTGGTCGGCGCCCATGTCGCGCAGGGCATGCGTGTGGCCGTCGCCTGCCCGCCCGACACACCGCTCGCCGCGGCCGTCCGCGCCCGTGGCGCCGAGGTCCACGTCTGGCGGGCAGGGCGCGACCCGGGCCCTGCCGTGCCGGCCGAGAGCCGCCGCGTCGCCGAACTCGTCGACCTCGTACGGCCCGACCTCGTCCACGCGCACAGCGCCAAGGCCGGTCTCGCCACCCGGATCGCCGTACGGGGCCGGGTCCCCACCGTGTACCAGCCGCACGCCTGGTCGTTCGAGGCTGTCGACGGGGTGACCGCCGCGCTGGCCCGGCGCTGGGAGCGCTGGGCGGCCCGGTGGACCGACCGGGTCATCTGCGTCAGCGAGGCGGAACGGCGCCGCGGCGAGCGCGCCGGGGTGCGCGCCCCCTGGACGGTCGTCCACAACGGTGTGGACGTCAGCCGCTTCGGGCCGTTCACGGCCGGAGCGGACCGGGCCGCCGCCCGCGCCGTCCTGCTGCCCGGTGTGCCCGCTGCGGCGCCCGTCGTGGTGTGCGTGGGGCGGCTGTGCCGGCAGAAGGGGCAGGACGTCCTGCTGCGGGCCTGGGACGAGGTCGCCGCGCGGGTCCCGGGGGCCCGGCTCGTGCTGGTCGGTGACGGGCCGTCCGCCGACGCGCTGCGCGCGGCCGCGCCCCCGTCGGTCGTGCTCACCGGGGTGGTCGCCGACGCGCTGCCCTGGTACCGGGCGGCCGACCTGGCCGTGCTGCCGTCCCGCTGGGAGGGCATGGCGCTCGCCCCGCTGGAGGCCATGGCGTCCGGCCGGCCCGTCGTCCTCACCGACGTCGACGGCGCCCGCGAGAGCCTCCCGCCCGGGCACGCCGCCCACTGCCTCGTACGCCCCGGCGACCCCGCCGCGCTGGCCGCCGCCCTCGTCCGGCTGCTCCAGCGCCCCATCCTGCGGCAGGCCCTGGGACGCCAGGCCCACCAGCACGTACTCACCCGATTCGACGTGCGGCGCGCGGGCGCGGCCATCGCGGACGTCTACCGCGAGGTGACGGCCGCCCCGCGCCACCGCGAGCTCAGAGAGCCGATCGCCCAGTGACCACGGAAAGCACCAGCACCAGCACCAGTACCGGCATGGGTACCGGCCCCGGCACGAGCGCCAGTGCCGGCAGCGGCAGCGGCGGGGGCGGAGGCGGGGGCGGAGGTAGCGGCGGACGCACCGGGGGCGGTGCCGTGTCCGCGCGGCGCGCCCCCACGCGGTCCGCCACCGGGGCCCTCGCGCCGCAGCGTGACGGTACGGGAAGGCGGGCCGCACCGCGGCGGCCGCGTCCCACGCCCGCCGCGCCCTTCGCCGCGGCCCTGGTGGCCGCCGACTGCGCCGCCGTCCTGCCCGCCGCGCTGGTCCTGACGCCCGCGCAGCGGTCGGCGGCGCTGCTGCTCCAGCTCACCGTGTGCGTGGCCGCGCTCCACGCGTACGCCGGGCTGTACCGGCCCGCCGCGCTCGGCGCCGTACGCCCCTCCGTACTCGACGAACTGCCCGCGCTGGCCGGGCGGCTCGCCGTCGCCTGGTGCGCCGCGGCCGCGCTGCTCGCCGCGCAGGCACCGGGCCGGGCGCTCGGCGCGGGGACGCTGGCCGGCGCGTACGGCACGCACCTCGCCGCGCTCGCCGTCTTCCGCGGGCTCGTGCACCACCGGGGTCGGCGGGCCGCCCGCGGAAGGCCGCGTTCCGCGCTGGTCGTGGGGCCCGCGCAGGCGGCGCAGCGGCTGGCCGCGCTGCTTCAGCAGCACCCCGAGTACGGTGTCAGGCCCGTCGGCATCGCGTGCGCCGCGCCGCAGGACATCCCGCAGCCCGCAGGCGCCGCCCACGAAGCGAGGGCCGCGAGGGCCACGCCCGGTGCCGTGCCGCCGCCGCTGCCGCTGCTCACCTCGGTCGAGGACGTGCGGCGCGCCGTCATCCAGAACAGTGTGCGGGACGCCCTGTTCGTGGCCGGCGACGAGGGCGGCGGCTCCTGGCCCGAGGTCGCCGCGCCGCTGCGGCGGCAGGGCGTCGCCACGTGGCTCGTCGCCGCCCCCGTCCCGGGGCAGGCGCACCCGGCCGTGCCGATGGGCGGGCATCTGTGGGGGCACGAGGTCCGCCCCGCCGAACCGCCCGGCGGCGCCCGCCTGTCGAAGCGGGTGCTCGACATCGCGGCCGCCGCGGTGCTGCTCCTCGTGGCCGCGCCGGTCCTGCTGCTCTGCGCCACCGCCGTACGGCTCGCGGACGGGCCCGGGGTCCTGTTCCGGCAGGAGCGCGTCGGCCAGGACGGGCGGCTGTTCACGCTCCTGAAGTTCCGTACGCTGCGCCCCGAGGACGAGCACGAGGCCGAGACCCGCTGGAGCGTCGCCCACGACGACCGGCTCGGCGCCGTCGGCTCCTTCCTGCGCCGCACCTCGCTCGACGAGCTGCCGCAGCTCTGGAACGTGCTGCGCGGCGACATGAGCCTCGTCGGGCCGCGCCCCGAACGCCCCTACTTCGTCGAGCGGTTCAGCCAGATCCACCCCGGGTACGCGGCACGGCACCGGATGCCCGTCGGGCTCACCGGGCTCGCGCAGGTGCACGGGCTGCGCGGCGACACGTCCATCGAGGACCGCTGCCGCTTCGACAACCACTACATCGACCACTGGTCGCTGTGGCAGGACGTGTGCATCCTGCTCCGCACGGCCGCCACCCTGATCCGCCCGGCGGGCAGCTGATGACCGCGCCTGCCGCGTCTGCGGCTCCGGTGACGCCGGTACGGCCTGTAGGGGTACGGCTCCGGCGGGGCCTCGCGCCGTACGTGCCGTATCTGCCGTCGGTGCGGCTGGTGCCGCTGCTGGCGGTCGTCGCGCTGCTGGTGCTGCCGCCCTCGGGCGCCGGCGCGGGCGGTGGTTCCGGCTCCGGGACCGGGACGCTCGCGGACGCGGCATCCGGTGTCCTCGTCGTGTGGTGCCTGATCGCCCTCGCGCGGGCGCGGGTCCGGCCGCTGACCCGGCTCGCCGGAGTGGTGCTGGGGCTGCCCGTGGTCGGGATCGGCGTCGCGGCCGTCGCGGCCGGCGACCCGGCGGCCGGCCTTCCGGGCGTGGCCCGCTACCTCCAGGTCTTCGTGCTCGTCCCGGCCGCGGTCGTGCTGACGCTGCGCGACCGGCGGGACTTCAGGGTGGTGGCGTGGGCGCTGATCGGGCTCGCCCTCGTGCAGGGCGGCATCGGCGTCGTCCAGTACGCGACCGGCACGGGCGCCTCGTACATGGGCGAGGACATCCGCGCGGTCGGCACGTTCGGGCCGACGGACGTGATGGGCATGGCGACCGTCGTCTCGTACGGGATTGTCGCCGCCGTCGGCCTCGCACTCGGCACGACCGCCGGGGCCCGGTCGCGGACGGCCGCCCTGGTGTGCGCGGCGCTGCTGACCGTACCGCTCGTCGTCTCCTTCAGCCGGGGCGCGTGGATCGCCACCGTCCTGGTGTGCGGGGCGCTGCTGCTGCTCACCGGGGTGCGCAGGGCGCTGCGCGTCGGGCTGGCCGCCGGGGCGCTGGGGGTGGTGCTGGTCGGCGGGCTCGGGGTCGGGTCGGCGATGGTCGAGGAACGGGTCGCCAGCATCACGCAGGTGGCCGCGGCGCCCGACCGGTCGGTCACCGACCGGTACACCATGTGGGCGGCCGCGGTGGCGATGTGGCGGGACGCGCCGCTGACGGGCGTCGGGCTCAAGGGGTTCCCGCAGTACCGCGACAGCCACGCGTCGCTGGCCCTGTCGTCCGGCAGCGACACGGCCGGCGCGGGCATGGACTTCCGGCGGCAGCCGCTGCTGTCGCCGCACAACATGTACCTGCTGATCCTCAGCGAGCAGGGGCTCCTGGGCCTGCTCGCCCTGGCGGGCGGCTGGCTGGCGCTGCTGGTGCGCGGGGCGCGGCGGCTGGCGTCCGCGCGGCGCGCGGCGGGACCAGGTACGGACTGCGGGCTGGTGGCGGTGGGGCTGCTGGGCTGGCAGCTCGTGGACTTCCTGTACGCGGACATCGGCGGGCCCTCGACGGTCCTGACCGCCGTCGTGCTTGGCCTGGCGGCCTGGTGGGCGCTGGCACCGGCGGCGAAGGCGGCGGAGGCAGAGGCGAAGGCGGAGGCGGCGGAGGCAGAGGCGAAGGCGGAGGCGGCGGAGGCAGAGGCGAAGGCGGAGGCGGGCCGTGGCTGAGGCCCGGACCGGGGTGCTGGCGCCGGAGGAGGAGTGCGGCCCCGGGGGCCGGGCCCCCGGTGGGGGTGCTCCCTCTGGGGGAGGAGCAACGGCGCACAGCAAAACCGGCGGAGCCGGCGTGCCGTCCGGGAGGGTTCTGGCGAGGGCGGCGTTGGTGACCGCCGCGCTCACCGCGGCCGGGGCGCTGCTCGGGCTGGTGCGGGACCAGTTGCTCGCGCACACGTTCGGGGCGGGGGCCGACACCGACGCGTTCCTCGTGGCCTGGACCGTGCCCGAGTTCGCGTCGACGCTGCTCATCGAGGACGGCATGGCGCTCGTCCTCGTACCCGCCTTCAGCCTGGCCATCGCCCGCCGCGCGGACGGTGCCTCACCCGATCCGGTGCGGGCGCTCGTACGCTCGACCCTGCCCCGTACCGCCCTGGCCATGAGCGCGGGCGCCGGGCTCGTCGTGCTGGCGGCGCCCTGGCTCGTACCGCTGCTCGCGCCCGGGCTTCCGGAGCAGCGGCTCGCCGTCGACTGCACCCGGCTCACCGCCACCTGCGTACTGTCGTTCGCGCTCGCCGGGTACTTCAGCGCCGCGCTCCGCGCCCATGGGCGGTTCCTGGCGCCCGCCGCGATCTACGTCGCGTACAACACCGGGATCATCGCCGCCGTCGTCCTCCTCGGGCCCGGCTGGGGGGTGCGTGCCGCAGCCGTCGGGGTCGGGGTGGGCGGGGTGCTGATGGCGCTGGTGCAGGCGCCGGTGCTGCGGCGGCTGCTGCGGACGCGGGGGCGGGAACGGGGGCGGGAAGGGGGGCGGCATACCGCCCAGCAGGCCGCTCAGCACACCTCCGGGGTTTCCGCTTCCGGGGTCGTGTTCGCGCTCGTCGCGCCCGTCGTCGTCTTCGCCGTCACCCGGCAGGCGCAGGTCCTCGTGGAGCGGTTCCTCGCAGCGCCGCTCGCCGGCGGGGCGATCTCGCACCTCAACTACGCGCAGAAGATCGCCCAGTTGCCGATGGTGCTGTCGCTGATGCTGTGCACCGTCAGCTTCCCCGTGGTCGCCCGCGCCATGGCCGCCGGCGACCACGCCACCGCCCGCCGCCGCACCGAGCGCGATCTGCTGCTCGCCGGGCTCATCGTGCTGACCGGCGCGGCGACGGTCATCGCGGCGGCTCCGCAGATCGTCGAACTGCTCTTCCAGCGCGGCGCGTTCGACGCGGACGACACGGCCGCGACGGCCTCCGTCATGCGCGTGTACGCGTTGGGGCTGCTCGGCCAGACCGTCGTCGGCGCCCTCGTCCGCTGCTACTTCGCCGTGTCACGCCCCGTCTGGTACCCGGCCGCCGCCATGGCCGCCGGGATCGCCGTGACCGCCGGGGCGGGCGCCCTGTGGGTGGGCCCCTGGGGCGCGGCCGGGATCGCGCTGGCCAACGCCGCGGGCATCACCCTGACCGCCGTACTCCTGCTGGCCGGGGCACGGCGCCGGAACCTGCCGCTGCCCGTGCGCCGTACGGTCGGCGGGCTCGCCCGGCTCACGGCCGCCGCCGCCGCGGCCACCGCGGCCGGGCGGCTCGCCGTCGTCTGGGCCGACGGGCCCCTCGCGGGCGCCGTCGTCGCGGCGGCCGCCGTCACCGCCGTCATCGTCGCCGCGTCGCTCGCCCTGCGCGCGCCGGTGGTGCCCGACCTCGTCCGTCCCCTCGCCTCCCTCGGCTCCCTCGGCTCCCTCAGCTCCCTCGGTTCCTGCACGTCCCTCCGTTCGCTCCGAAGCTCCGTAGGCCCCGTACTGCGAAGGCACAGGCACGACCATGCTCCAGCGCACGCCGCCCCCCTGGATCGCGATGTACCACTCGGTCCACGACGACAGGGATGACCCGTACCGCATCACGGTCACGCCCGCCCGCCTGGAGGCCCAGCTCCGCTGGCTGCGCCGCCGGGGCCTGCGCGGCGTCGGCGTGCGCGACCTGCTCGCCGCCACCGCGCGCGGTGAGGCGCGCCGCCTCGTCGGGCTGACCTTCGACGACGGGTACGCCGACTTTCTCGACCACGCCGTGCCGATCCTCCAGCGGCACGGCTGCACCGCCACCGTCTTCGTACTCCCGGGCCGCCTCGGCGGCGACAACACCTGGGACGAACTCGGGCCGCGCAAGCCCCTCCTGACCGCCGACGGGCTGTGCCGCGCCGCCGCCGCCGGCATGGAGATCGCCTCGCACGGCATGCGCCACGTCCGCCTCACCGACGCCGACGACGCGACGCTGCGCGAGGAGGTCCACGGCAGCCGCGAGCACCTCCGCACGCTCACGGGCGAGTTCCCCGTGGGCTTCTGCTACCCGTACGGGGAGGCCGACGCCCGCGTCACCGCCGCCGTACGGGACGCCGGGTACGCGTACGCCTGCGCCATCGACCCGGGCGCGCTGTCCGGCGTCCACGCGCTGCCCCGCGTGCACATCGGCGAACGCGACACCGCCTGGCGGCTCCACGCCAAACGGCGCCTGCACCGCCTGCGCCGCCGGACACCCGCCGGGCTGCCGACCACCTGGGTGCGGGTGTCGTGAGGGCCTGCCACGAGGAGCGCGGCGCGGGCGTGACCGCCGACGCCATGAAGCGCGCCGCCATGGAGGGCGCCGTCAGGGAGAGCGCCGCCATGGAAGGCGCCGCCATGGAGCGCGCCGCCAGGAAGCGGGGCGCCGTGCCGGACGCCGGCCTGAACGTCCTGCACATCATCACCGGCCTCGGCGTCGGCGGCGCCGAGCAGCAGCTGCGGCTGCTCCTGCGCCACCTGCCCGTCCGCAGCAGCGTCGTCACGCTCACCAACCCCGGCGCCGTCGCGGACGCCCTGCGCGCCGACGGCGTCCCCGTCACGCACCTCGGCATGCGCGGCAACCGCGACCTGGCGGCCCTGCCCCGGCTGGCCCGGCTCATCCGGCGGGGACGGTACGACGTCGTGCACACGCACCTGTACCGGGCCTGCGTGTACGGGCGGATCGCGGCGCGCCTCGCGGGTGTACGGCACGTCGTCGCGACCGAGCACTCGCTGGGCGCCGCCCAGATCGAGGGGCGCCCGCTCAAGCCCGGGGCCCGCGCCCTGTACCTGGCCACCGAACGGCTCGGCACCGCGACGGTCGCCGTCTCGGACACGGTGGCCCGGCGGCTCACCGCCTGGGGCGTGCGGCCCTCGCGCCTCCACGTCGTACCGAACGGCATCGACGCCTCCGGCTTCGCCCACGACGAGCGGGCCCGGGACGCGGCCCGGCGGCGGCTCGGGCTCGCCCCGGACATCTTCGTGGCCGGCGGGGTCGGGCGGCTGGCGCCGGGCAAGCGGTTCGACACGCTGATCCGGGCGCTGGCGGAGCTGCGGGGCGACGAGGACGTACGGCTCCTGCTCGTCGGCGACGGCCCCGAGCGGCCCCGCCTGGAGTGGCTGGCCCGCGCGTGCGGAGTGGCGGACCGGGTGGTGTGGGCGGGCGAGGTCACGGGCGACCTGCCGGCGCTGCTCGCCGCCATGGACGGGTTCGTGTCCCCGTCCGCCGATGAGGCGTTCGGCCTCGCGGTCGTCGAGGCCCTGGCCGCCGGGCTGCCCGTGCGGTACGTGACCTGCCCCGCCCTGGACGACCTGCCGCCCGGCGACGCGCCCGGCGCCCGCCGCATCGGCGGCACGGTCGCGGACGTGACGGCCGCGCTGCGCGAGCTGCGCGCCGCACGGCCGGGCCGCCACCCGGTGCCGCCCGCCGCCCTCCACTACGACATCACCCGAAGCGCCCAGCAGCTGATGGCCCTCTACCGAGAAACGAGCGACCGATGACCCCCCGACTCACTCCGCCCACCACCACCGCCGTACGGCGCCGCATCACCCGCCGGTTCTCCCGGACCCCCCGGACGCCGCGGAAGTCCGGGACGCCCCGGATGCCCTGGGCGTCCCGGGCGTCCCGGGCGTCCCGGGCGCAGCGGCCGGGCCGCGCCTGGATCGTCCCGGCCGCCGTGCTGCTCGGTGCCGTCGCGGGCGGTTCGTACGGGCTGCTGAAGACGCCTCAGTACGCGGCGACCAGCTACGTCGTGGTCGTCCCGGCCGAACGCTCCGACCCGGCCGCGGCGATGGGGCTGGCCCAGGCGTACGGGCGGGTCGCCACCGACATCGCGGTGGCGGGCGACGCGGCCGTGTGGGCCCGTGTGTCGCCCGCGACGCTGCGCGCGAACGTGCTGGCCGCGACGTCGCCGGATGCCCCGATGATCTCCATCACGGCCCGGTCGGCCCGCCCGGCGACCGCCGCGAGCATGGCGGACAGCGTGGCCCGGGCGCTGGTGGAGAAGGGCACGCACGCGGAGACCAGCACCAACGTGAGGATCGTCCAGTTCGCCCGGGCCACCCGCCCGACGAGCCCGGTCTCGCCGTCCCCGGCCCTGTCGGCACTGGTCGGCGGCAGTGCGGGCGGCCTCCTGGGCGGCCTCACCCTCCTGATCCGCCCCCGCCCGACCCCGACGGCCGCCGCGGGCACGGCGGGCACGGCGGGCACGGCGGGTGCGGCGGGTGCGGCGGGCACGGCCGGACCAGCGGGCCCGGCGCCCGCGACCGCCGCCCTGCCGAGCCCGACGGGCTCCCACGCACGCCAAGAACCGGAACCGGAGTCCGTATGACCCCCGCCCCCACCTCCACCCCCACCCCAACCCCAGGCGCGCCCCGCACCGCACCTGCAGGGGCGCCCGGCACGGCTTGTACGGTCGGCGCGTCCGGCGACGCGGACGGTGCGTGGGGCGTGGCCGTGTCCGTCTGCCGGGACTCCGAGCACTTCCGGGGGCTCGCCGCCGAATGGGGCGAGCTGTACCGGCGGTGCCGGGCCGTCACGCCGTTCCAGGCGCATGCGTGGCTGTACTCCTGGTGGCGCTCCTACGGCGTGCCCGGGCGGCTGCGGGTGGTGCTGGTGCGGGGCGGGGCCGACGGGCGGCTGGTCGCGGCGGCGCCGCTGTGGCGGGTGCCCGGGCCGCTGCCGGTGCTGGCGCCGCTCGGCGGGCGGATCACCGACTACTGCGACGTCCTCGTCGACGATGCGTACCCCGAGGCGCTACCCGCGCTGGCCGGGGCGCTCGCCGACCTGGCCCGTACCGCCGTCGTCGACCTGCGGGAGGTGCGCCCGGGCGGCGCCGCTGGGGGCCTGCACGCCTGCTGGCGCGGGCCGCGCCGGCGCCTGCGCGACTCCACGTGCCTGGAGCTGCCCGCCGTACCCGTCGACGGGCTCGTCGACCGGCTGCCCAGCTCCCGGGGCCAGCGCGTACGGGCCAAGCTGCGCAAGCTCGACCGCGAGGGCGTCGAGCAGCGCGCCGTACCCGCCGCCGAAGTGCCGCAGGCCCTGCGGCGCCTCCTCGACCTGCACCGGCGCCAGTGGGCAGGCCGCGGCGTGACCGCCGAGCACCTCACCGACCGGTTCGCCGAGCACCTCACGCGGGCCGTCGGCACCATGGCCGCCACGGACGAGGCCCGGGTCACGGAGTTCCGCCTGGGCGGCGACCTCGTGGCCGTCGACCTGACCCTCCTCTCGCCCCGCCTCTCCGGCGGCTACCTGTACGGCGCCGACCCGGTCCTGCGCTCCCTGAAGCTGGACGTCACGGCCTTGCTGCTGCGCAACGGGGCCCGTATCAACGCCGGTTCGGGCCGCACCACGATGAGCCTGCTGCGCGGCGACGAGCCGCACAAGCACCACTGGCGTCCGGAGGCCGTGCCCAACCAGCGGCTGCTGCTGGCCCGCCGCCGCACCGCCCCGGTCCTGTGGCTGCTCGCGGCGCACGCGCGCACCCGCCGGTGGGCGGCCGACCGCCTCCGGGACCGGGCCTGGGCACGCCGGCTCCGGCGCGGCGGCCACGGCACGGCGACGTGACCGTGACGGGGCCTCAGGACCAGAGGCGGTTCCACCAGTCCCAGCGGATGCACAGCTCGGTACCCAGCCACTTCTGGACCCACGGGCCCAGATCCAGCGGTGTGCACTGCCCCTCGTCCGGCTGCGGCTGCGGATGCGGTTCCGGTTCGGGCTCCGGCTCCGGCTCGGTGACAGGATCCGGCTCGGGCACCGTCGGCTCGGTCGGCTCCGTCGGCTCGACAGGTTCCGTCGGTTCCGTCGGGGCCCCAGGCCCGGTCGGGTCCGTCGGGTCACCGGGCTCCGTCGGCTCCGTCGGGTCCACCGGCTCCGTCGGGTCCACCGGATCCGTCGGCTCAACCGGCTCCGCCGGTTCCACCGTCAGCCCGAACAGCCACTCCCGGAACACCGCCGACGACTTCGGGTTCTCCCGGCACTGCCACACGCCGTGCGGACAGTAGTCGCTGATGGAGTGGTAGAGCGGTTTGTGCTCGTTGATCCATTCGAGCATGCGCCGCATGTACTCGGCATTGTCGCCGTTTCGGAACAGGCCCCACTCCGGATAGGAGATAGGCTTCCCGTGGGCGGCGGCGAATTCCACATGATGCCGCAGCCCGTACGGTTCGTTCGCCTGCTCGTCGAATGTCCGGCCCGGCGGCTGGTCGTAGGAATCCATTCCCACGATGTCCACGACGTCGTCACCCGGATAGCACTCGGTCCAGGGAATGGCGTCCGGTCCCCGATTGGGTGCGAAGTCGAACCGGAATTCCTGGCCTGGCACCTCGCGCATGGTGGTGACGATGCGGTTCCAGTACCTCTTCCACGCCTCCGGATCCGGTCCGCAGCGGTGGCTGTACGTCGATCCGTTCATCTCCCAGCCCAGTACCAGGACCGTGTCCGGCACGCCCAGCGCCACCAGCCGCTCGGCCAGCGCCCGGAAGTGGTGGTCGAACAGACCGTCCGCCCCGCGCCGCAGCAGCACACGGACCAGACCGTCCGGCAGACGGCTCTCGTTCCGCTCCAGCATGGGCACGTTGAGCACGAGCATCCGGTCGGGATCGGCCCGCCGCCACTCCGCCCAGGCGTCCAGGAACCCCGCCTTCCCGGCGATGTTGGACCACCGGTCGCCGGGCAGATAGGTGTGGCCGACCCGCAGCTCGGTGCCGCCGAGCCAGTTCTGCAGCTCCGCCATGCGCCGTACGCCGCCCGCCCCGTAGTCGAGATACGCGCCCACCGCCGTCTCACCGCTCACCACCGGATCGGGCCCGTCACCGTCGGCCGCCCACGCGTTCCCGTCATGGCCGGGGAGCGACCCCGACACGGCGCAGCCCGCGATCAGCAGGCCCGCGGTGAACACCCCCACCCAGGTATGCGTCGTCCTTCCGCCGTTCCCCATGGCCATCTGTACTCCTTCGCCGGGTGCCGCGGTCAGTCGGCCGATTACGTGGGTCAGTGGGTCAGTGGATCAGTGGATCAAAAGTATTCCTAATGGACCGTCCGGGAACGCGGTCCGCCTTTTCCCTAGGCCATCAGTGGATTTCATCGCCCAATCGGGGCACTGAGACGAGGACATGCCGTGCCGCTCTTCGACACCCGCGTCGCCGCCGTGCTCATGCGGTTCGACAGGAATCCCTTCCACCACGGCACGCTCGGCGCCGCCCGCTCCCTGGGCCGCGCCGGCGTCCCCGTCCACGTGGTGGCCGGATGGCCCACCGGCCCCGTGGCCCGCTCCCGCTACGTGACGCGCTGCCACCCCCGCCCGCCGAGCGTCTCCCTGACGGACATGCGCCGCACGCTCACCGACGTCGCCGACGCCCTGGCCGGCACCCCCGCCGTCCTCGTCGCGCTGGACGACGCCACCGCCGTCGCGCTGGACGAGCTCCGCCACAAGCCGGGCGGCGGCGAAGGCCCCGCGTCCCGCTTCCTCCTCCCTGAGCAGCCGTCAGGCACCGCCGCCCGGGTGGCGGACAAGGCGGCACTCGCCGCGACGTGCCGCCGCCTCGGCGTCCCCCACCCGCGCACCCTCGCCCCCGCCGACGCCGACGAGGCCGCCGCCATGGCCGCGGCCCTCGGCCTGCCGGACGTGCCCGTCGTCGCCAAGTGGAGCCGCCCCTGGCTGCTGCCGCCCGGCTCCGGGCTGCGCAGCACCGTGCTCGCCCGCACCACGGGCCAGGTCCGCGCCCTGTACGCGCGCGGGGCCGAGGCCGGCAGCGCGCTGCTGCTCCAGCGCTACCTGCCCGGGGGCCGCGACCTGGACTGGTTCTTCCACGCGTACTGCGACAGCGCCGGCACCTGCGGCGTGGCCGCCACCGGCCGCAAGGTCCGCTCCTGGCCGGACGGTACGGGCCTCACCGCGGCCGGCGTGTGGGCGCCCAACCCGTCCGTCGAGCGCACCGCCCGCGACCTGCTCGACGCGCTCGGCTACCGGGGCATCGCGGACCTCGACTTCCGCCTCGACCCGCGCACCGGCACGTACCACCTGCTCGACTTCAACCCCCGCCCCGGAGCCCAGTTCCGGCTGTTCTCCGACCCCTGGGGCCTCGACGTCGTCCGCGCCCTGCACCTCGACCTGACCGGACGTCCGGTGCCGGACCTGGTGCGCTCGTACGGGCGCAGGTTCGTCGTCGAGAACTACGCGGCCCTGTCCGTCCTGACGTCCCCGCGCCCCCGGAGCCGTACGCCGGGAGGCATCGGCGGCGGCCTGGAGACCGCCTGGTACGCCGCCGACGACCCCGCACCGGCCTTCGCCATGGCCCGCGCGTGGACGGCGCACCTGGCCCGCCGCGCCGGAGCCGCCCTGCGGAGGGCGCTGCGCGCGGCCCTGTGGCGGGCGTGGGCGACCCGGCCCCGTGCGGCCCGCATCCCGGCGCAGCCACCCGCCCCGGAGGCCGTACCGCACGGGACATCGCCTTCCGCCTCCCCCCGAACCCCCTCAACCCGACCCCCCTCCCCCCGACGATGACGAAAGTGGTGGGCTCGATGCACGACGACGACCTGGTGATCGTGGGCGCGGGCCCGTACGGACTGTCCGTGGCCGCCCACGCGGCCGCGCGCGGCCTGGACGTACGGGTCTTCGGCCAGGTCATGCGGTCCTGGGACCGGATGCCGCCCGGCATGCTCCTGAAGTCGGAGCCGTGGGCGTCGGACCTGTCGGACCCCGGCGGCGCGTACGGCCTCGCCGCGTACGCCGCCACGCGCGGGGTACGGGCGGAGCACGGCGTTCCGCTGCCCGTGTCGTTCTTCGCGGAGTACGGCGCGTGGTTCGCCCGCCGGGCCGTGCCGGCCGCCGTCGACCCTCGTGCCGTCGCCGCCGTCCATCCGCGCCCCGACGGGCGGTTCGCCGTGGTGACGGAGGACGGCGAGGTGTTCGGCGCGCGCACGGTGGCCCTCGCCGTCGGGGTGATGCCGTTCGTGGACGTACCGGCCGAGCTGCGCCCGCTGATGCCGCACGGTGTGACGCACAGCAGCCACCACACCGACCTGGCGCGCTTCGCGGGCCGCGACGTGACCGTCGTCGGGGCGGGCCAGGCCGCCCTGGAGACCGCCGTCCTGCTGACCGAGGTCGGCGCGCACGCCCGCGTCGTGGCCCGCGCGGGCCGTCTCACCTGGAACACCGTGCCACCCTCGCTGCACCGCGGCCGCTGGGAGGCCGCCCGCGCCCCGCACACCGGCCTGGGCTGCGGCTGGCGGAACCTGCTGTACGCCCGTACGCCCGGGCTGTTCCGGCGGCTGCCCGCCACCACCCGCGAGCGGCTGTTCGACACCGCCCTCGGCCCCGCCGGCGCCTGGTGGCTGCGGCACCGGTTCGAGTCCGTGCCCGACGTACGGCTGGGCCGCACCGTCGTCGCCGCCGAACCGGCGAGCACCGGAGGGGCACGGGTCCGGCTCACGCTCGCCGCCACCGGGTCGCCCGACGGCGAACCGACCGTCCTGGAGACCGACCACGTCATCGCCGCCACCGGCTTCACGCCCCGCCTGGACCGGGCGCACATGCTGAGCGCCGAGCTCCGCGACGAGCTGCGCACCCTCGGCACGAGCGGTGCTCCGGTGACGAGCGCCCACTTCGAGTCCTCGCACCCGGGGCTGTTCCTCGCGGGGCTCCTCACGGCCCCGTCGTACGGCCCGGCCATGCGGTTCGTGTACGGCGCCGGGTACACGGCGGCCCGGCTGGTGAGCGGCGTCGAACGACGGCTGCGCGCGCCGGGCCTGCCCGAGGTACGTGACGTACGGGAGACACGGGACGTGCCGGGCGCCCGGCCGCCCGCCGAGGGCGGCGTCCAGGACGGCACGGAGGCGGCGTCCCGCCACTGAGGCGCGCCCCCGGACATGCGGGAAGCCGGTCCCGGAGCGTCCTCCGGGACCGGCTTCTGGCTCGGTAGCCGCTGTCGCGGTCCGTGTCAGTCGTTGATGCAGACGTTGCCGAACGCCGGGTTCAGCAGCGCGATGATGTTGACGCTGTTGCCGCACACGTTGATCGGCACGTGGATCGGGACCTGCACGACGTTGCCCGACAGGACGCCCGGGGAGCCAATGGCCGCACCGCTGGCACCTGCGTCGGCGATCGCCGGAGCGGCGGCACCCACCGCCATGAACAGACCGGCAACGGCCACAGCGGCCTTCTTGCACTTCATTTTCGGCTTCCTTTCCGCAGCGGAAGTCTTGCCACGGATTTCGTGACCCACGAGCCCCGGTGAGGCCCGGCTGCCGCCGCGAATACCACAACGAACAGGCACCCGAAAAGACACCAGCGGAACGGACCTCGTTCCGGATTCACTCGAACGCCAACAGGCGTGCGAACAGCGGTAGTAGACGATTCTTCAGCGCCTCGGCCACACCGGCCGCCGGACCAGGCTGTCCCATTCGTGGTCCCTGGCTCCCGGGACCACCCTGCCCTGGGCGCGCCATTCGCGGGCGAGGGACGAGAAGACGGGTGCGGTGTCGGAGGATGCCGTGCCCGGGCCCGCGGACGGCACAGCGGACGACATAGGGGGCGCGGCAGCACCGGCGGGCGTGGTGACGCGCCTGTGCCTGCTCTGCGGAACGAGGGGGACACGCTCCCACTTTCCGGCGCCTGTGGCCATGCCAACCCTTCCGTTCACAGCGCGTGGCGGGGCCACTGCATCATGTCACAGCGGTTCCGGCGGCACCGGCACTGTCCGCGAAGTGGTCCGTCGGGCCCTTTTCGGGCCCTGTCGGGCCGGCCCTGTCAGTGGGGGAGCACCGCGAAGCGCAGCCCGAAGTGGTCGAGCGTGCGGGGCAGCGGACGGTCGGGCCGCAGCCTGCCGGGCCGGTCGGGCAGGAAGGTGTGCCGCTCCAGGAGCGCCCCCAGCAGCGTCGACGTGAGCAGGAGGACCAGGTCCTCGCCCGGGCAGGCGCCGGGGCCCGCGCTGAACGGGACGAGCCCGGCGGTGTCCTGAGCCGTGCCGTCGAGCCAGATCTCCGGTGTGAACCGGTCGGAGTACGGCAGGGCGTCGTCCCGGTGGAACAGCGGAGTGTAGATGAGGAACTCCGTGCCCGCGGGCAGCGTGTCCTCGCCCCACACCGTCTCGCGCACCGCCTCGCGCAGCAGGAACGGCGTCGTCGGCCAGAGCCGTACGGACTCCAGGACGCACGCGCGCGTGTAGGGCAGCAGCCGGGGCTCGGTCAGATCCGTGACGGCCAGTTCGTTGCGTACCTGGGTGTGCTGCCGCTCGTGGGTGCTCAGCAGGGCGAGGGCACGGTACGCGGCGATGCCGGCCGCGTCGAACGCGAACAGCCAGTGCGGCACCTGCCCCGCCGGGTCCGTGCCGGGCGGGACGGGGGCCGCGGTGAGCGCGGCCGCCAGGCTGCCGTGCTCGGCGCGCTTCACATGGCCGCGCAGCCGCCGGTCGAACCGTTCGCGCAGCCCGGCGCGGCGCGGTGCGGCACCGGACCAGTTGGCGGCGGCGCGCAGCCGCCCGAGCATCGCGGTCAGCGCGGTGTCGTCGCGCGCGGAGTCCCCGAGGACGACCCTCCGTACGGTCGCGTCCCAGGTGCTGCCGAAGGCGTCCCAGCGCAGGTCGCCGTCGCCCGCGGTCGCGGCGCCGAGCAGCAGTCCGGCCTCTTCGCGGACGGCGCGGATCATCCGGGGCGCGAGGCTATGGAGCTGGTTGCCCGTCTCCAGGGCGCGGTCGTTGAGCGCCCGCCGCGCCTCCCGCTCCTCGCCCCGCGAGATCAGCACGCCGTGCGGCTGGAACTGCTCCAGCGCGGCGCGCTTCTCCCGCGTCGCCGGCGAGTACGGGTCGGGGGTGCCCTCCAGGACGACGGTCACGTCCTCCGGGTCCAGGACCACCGCGAAGAGCCGCCCGGCCAGCTCCACGCGCAGCGGCCGGGGCCCGTAGCGGCCGCGCAGCTCGGTGAGCAGCCCCGTCGCGCGCCGGTCCGCCGCGTACCGCTCGGCCAGCGCGAGCCCGGCCCGGCGCCGCAGGATGACGCCCGCGGCGAGCGTGGGCGCGACGACCTGCGCGACGAGCCGCGCCGTGTCCCGTGCCGATGCCCGCCCGGGCCCGGCCGCCGCGCCCCTGGCAATCATGGGCCCCGAGTGCCCAGGGCCCCGCCCCCGAAACGAAGCGCGCCCCTACGCGCGCGTGCCCCGGCGACGTACGGGCGTACCGGCGTACCGACGCACCCGCGTACCGACGGCACCGGGGCAGCCTGGAGCGGCTCCCGGGCCCTGGAGGGGAAGCGGGTCCGGGAGCCGCACGTGTACGCGCTCACCCGCCGGTCATGGGCCCGCCGCTGCCGAACCCTCCGCTCGGCGCGCCGCGCCACTTGTGCTCGTCCTCCGTCTCCGGCGACGTGTCCGGCTCGGTGTTCTCGTGCTTCAGCTCGTACGGCATGAGCCGCCGTTCGCTCTCCGGGACCTCCGCGGGCCTGCGGTGTCCCTCCACCTCGCCCGGGATGCCCGCGTCGTCCGGCCGGTGCGGCTGCTCCTCCGGCTTCGGCGGGGCGGCCTCCTTCGCCCAGATGCGCCGGCCCAGCCAGAACGCGCCGAGGAGGAAGGCGACCACCGCCAGCCCGGCCACGAGCTGCCCGATGCCACCCCTGAGGAAGTGGCTGTCGGCGAATTCCGCGCTGTACGTGATGAGACCGTTCATAAAATAGGAGTACCCGCCGTGAGTGAATCAGACACGTGACTCGGACACGCGTTTCCCCGGCCACCCGGATTTATCGACGGGCGGCTATCGTCATAAGAATTCTGAGCCTTTATTCGTTGATTGCGCTCTTCGGGTGACCTGGCGCAACCTAAACAGCGCCGCGCTGTTGGGCAGGGCGACCCGAGACCGGGTCTCTCGACGAGAAGGATCACGTAATGATCAAGAAGGCTCTGGCTACGGCCGGCGTCGCCGCGGCCGTCCTCGGCGCCGGCGCGCCGATGGCCGCCGCCGTCGGCGACCACGGCGTGGACACGCAGAACGGCAACTTCGCCACGCAGTCCTACGGCAACACGTACACCGGCGGGTACATGAGCCCGCAGATCGGGCTCATCCAGGGCTCGTTCAACAAGCCCTGCCTGGGTCTGCCGGTCCAGGCCGACGTCCAGAACATCGTGGCTCTGGTCAACGTCGGCGTTCAGGACATCCTGAACGACACCCAGAACCAGCAGTGCGCGGAGAACTCCACGGCGGTCAAGGGCGACAGCGCCCTGTCGCACATCCTGGAGAACGTCCTCTCCGAGAACGGCTCCGCCTCCGTCGGCTGACGCCCGACGGCGACCGGCCCGCGCGTGTGACGCGCCGCGCGGGCCGGCCCTCTCGCGGCGCGCGCGACCGCGGCGCGCCGCCCTTGCTTCCTCTGATGACCACCATGCGCCCCACCTGCGGGTGCGGCAGACGACCCGGACGCCGGGTCTCTCGACGAGAAGGATCGACCATGATCAAGAAGGTTCTGGCTGGCGCCGGTGTCGCTGCGGCCGTCCTGGGTGCGGGCGCCCCGATGGCCGCCGCTGTCGGCGACCACGCCGTGGACACTCAGAACGGCAACTTCTCCAAGCAGGCCTACGGCAACACCGTGACCGGCGGCAAGATGAGCCCGCAGATGGGCCTCGTCCAGGGCACGCTGAACAAGCCGTGCCTGGGCATCCCGATCCAGGCCGACGTCCAGAACATCGTCGCCCTGGTCAACGTCGGCGTTCAGGACATCCTGAACGACACCCAGGACCAGCAGTGCGTGGAGAACTCCACGGCGGTCAAGGGCGACAGCGCCCTGTCGCACATCCTGGAGAACGTCATCTCCGAGAACGCGGCCGCCAGCGTCCGCGGCTGACGTCCCGCAGCAGGAGCGCATGGGCGGGCCCCGCATCCGACACCACGGGTGCGGGGCCCGCCCACGCCCGTACGGGCCCTCCTCACCCGGCAGCGCCGCCGCTCGGGCACCGGGCGGCCGCTCGGGGAGCTCCCGGACAGCGCGGCCTCGGCCCCCGACCGGTGCCGCCCGCTGCTGACCATGGAGGAGCTGAAGTCCATCGCGTCGAGCCGCGTCTGGCTCACCGACTAGGGGGTGTCCGGGCGGAGGCGGGCCCGACCGCGGGGCAGCGGGGAGACCGGGCGTCACCTCACTTCGCGTCGGAGTAGCGCTCCACCGTCGCCGTCGTGAACGGGAAGCGCACCGGTGTGTCCCCGAACGTGATCCGCCCGGCCAGGTCGCCGGCCGTGCGGATCGCGTCCGCGACCGCTTCCGCCTCCTCCGCCGGGCAGTGCACGATCACCTCGTCGTGCTGGAAGAACACCAGCTCCGCCCGCATCCCCGCGGTCGCCCGGCGCAGCGCGGCCAGCATCAGCAGGGCCCAGTCGGCGGCGCTGCCCTGCACCACGAAGTTCCGCGTGAACCGGCCCCGGGCGCGGGCGTCCGCACCGGACCCCGGGACCGGGGCCGTATCGTCCTGCGGGATGCCCGCCTCGTCGGGCTCGCCCGCACCCGTCGCGCGCGGGCTCGTCCGGCCCAGCCAGGTGCGGACCAGCCGGCCCTCCTCGCCCGCCCGCGCCGCGTCGTCGACGTACGCCACCGCGCGCGGGAACCGGCGCCGCAGCGCCGCCAGGTTCTTCAGGCCGTCGCCGCTGGTCTGCCCGTAGACCGCGCCCAGCAGCGCCAGCTTCGCGTGCTCGCGGTCGCCAGAGAACGCCCGGTCCGACAGGCGCGTGTACAGATCGCCGTCGTCGCCGGCCACCTCCATCAGGCCCGGGTCGCGGGAGATCGCCGCGAGGACGCGCGGCTCCAGTTGGTCGGCGTCCGCGACGACCAGCCGCCAGCCGCCGTCCGCGACGACCGCACGGCGGATCACCTTCGGGATCTGCAGCGCCCCGCCGCCGTTGGTCGTCCAGCGTCCGCTGACCGTGCCGCCCGGCACGTACTCCGGGCGGAACCGCCCGTCGTGCACCCAGTCCTGGAGCCAGCTCCAGCCGTGCGCCGTCCAGATCCGGTACAGCTTCTTGTACGCGATGAGTGGTTCGACCGCCGGGTGGCCGAGCTCCGCGAGCTCCCAGCGCCGTGTCGACCGCACCCGGATCCCGGCCTCCGCGAACGCCTTCACCACGTCCGCCGGCAGGTCCGGCCGCACGCGCCGCCCGAACGCCGCCGACACCTGGTCCGCCAGCTCCGCGAGGCGGCGCGGCTCGCCCCCGCCCGCGTACCGCTCGCCCAGCAGCTCGTGCAGCACCGCCCGGTGCACGTCCGCCCGCCAGGGCAGGCCCGCCCGGTGCATCTCGGCGGCCACCAGCCACCCCGCCGACTCGGCCGCCGTCAGCAGCCGCATCCGGTCCGGGTGCTCGGCGGCCGCGTGTCTTCGCTGCTGCTCGGCGTACACCTCCAGGAGGCCGTCGAACGGTACGCCGGGCCCGGCCGGGCGCGCCTCGAACAGCGACGACTGGGAACCGGCCGGCTCCGCCGCGCGGGCCGGCGGGTCGGGCGGCACCGGGCGGTCGTGCAGCCGCGCCCACGCCGCCGCGGCGGACCGCGGCTCACCGAGACGTCTCTCGTGGGCGAGCAGCAACTGCTCGGCGGCCTCGATGTCGTAGCACCGCTCGACGCGCACCCCGGCCGCCAGCAGCCGCGGGTACACAGCGGACGTCGACCGCCACACCCAGCGCCCCACATCCGGCCGCGACCGCACCGCCGCCACCAGGTCGGGCTCGGTGAGCACGGGGCCGGCGGGCAGGCCGTCGCCGCCGAGAGGGACCAGCCGCGCCCCGCCCCCCTCGACCCCGTCCAGAGCCCACCGTTCGCTCCGCTCGCTCACGGGTGCGAGTCTCGCACCCGGCACTGACAACGGGCGGGACGCTGCGCGGCAAGCTGATCGTGACGCCCTCAAGCCTCGTCAGGCCGTCAGCGAGCGGACGACACGGGCCGGGCTGCCGACGGCGAGCACCCCGGCCGGCAGGTCCCGCGTGACGACCGAACCCGCGCCGACGACCGTGTCCGCGCCGATCGTCACGCCCGGGCAGACGATCACACCGCCGCCCAGCCACACGTTGTCGCCGATCGTCACCGGAAGCGCCCGCTCCCACCCGGCCCTGCGCCGCGCCGGGTCCAGCTCGTGGACGGGCGTCAGGAGCTGGACGTTCGGGCCGATCTGCGCGTCGGCGCCGACGGTGATGGGCGCGGCGTCCAGGAACACGGCGTTGAAGTTCACGAACGTACGGGCGCCGACGTCGATGTGGTAGCCGAAGTCGCAGTGGAACGGCGGCCGGATCCGCACACCCTCACCGACCGCGCCGAACAGCTCGCTCAGGATCCGCGTCCGCTCCTCGGGCGACACGGCGGCCCCGGGCCCGTTGTACGCGGCGCACAGCGCGACACGCCGCCGGGTGTCCGCGGCCAGCTCCGCATCGTCGGACACGTACCACTCGCCCGCCAGCATCCGCCGCTTGTTCTCGCCCATGGGGCGCCCTCCCCTGGAGACCAAAGGCAGTCGAGCCGTTCAGCTTAGGGAAGGAGCACCCCCTGAAGCCTCCGTTCGTCTGGTTCGGTCGCGCTGCGACCATGGTGTGGTCGGGGGCTACGCGCGCGTAAGGAGGCACGATCATGCAGGTCGGGCGTGGAGTGGAGGGGCAGGCGTGAGTGGGGGAGGGGTGGGGGTCGTCGAGCGGGCGTTGGGTGCCGCGCTGTACGCGGACGACGACGCCTCGCTCGACCTGGGCGCCTCGCTGCTCGCGGCGGACGTCGGGGCGGATGCCGAGCTGGTGCGGCGCGGTGAGGAGCTGCTGGCGCGGGTGTGGGGGCGGGGCTGGCAGCCGGCCGATGTGGTGCGGCTCGTACGGCGGGAGCTGGAGGAGCGGCACGTACGGCTGGTGGCCGCGCTGATCGTCGCCGAGACGGCCGGGTACGCCCATCTGCCGCCGCGTTGGCGGGAGCAGGTGGACGCGCTCGATACGGAGCCGTGGCGGGCAGCCGACCGGTTCTCGTACGCGACCGCCGTGCTGGAGCTGTACCGGCTGCTGGTGCGGCTGCCGGCGCTGGAACCGGTCGGTCCGCCTCCGGGTGCCGGTCCTGTGGCGGCCGCAGGGTTCGCCGGCGAGTCCCGGATGCTGGGCCGGATCCGGGCGCTGCTGGCGAAGGCGGAGGCGACCGGCTACCCGGAGGAGGCGGAGGCGCTCACCGCGAAGGCCCAGGAGCTGATGGCCCGCCACAGCCTGGACGAGGCGGCGCTGTCCGCCCCCGGGGCCGACGAGCCCGCCGCTGTACGGATCGGGGTCGACGCCCCGTACGAGACGGCGAAGGCGATCCTGCTGGACGCGGTGGCCACGGCGAACCGCTGCCGCGCGGTGTGGAACGAGGCGTTCGGCTTCTCGACGGTCGTCGGCTTCGCCCCGGACCTGGAGGCCGTCGAGCTGCTGTACACCTCACTGCTGGTGCAGGGCGACGCCGCGATGACCCAGGCGGAGGCGGCGCAGAGAGCGGGCGGCCGGAAGCGTACGAAGACGTTCCGGCAGTCGTTCCTGCTGGCGTACGCCCAGCGGATCGGCGACCGGCTGTCGTCCACGTCCCGCCGGATCGCCGCGGCGGAGCCGACGCTGCTGCCGGTGCTGGCGGCGCGCGACGTGGCCGTCGTGGACCGCGCGGAACGGATGTTCCCGCAGACCACGACGGCCAGGGTCCGGGGCGCCACGGACCAGGACGGCTGGGACCACGGCCGGGCCGCCGCCGACCGCGCCGACACGGGCCGCGCG
>NZ_JABWDV010000467.1 GCF_013362995.1 Streptomyces sp. TRM64462 | reverse complement strand
GCCCGCCGACACCGTCGCGCAGATCGCCGCCGACACGTCGGGTGCCGAGGTCGCCGCCGCCGAGCAGGCCGCCACCCGTGGCCGTACGCGCCGCCGTGTGACCGCGCCGAAGTTCACCGCCGAGCCGCCGAAGGCCGCCGAGCCGGCCCGTCGCGCCGCACGGCCCGCCGTGCCGGTCTTCCAGGCGCCGGTCTTCACCGAGCCCATGTTCCAGACCCCGGAGACGGCTGCCGCGGCCGCCGCCGCCGAAGCCGCCGCGGCCGAGGAAGAGGAGGCCGTCGAGGCCACGGAGGCCGCCGAGGCCGTCACGGCCGTCGAGCCGGTCGCCGAGCGCGCCGAGCGCGCCGAGACCGGTGGCCGCCGTCGCCGCCGTCGCCGCGCCGAGGCGGCCGAGACCGCCGCACCCGCCGTGGAGGCCGCGCCGGAGCCCGCCGAGACCGAGGCTGAGGCCGAGACCGAGGCGGAGGCGCAGGCCGAGCGCGCCGCCGAAGCCGAGGAGGCCGGCGACTTCGAGGACCGCCCGTCGCGCCGTCGCCGCCGTGGCGGCCGCCGCCGTCGCCGCGGTGAGGCCGCCGAGGCCGACGAGATCGAGGAGACCACGGGCGCCGAAGGCGCGGCCGGGGCCGCCGAGGCGGAGTTCGAGGAGGAGCCCGAGGCCGAGGAGGCCGAGGCGGAGCACGACGAGGAAGCCGAGGGCGAGGCCACCCCCGCGGCCGCCGGCACCAGCGGCTCCCGCCGCCGTCGCCGCCGCCGTCGCCGCACCGGTGAGGGCGCCGAGCCCGAGGCCGCCGCCGAGGAGGACGGCGTCCGTACGGTCGTCAAGGTACGCGAGCCGCGCCCGAAGGCGGAGCCGTCCGACGAGGTGCAGTCCATCAAGGGCTCCACGCGCCTGGAGGCCAAGAAGCAGCGCCGCCGCGAGGGCCGCGAGCAGGGCCGCCGCCGCGTCCCGATCATCACCGAGGCCGAGTTCCTCGCCCGACGCGAGGCCGTCGAGCGGGTCATGGTCGTCCGCCAGCACGGCGACCGCACCCAGATCGGCGTCCTCGAGGACAACGTGCTCGTCGAGCACTACGTCAACAAGGAGCAGGCCACCTCGTACGTCGGCAACGTCTACCTGGGCAAGGTCCAGAACGTCCTGCCGTCCATGGAGGCCGCGTTCGTCGACATCGGCAAGGGCCGCAACGCCGTCCTGTACGCCGGCGAGGTCAACTTCGAGGCGCTCGGCATGGCCAACGGGCCGCGCCGTATCGAGACCGCGCTCAAGTCCGGCCAGTCCGTCCTCGTCCAGGTGACGAAGGACCCGATCGGCCACAAGGGCGCCCGCCTCACCAGCCAGGTGTCACTGCCCGGCCGCTACCTGGTGTACGTGCCCGAGGGCTCGATGACCGGTATCAGCCGCAAGCTGCCCGACACCGAGCGCGCCCGCCTGAAGACCATCCTCAAGAAGATCGTCCCCGAGGACGCGGGCGTCATCGTGCGCACCGCCGCCGAGGGCGCGAGCGAGGACGAGCTGCGCCGTGACGTCGAGCGGCTCCAGGCGCAGTGGGAGGAGATCCAGAAGAAGGCGAAGAACGGCAACGCTCCGACCCTTCTCTACGGTGAGCCGGACATGACCGTCCGGGTCGTCCGCGACATCTTCAACGAGGACTTCTCGAAGGTCATCGTCAGCGGCGACGACGCGTGGGAGACCATCCACGGCTACGTCTCGCACGTGGCGCCCGACCTGGCGGACCGGCTGCAGCGCTGGACGTCGGAGGTCGACGTCTTCGCGACGTACCGGATCGACGAGCAGCTCATGAAGGCGCTGGACCGCAAGGTCTGGCTGCCGTCCGGCGGTTCGCTGGTGATCGACAAGACCGAGGCGATGGTCGTGGTCGACGTCAACACCGGCAAGTTCACCGGCCAGGGCGGCAACCTTGAGGAGACCGTGACGAGGAACAACCTCGAAGCGGCCGAGGAGATCGTGCGCCAGCTCCGGCTGCGCGACCTGGGCGGCATCGTCGTCATCGACTTCATCGACATGGTCCTGGAGTCCAACCGGGACCTGGTGCTGCGGCGCCTGCTGGAGTGCCTGGGCCGGGACCGTACGAAGCACCAGGTCGCCGAGGTGACGTCGCTGGGCCTGGTCCAGATGACCCGCAAGCGGGTCGGCCAGGGCCTGCTGGAGTCGTTCTCGGAGACCTGCGTCCACTGCAACGGCCGCGGCGTCATCGTCCACATGGAACAGCCCGCCACGGCGGGCGGCGGCGGCAAGCGTGCGCGCAAGCGCGGCCGCGGCGGCGCCGAGGCCGAGGCGCCCGCCGTCGAGGCCCCGGCGAAGGAGAAGGAGGCCGCCGCGCGGGTGGCCGCCGAGACGGAGGCCGAGGTCGCCGCCGAGGCCGCCGCCCCGATGGCGCTGCCCGAGCCGGCCTTCCGGCCCGACGAGGAGCTGTACTCCAGCGCCGCCGAGGCCGAGGCGGCCGCGACCCGTGGCCGTACGCGGCGCCGGGCGAGCCGCAGGGTGTCGGCGCCCGCCGGTGCCCCGAAGGCCGCCGAGGCCGCGCCGGTCGTGGAGGCCCCGCTGACGGCGGCCGCCGAGCCCGCCACGGTCACGGAGCCGGAGGCCGTCCCGGCCCTCGCGGCCGAGCCGGTCGCGGTCACGCCGGAGGCGCCCGCCGCCGAGGCCGCGCCGCAGGGCCGTACCCGTCGCCGGGCGACCCGTAAGGTGTCGGCACCGGCCGGTCCGCCGAAGGGCGCGGAGGCCCCGGTCGAGGCCGTGGCCGTCGTCGAGCCGGCCGCCCCGGTCGCCCCCGAGGCCCCGGCCGAGGCTCCGGTCGCCGAGGCTCCGGCCGTCGAGGAGCCGGTCGTCGAGGTGCCCGCCGCCGAGGCGCCCGCCCCGGTGCGGACGCGGCGCCGCGCGGTCCGCAAGGTCACCGCCCCGGCCGGTTCCCCGGCGGGTGCTGAGGAGGCCGCGATCGTCGTGGTGACCAGCACCACCGCCCCGGCCGAAGCGGCGGCCCCGGAGGCCCCGGCGGCCCCCGAAGCCCCGAAGGCCGAGGCGGCAGCCGAAGCAGCCGAGGCAGCCGAGGCAGCCGAAGCCGAAGCCCCCGAGGCCCCGGCCAAGAAGGCGGCCCGCAAGACCGCCAAGAAGGCCACCGCGAAGAAGGCCGCCACCAAGAAGACGGCGACGGCCAAGAAGACCGCGGTGAAGAAGACGACCGCCAAGAAGGCCACGGCCACCAAGACGGCGTCGAAGACGGCCAAGACCGCCAAGAGCGCCGCGAAGAAGACCGTCGCGGCCGAGCAGTCACCGGCACCGTCCGTCTCGGCGGACGCGAAGGTCACGGAGAGCTGAACGACCTGCGGTGACCGTGTAAATGATCTGTGTCCCGTCTCGCATTCACGCGAGGCGGGACACGGTTTTTTCCATAACGCTCCCGTATCGCCCCATCGCTCCGTTAACGGCCCGGAAATTGACTCGGGCATTCCTGATAATGTGACGCCGGTCGGTTCCGGGCCGGTCCCGTCCCGACGGTCATCGGTAGGGCGTCGGCATCGCGCCGGAGGGGTCACGGGCGCTCACGACGAGACGCTCGCTCACCCCGGACCTCTGCCACTTAGAGCTCTTGCGGTGTTCAAGGAGGACGTCCATGCCGAGCGTCAACGAGCAGCCCATCCCCGCTGCCCGTCCGGTCATCGGTGAGGAGGAGATCGAGGCCGCGGTCCGCGTGCTGCGCAGCGGCCGCGTCGTGCAGGGCCCGGAAGTGGCCGCCTTCGAGGAGAGCTTCTCCGAGCTGGTCGACGGACGTCACTGCGTCGCGGTCAACTCGGGCACCTCCGCCCTTCACCTCCTTCTGATGGCGCTGGGCATCGGCCCCGGTGACGAGGTCATCGTCCCGTCCTTCTCCTTCGCCGCGTCCGCCAACGCGATCCGACTGGTCGGCGCCGACGCCGTGTTCGCCGACATCGACCCGGACACGTACTGCCTGGACCCGGCCGCCGTCGAGGCCGCCGTCACGCCGCGCACCGTCGCGATCATGCCGGTCCACCTGTACGGCCACCCGGCCGCGATGGACCGGATCATGGCCATCGCCGCCAAGCACAAGCTGGCCGTCGTCGAAGACGCCTGCCAGGCCCACGCGGCCGCGCTCAACGGCACGCCCGTCGGCGCGTTCGGCGCGGGCGGCACCTTCAGCTTCTACCCGACCAAGAACATGCACAGCCTCGAAGGCGGCATGATCTCCGTCGCGGACGCCGAGGTCGCCCGTACGCTGCGACTGCTGCGCAACCAGGGCATGGAGGCGCGGTACGCCAACGAGATCGTCGGCGCCAACATGCGCATGACCGACGTGGCCGCCGCCGTCGGCCGCGTCCAGCTCGGCAAGCTGAACGGCTGGACCGAGCAGCGCATCGCCAACGCCGCGTACCTCACCGAGCACATCACCGCGACGGACGTCGTCACGCCGGTGGTCGCCGAGGGCGCGCGCCACATCTACCACCAGTACACGGTCCGCGTCCGCGGCGACCGCGACGCCGCGATGGCGAAGCTCACCGAGGCCGGTGTCGGCAACGCCGTGTACTACCCGACGCCGATCCACCGCCTCAAGCCGTACTGGGAGCCGGACCAGAAGGCCGGCCGCACCTGGGACCTGCCGGAGACGGAGAAGGCCGCGGCCGAGGTCGTCTCGCTGCCCGTCCACCCGTCGCTGTCCCAGAACGACCTGGAGCGGATCGTCACCGCCGTGAACGCGCTGGGGGAGAACCTGTGACCGCCACCGGAACGCTCCGGGCCGGCCTCGTCGGCCTCGGCTCGATGGGCCGCCACCACGCCCGTGTCCTCGCCGGCCTGGAGGGCGTGCAGCTCGTCGGTGTCGTCGACCCGATGGGCGACAAGAACGGCTGGGCGCAGGGCGCTCCCGTTCTGTCCACCGTCGAGGAGCTGCTGGCCCTCGGTGTCGACTACGCCGTCGTCGCCTGCCCGACCGCCCTCCACGAGGAGGTCGGTCTGAAGCTGGCCGACGCCGGGGTCTGCGCGCTGATCGAGAAGCCCGTCGCGGACACCGTCGACGGCGCCCGCCGGCTCGTCGAGGCCTTCGAGTCGCGCGACCTGGTCGCCGGCGTGGGCCACATCGAGCGCTGCAACCCGGCGCTGCGCTCGCTGCGCGCCCGCCTGGAGGCGGGTGAGCTGGGCGAGGTGTTCCAGGTCGTCACGCGCCGCCAGGGCCCGTTCCCGCACCGCATCGCGGACGTCGGCGTCGTCAAGGACCTCGCCACCCACGACATCGACCTGACCGGCTGGGTGACCGGGCAGACGTACCGGTCGATCGCCGCCCACACCGTGTCCAAGTCGGGCCGCCCGCACGAGGACATGGTGTCCGCCGTCGGCCAGCTCTCCGACGGCACGATGGTCAGCCACCTCGTCAACTGGCTGAGCCCGCTGAAGGAGCGGTTCACGTCGGTCACCGGTGAGCGCGGCTGCTTCATCGCCGACACCCTCACCGCCGACCTGACCTTCTACTCCAACGCCGCCGTCGCCACCGAGTGGGAGGCCCTGCGGGCGTTCCGCGGCGTCGCCGAGGGCGACATGGTCCGGTACGCGATCCCGAAGCGCGAGCCGCTGCTCGTCGAGCACGAGCTGTTCCGCGACGCGGTCCTCGGCAAGTCCGACGACATCTGCACGCTGCGCCAGGGTCTGCGGACCGTGGAGGTCGCCGCCGCGGTGCTGGAGTCGGCCGCCGACGGCCGGACCGTCCGGCTCGACGACGACGCCGCCTAGGGACAGGGGCAGGATCCCTTTGACCAGACCGAGACCTGACGTCACCGTCGTCGTGGCGGTCTACAACACGATGCCGTACCTGACGGAGTGTCTGAACTCCCTCGTCGGGCAGAGCATCGGCACGGACCGCCTGGAGATCGTGGCCGTCGACGACGGATCGACCGACGACAGCGGCGCGGAACTCGACCGCTTCGCCGAGCGGTACCCCGGCGTCGTGAAGGTGATCCACCAGGCCAACTCCGGAGGCCCGGCCGCGCCCAGCAACCGGGCCCTGGAGGTCGCCACCGGCCGCTACGTGTACTTCATCGGCTCCGACGACTACCTCGGTTCGGAAGCGCTGAAGCGGATGGTGACCTGCGCCGACACCCACGGCTCCGACGTCGTGGTCGGCAAGATGGTCGGCACCAACGGCCGCTACGTCCACCAGGCGCTCTTCAAGAAGAGCGACCCCGACATCAGCCTGTACGACTCGGCGCTGCCGTTCACGCTGGCCAACACCAAGCTGTTCCGGCGCGACCTCGTCGAGGAGCACAAGCTGCGGTTCCCCGAGGACCTGCCGGTCGGCTCCGACCAGCCGTTCACGATCGAGGCGTGCGTCCGCGCGAAGAAGATCTCCGTCCTCGCGGACTACACGTTCTACTACGCGGTGAAGCGCGGCGACGCGTCGAACATCACGTACCGCGCCAACCACCTCTCACGGCTGCGCTGCACCGAACGGATCATGGAGCACGCGGCCGGGCTCATCGAGGCGGGCCCGCAGCGTGACGCGGTGTTCAAGCGGCACTTCACCTGGGAGCTCGCCAAGCTGATCCAGGACGACTTCCCGTCCCTGGACCCGGCGACGCGGACCGAGGTGTGCGCGGGCATCGCCCGCCTCGCCGACGCGTACTTCACGGACGCGCTGCGCGACTCCATGGACGTCAAGCGGCGGGTGCGGATCGCCCTCGCCCAGCGCGGCGCCGTCGACGAGCTCGTACGGGCCATCGAGGACGAGGCCGCGCACGGCGCCCCGCCGTTCCTGCTGGAGGACGGGCGCGCGTACCTGCGCTACCCCGGCTTCCGCGACCCGGCGCTCGGCCTGCCCGACCGGCTCTTCGAGGTGATCGGCGAGTCCGTTCCCAAGCAGCTCGCCGACGGCACCGGCCTCGTGTCGGCGTCCTGGGAGCAGCACGGCCAGGACATGGCGGTGTCCCTGGCGGTCCGTGTCCCCGTCACCGGGGAGACCGAATCGGCGTCCGTACGCCTCGCCGGCAAGGCGATGCCGAAGAGCGCCGACAAGCCGGGCGGCCGCCGCGTCCCCGTGGGGACGGAACTCCCCGCCCTCGCGGGGGAACTGCGCCGTGAGCCGTCCGCCGACGGGGAGGGGACCGTGCTGCTCGCCCACATCCCCGTCCAGCCGACCCGGGCCAAGCTCGGCGTCCGCGCCTACCTGGATGTGGCAGGCTCGACGTACGAGATCCCGGTGCAGACCCAGGGTGTGCCACTGCCCCTGGCGCGGCGCTGGCGCGAGATCGTCCCGTACCGGATCTCCGCCACCGCCAACGCCAAGGGACGGCTGGTCATCACCACGGCTCCGCTCTGGGAGCCCTCGCCCGGCGCGGGCAAGCGACTGCGCCGCATCCTGTCTCGTGTGAAGAGGAAACTGACCCGATGAACATCTGTGTAGTCGCGCTCGGCAAGATCGGTCTGCCGCTCGCCGTGCAGTTCGCCGACAAGGGCCACACGGTCATCGGCGCCGACGTCAACGAGAAGGTCGTCGAGCTGGTCAACGCCGGCACCGAGCCCTTCCCCGGCGAGCACGACCTGGACGTCAAGCTCAAGAAGGCCGTCGACGCCGGGCTGCTCACCGCGACCACCGACACCGCGGCGGCCGTCGCGCGGTCCGAGGCCGTCGTCGTGGTCGTGCCGCTGTTCGTGGACGCCGAGGGCACCCCCGACTTCGGCTGGATGGACAACGCCACGCAGGCCATCGCCAAGGGCCTCAAGCCGGGCACGCTCGTCTCGTACGAGACGACCCTCCCGGTCGGCACCACCCGCACCCGCTGGGCGCCGATGCTGGAGCAGGGCTCCGGCCTCACCGCCGGCGAGGACTTCCACCTGGTGTTCTCGCCGGAGCGCGTCCTCACCGGCCGCGTCTTCGCCGACCTGCGCCGCTACCCGAAGCTCGTCGGCGGCATCGACGAGGCGTCGACCCGCCGCGGTGTCGAGTTCTACGAGCAGGTCCTCGACTTCGACGAGCGCGCCGACCTGCCGCAGCCCAACGGCGTGTGGGACCTGGGCACCGCCGAGGCGTCCGAGCTGGCCAAGCTCGCCGAGACCACCTACCGCGACGTCAACATCGGCCTGGCGAACCAGTTCGCCCGGTTCGCCGACAAGAACGGCATCGACGTCAAGAAGGTCATCGAGGCCTGCAACTCGCAGCCCTACAGCCACATCCACCAGCCGGGCATCGCCGTCGGCGGCCACTGCATCCCGATCTACCCGCGGATGTACCTGTGGAACGACCCGGAGGCCACCGTCGTCCGCTCGGCCCGCGAGGCCAACGCCGCGATGCCGGACTACGCCGTCGACCTGCTGGCCGCCGCCTACGGCGACCTGAAGGACGTGGGCGTGCTGGTGCTGGGCGCCGCCTACCGCGGCGGCGTCAAGGAGACCGCGTTCTCCGGCGTCTTCCCGACCGTCGAGGCGCTCAAGGCGCGCGGCGCCGTCCCGTACGTCTCCGACCCCATGTACACGGACGAGGAGCTCGCCGCCCACGGCCTCACCCCGCACCGGGGCGAGACCGTCACCGCGGCGATCCTCCAGGCCGACCACGCCGAGTACCGCGAGCTGGCCGCCTCCGACCTGCCGGACGTGAAGGTCCTGGTCGACGGCCGCCGCACCACCGACCCGGCCCGCTGGGAAGGCGTCCGCCGCGTCGTCATCGGCGGCTGACCCGGCCTGCCCGCAGGCACCGACACCAAGGCCCTGCCCCGCCCCCACCCGGCGGGGCGGGGCCGACCCGCAGGAGGGATCCCCATGACCTGGATGATCACCGGCGGCGCCGGATTCATCGGCTCGCACGTCGTGAAGGCGATGACCGAAGGCGGCGAGCGCGTCGTCGTCGTGGACGACCTGAGCACCGGGCGCGCCGACCGGCTGCCCGCCGGCGTCCCGCTGGAGACCGGCACCGTCCTGGACCGGGAGTTCCTCGACCGCGTTCTGCGCGAGCACGCCGTCACCGGCATCGTGCACATCGCGGGCAAGAAGCAGGTCGCCGAGTCCGTCGCGAAGCCGCTGTACTACTACCGCGAGAACGTGGAGGGCATGCGGGTCCTCCTCGACGCGGCCGTCGCGGCCGGTGTCACCCGCTTCCTGTTCTCGTCGTCGGCCGCCGTGTACGGCATGCCCGACGTGGACCTCGTCACCGAGAAGACGCCGTGCTCGCCGATCAACCCGTACGGCGAGACGAAGCTCGCGGGGGAGTGGATGGCGAGCGCCGTCGGCCGTACGCACGGCATGGCGACCGCGTCGCTGCGCTACTTCAACGTGGCGGGCGCGGCGAGCCCGGAGCTCGCCGACGACGGCGTGTTCAACCTGGTCCCGATGGTCTTCGAGCGGCTCACGGCCGGTGAGGCGCCGCGGGTCTTCGGCGACGACTACCCGACGCCGGACGGCACCTGCGTCCGCGACTACATCCACGTCGAGGACATCGCGTCCGCGCACGTCGCGGCCGCCCGCCGGCTCGCGGCGGATCCGGGGGCGTCGCTGGTGCTGAACATCGGCCGGGGCGAGGGCGTCTCGGTGACGGAGATGGTCGGCATCATCAAGGACGTCACCGGCCACACCGACGCCGCCCCCGAGGTCACCTCGCGCCGCCCCGGCGACCCGGCCCGTGTCGTCGCGTCCGCGGACCTGATCCGCGAGGAGCTCGGCTGGACGGCCCGCCACGATGTACGCGAGATGGTCGAGTCGGCCTGGTCGGGCTGGCAGCTCCGCCACCCGAACTGACCGTACGCACCACGCGAAGGGCCCCGGACATCGTCCGGGGCCCTTCGCGTTCCGGCTTCTCCTACCGTTCGCCCAGGAACAGGTCGTCGAACTGCTTGCTGACGACCGGCCAGTCCCACGCCGACAGGGCGTGCTCGGAGGCCAGCTTGCCGGCCTCGCGCCAGGACTGCTCCGTGGCCGTGGTCTCCAGGATGCGCCGCGCAGCCTCCTCGGCGGAACCGACGACCCAGCCCTCCGGGTAGAGCGTGCGGGCGCTGTTCGGCTTGCCCGCGTAGAACGGCCAGTCACGCGAGACGGGTACGGCGGCGCTGGCGGCGCCCTCCATGAGGCCGACGTGGCAGCCCTCACGGACGGACGACGACAGGATGACGCCGATGTCGGTCAGCGCCGACGGCACGTCGTCCGTCGGGCCGAGCTTCACGACCGCGCCCTCCTCGATCAGCGGCTTGAGCTCCTTGCGGAACTGCCGCAGGTAGTCGTGCGTGGCGCGGCTCGTCTTGCCGTTCATGTCGCCGCCGACCAGCAGCAGCCGGTAGCGCTCGTCGTGCTGCCGTACCCGCTTGAGCACGTCCACGGCCCACAGCGGGTCCTTGGCGACCTGGCTTATTCCGACCAGGCCCAGGTTGAACCGGGCCTCCGCCGGCTTGGGGCGCGCGAAGCCCGCCAGGTCCATGGCGTTGTCGAGGAGGTGCGTACGGGGCGCGTGCTCGCCGCGGAGCTGCGGCACCAGCGACTCGACGAGGTCCCGCACGTGCGGGGCCACGTAGATCAGGTCGTCGATCCGCGAGAAGTCCGTCATGTGCGGCCAGCGTGTGAACGCCTCGTAGCTGTGCAGCCGTACGACGATCCGGGCGGTGCCCGGGTCGATCGTGGTCAGCATCGCGGCGGGGCCCACCGCCCAGTCGACGAACACCGTGTCCGCCCAGTCGAGGTAGGGCCGCATGAGCCGCTCCACCTCTTCCTGGTAGTCGCTGGTGCCGCCCGCGAGCCGGTCCTCCAGCACCCGGCGGCCCGCCCACGCGATCCGCTTCAGCGCCTTCTGCGTGGCCAGGTCCAGGAACCGCAGCTCCACGTCCGGGTGGTCGCCGTAGCGGTCCAGGATGTGGCCCAGGAAGTTCGCGTTGGCGCTGGTGGTGACCAGCAGCCGCAGCGGGCGGTCCTTCGGGGCCGGGGCGGCCGGGGACTTCCTGCCCTGCGAGCGGGTCAGCGCCTGCACGGCCGGCGACCGGTACAGCGGCGTGACGAACGCCTCGGCGTCCTTCGCGAGCGGCGACGACAGCTGGTCGATGTGCAGCACCCGGTGGAACGCCAGGAACAGCGCACGGTCCAGGGCCGTCGCCGCCTTGGCGTGGTCACCCGCCGCGAACCGGCTGTCCGCGTGCGCCAGCTGGGCGGAGACCGCCTTGCCGAGGTCACGCGGGTTGATGCCCCGCGCGAGCTCCTTCATCACGGCCTCGTCGAGGAGCTGCGCCCGCAGCCCCTGGTCGGGGATCTTCGACGCGGCCGCCGCGAGCGCGATGGCGGCACCGCTCGTACGGCCCGCCCACTGCATGCCCTCGGCGACATAACGCGACGTGGCGATACGGACCTTGGCGGGCACGCCCGGCGCCGTGACCGCCGTACGCCACATCCGGGCGCCGACGGCGGAACGCATGACCGGGCGGGCCGTGGCACGGCGCATCACCGCGGCCGGCAGCCCGTCCACGGACCGCTTCACATCGCGCTTGACGACGTCCAGCGGCGGCAGCACACCGCGCTGCACCCCCGTGGCGCCCTTGCCCTTGAGCCTGCCGACGGCCTTCAGGGCCGGGGCGATGCCGAAGTGGGCCTCGTCGACGCGGTAGTGCTGGGCGAGCCGCCACACCGTGTACACGGCGCCCGGGTCGAGGGCGACCAGCACGTCGGCGCGCCGGGCCTCCTGGCGCAGCCAGCCGTCGCGCTTCGACTGGAGCCACACGCGCATGCCGAGCGGCGACTTGCTGGCCTTGCGGCGCACGGCCGCCGAGCGGAACGCCAGGCTGCGCGGCAGCTGGTGCGTGCCGTCCAGCTCGATGGCGGCCAGCTCCTCGGCGTTGGACTCCAGGTGGAACGTGCCGGCCAGGAACGTCTGGGCGCCCTGCGCGCGGAACTTGCGCACCGAGTCTTTGAACACGCCCAGCTGGGGCTTGGCGCTGGCGATGAACAGGACGCGGGTCACAGCGAGGATCCTTCGGCGACGGACGGGCTGTCGGTACGAGAGGAGACGTCGGCCGCGGCGTTCTCCCGCGCGGCCCGCAGGGCGGTGACGTCGTCGACGAGGTTCTTCACGGCGACGCTCATCAACGCCTCACGCGTGAACTGGTCGGCGTGCGCCATGGCCTCCGCGTGCACCTCGTCGCTCGTCTCGACCGCCATGTGCGCGGCCCGCACGAACGACTCGGTGAGCTTCTCCTCGTCGATGCCGACGGCGCCGGTCCACAGCGGGTGGCCCTTCAGCACGTTGGAGGCGTCGTGCTCGACGACGTGCGCCGACACGATCGGCAGGCCGGTCGCCATGTACTCGTACACCTTGCCCGAGGTGACGTAGCGGCCGCCGATGAGGATGAGGACCATCGCGTCCCACCCGGCGTACACCGAGGCGACCTCGGCCTTGGCGGCGGGGCCGCCGAAGAACACGCCGTCGGCCTCGGCCTGCTTGAGGATCTCGGCGTGCCGGTTGGCCTCGCGGCCGGAGCCGTTGCCGATGTGGCCGCGCACCTCGAAGCGGGCGTTGGCGAGCAGCGGCTCCTTCTCGCGGGCCGCCTTCCACGCGGCGAGCACCGTCTCCAGGTGCTGCGCGGTGAAGTTGACCGTGCCGAGGTAGCCGAAGACCAGACCGGCCTCGGGGTCGGTGCGGTGGACGCGGCCCGGGGAGCTGTCCGCGTCGTAGCCGTTGCGCACGACGTGGACGCGGTCGGCGAAGTCCGGGTAGCGCTTGCGGTAGTGCTCGGCGATGGGGTCGTTCACGACCCACAGCGAGAGCGCGTTGTCCAGGATCTTCTGCTCCCAGCGGCCCTCGTCCGAGTCCCGCGAGAACGCCTCGACGCCGTCGATCACGTCGATGGACCAGCCGTCGCGGAAGTCCACGGCGTACGGGACCTTCGCCTCCTCCCACAGCTTCCACGCCGCGGCGAGGTTCACATACGGGACGCAGCTCGCGAGCAGCAGATCCGCCGGACGCTGCCGGTGGACGCGGAGGACGGCCTGCTCCAGGTCCTCCCGCCAGTCACCGAAGTTGGGCTCAGGGAACGGCTTCATCTGACGGCGGCGCAGCGCGGCCACCCAGCTGTTGGGGTTGAGGGCGCGGGCCTCGTCGTAGAGGCGGATGTCCGTCTCCAGGTCCTCGCGCGCCAGCGGCAGTTCGACAATGTTCACCTTCGGGTCGACCTGCTCCAGGAGCGTGAGGTCGACGCCGGAGTCCCGCTCCCAGGACTCCTGCGCGATGGTGACGACCGTGACGTCCCAGCCCTGGTTGACGAACTGGTTCGCGGTCTCGCGCATGCGGTACGCGCAGCTCTTGGCAGCCGGCGGGAATCCGATGGCGAGGTAGATCACATGGGGCCGATCGCCCGACGCGGGCAGCCCGGATCCGGGAGACGCTGACGCTGACATAACCGGTGACGCTAGCACGGTGACGTGTACGGGTTGGCACCCCAATGAGGGGGCCTGTCCGCCTCACGCGTGCCGGCGGCCTCCCTTCCACTCTTCCATGATCCGGACAACGTTCCGCGCGGCCTGCCCGTCGCCGTACGGCGTCCCCGGGTCGGCCGTCGGCACGTCGCGGGTGACCGTGGCGGCCCACTTGTCGGCGGGCAGGGTGTGCGGGTCGGGAACAAGGACGTTCCACCCGGTGTCCACGGTTTCCACCCACTCCGTCTCCGGCCGGATCGTGGTGGTGATGCGCTCCAGCAGGAACGCCTCCTTCTGCAGGCCGCCGGAGTCGGTGACCACACCGGAGGAGGCCAGCACGGCGGCGACCAGGCCCGCGTAGGGCAGCGGACGGCCGACGTGGATCGCGCCCTTGGCCAGCTCGATGCCGTGCTCCTTGGCACGGGCGACCAGCCGCGGGTGGGCGAGCAGCGCGACCGGCAGCGGGAGCCCGGCCAGCGCGTCGACGATCGCGGCGAGCCGCTCGGGGTCGTCGGTGTTGTCCGGCCGGTGCAGCGTGGCCAGCAGGAACGGCTTCTCCGGGTCGATGCCCTCGGGCAGCGCGGGCGCGGCGTGCTCACCGGCGAGCACGGCGTCGCGGATGCGCAGGCAGATGTCGACCATCACGTCGCCCGCGAGGACCGCGCGGTCCGCCAGGCCCTCGGCGGCGAGGTGGCGCATGGCCTCCTCGGTCGGCGCGAGGAGCACGTCGGCGCAGTGGTCGGTGAGGACCCGGTTGTGCTCCTCCGGCATGCGCCGGTTGAAGGAGCGCAGACCCGCCTCCAGGTGAGCCACCGGCAGGTGCATCTTCACGGCGGACAGCGCACCGGCGATGGTCGAGTTGGTGTCGCCGTAGACCAGCACCCAGTCGGGCCGCTCGCGCTCCAGGACCGGGTCGAGGGCGCTCAGCACCGCACCGGTCTGCGCGCCGTGGCTGCCGGAGCCGACGCCCAGGTGGACGTCCGGGTCCGGGATGCCCAGACCGTCGAAGAAGACGTCGGAGAGGTCCGCGTCGTAGTGCTGTCCGGTGTGCACGATGACGTGCTCGTGCTCGGTCCCGGCGAACGCGGCCGCGATCGGGGCGAGTTTCACCAATTGGGGACGGGCGCCGACGATGCTGATGACTTTCACTGAGGGCTCTTCTTCTGCTGGGGCGTCGATGAGGGGGGACGTGCCCCGCCATCGTAGGCAATGGCTCGGACACCCCTGGACACCCTCGGCCCCCGATCCGGTGAAGCGTGCCACTCCGGGCCGGTTACCGCCGTTTCGGGCGGTGCCCGAGCACCCTGGTCCACCTGCCAAAATGGCGGCGTCCAGCAACGGGTCCAGGGAAGGTCGGCGGTGAGCCATGGCGGTGTGGTCCGCGCGGAAGGCCAAACGTCCAGCAGACGAGCCCGCACCCCGGGGGGTCGCGTTGCCGGTGGCGGCCGCCGCCGATCCGTCGGTGCCGCCCACCACCGGCTGGCTGGTCCGCGGCAAGGACGGCAGGCTCACGGCGTACGCGCCGGTCTCCGGCGGCGTGCTGCGCTGGACCGAGACCCGGGTCGGCGGGCCCGAGTGGTCGGGGCCGGTGCACATCCCGGCGCCCGGGGTGCTGCCGTACCTGTCCATAGCCCAGGGCGCTGACGGCTACGTCCACCTGGTGGGGCTGCGCCGTACGTCCACGGCCACCGAGGTGGTGTACGCGCTGCAGTACCAGTCCGGGCTCGCGGTGCGCGACTGGGTGCCGGTGGGCTCGCCGTACGCGGACCGGCCGGACCTGGCGGCGCAGATCGGCCTGCCGTCGGCGGTCGTCGACTCGACCGGGTCGCTGCACGTGTTCGTGCGGAACGCGGGCGGCGGGATCTCCGGCCGCGCCCAGGTGGCGTCGGGCAAGTGGAACCGGTGGGCCGACCTGAAGGGCTCCGGTGTGCTCGGCGCGATCTCCGCGTCGGTCACCGCGGAGGGGCTCATGGAGGTCGTCGCGGTGACGGAGGACCGGCTGCTGCGCTGGGAGCAGACCGAGGTCGGCGTGAAGTTCGTACGTGCCGCGGACCTGGAGACCCGGGCCGAGCCGTCGTCGCTGTGCGCCGAGCAGACGGCGCCCGGGCGGCTCACGCACTTCTGGCTCGACGCGCAGGACGGTACGGTCCGCGCCTGGCGCCCGTCGTCCGCCGCGGCTGCTGCGGCTTCCGCGGCCGGCGGGCCGGGCGCGGTGGGTGGCGGAGGCGGTACGGGGCCGGTGGCCGCGCTGCGGACGCCGGTGGACGGCCGGGACTGCACGGTCCTCGCCCGCCGCGACGCCGCGACGGGGCGGCCCGCGCTCGCCGTGTACGCCACGGAGGAGGAGTCGGCGGCCGCCGAGTGGGCGGTGACGGGCGAGCGCTGCGTGGGCGCGCCGGCGCTGGCCCTCGACGGGCGCGGCCGGGTGGTCCTCGCGGTGTTCGGCGCCGACGGCACGCTGCGGGTGGCACGGCAGCGGAGCGGCCCGGGCCTCGCGCTGGAGGCGTGGGCCCGCGTGTGACGGGGCCGGGCCGGAGGTGTGAGATGCCTCACCCGGCGGTGGGTGCCTCCGCAGGTGGCATGGCTACGACTCCCGGGCGCCCCGGGAGTCGTAGCGCCTCGGGGCGGCCGGTCAGGCGTTGCCGGGCCGGGACGGCCGGGACGGCCGGGAAGGCCGGGACAGCCGGGAGGAGAGCCCCCACATGGTGACGCGCCACAGCGCTTCGCGGACGATCGAGCCGCTCATCTTGCTCTCGCCGTGCTCACGCTCGACGAAGGTGATCGGGACCTCGGTGACCTTGTAGCCCGCCTGAACCGTTCGCCAGGCCAGGTCGACCTGGAAGCAGTAGCCCTGCGAGGCGACCTCGTCGAGGGCGATGCCCTGCAGGGTCTCCCTGCGGAAGGCGCGGTAGCCGCCCGTCACGTCGCGGATCGGGAGGCCGAGTGCGACACGGGAGTAGAGGCTGCCGCCGCGTGACAGCAGCTTGCGGTGCCCCGGCCAGTTGATCACGCCCCCGCCGGGGACCCAGCGGGAGCCGAGGACCAGGTCGGCGCCGGACAGGGCGCCCAGGAGCCGGGGGAGTTCCTCCGGGCGGTGCGAACCGTCGGCGTCCATCTCGACCAGGACGCCGTAGCCGCGCTCGATGCCCCAGCGGAAGCCGGCCAGGTAGGCGGCGCCGAGACCTTCCTTACCCTTGCGGTGCAGCACATGGACGTGGTCGTCGGCGTCGGCGATCTGGTCGGCCAGCTTGCCGGTCCCGTCCGGACTGTTGTCGTCCGCGACGAGGATGTGCGCCTCGGGTACGGAGGAGCGCACGCGGGACACGATGGGTGTGATGTTCTCGGCCTCGTTGTAGGTCGGTATGATCACCAACACCGTGCCCAGAGGTCCACGCGTGCGCTGGACACCGTTCTTCACGATTTCCCCTTGTCCGATCACCGGGTGCTCGAACAAGCTCCCGACCTGGGTCGTTCAGCATAAGCACCGCGGGGTTGTCACCCCTGGTGCGGGGTCCGAACGCCCAGGCCGTCAGGCCGGGCGCTCGGTCAGGACGCCGTCCTTCTCGTCGTACAGAGCGCCGGTGCGCGGGCACTGCCACACACCCGGCTCCCCCTCGCGCTCCACGAGGCGCTCGCCCGCCCGGCCGACCCAGCCGGCCTGGCGCGCGGGCACGCCCATGACGAGCGCGTAGTCCGGTACGTCCTTGGTCACGACGGCGCCGGCCGCCACCATGGCCCAGCGCCCGATCCGGACGGGCGCCACGCACACCGACCGGGCGCCGACGGACGCGCCCTCGGCGATCTTCACGCCCACGGCCTCCCAGTCGCCGCCCCGCTTCTGCTTCCCCTCGGGGTCGACGGAGCGAGGGTTGTGGTCGTTGGTGAGGACCACGGCCGGGCCGATGAAGACGCCGTCCTCCAGCTCCGCGGGCTCGTAGACGAGCGCGTAGTTCTGGAGCTTGACGTTGTTGCCGATGCGCACGTCCGTACCGACGTAGGCTCCGCGCCCGACGACGCAGCCCTCGCCGAGCCTGGCGCCCTCGCGGATCTGCGCGAGCTCCCACACGCTGCTGCCCGCGCCGATCTCGGCGGTGTCGGCGACCTGGGCGGTGGGCTGGACCCTGTAGTTCACTGTGCTCTGCCTTCCGGCTTCCGGTGTGCGTCTTCGCCCGGCGAGCATACGCGGCCTCAGGGTGCCGGCCCCGCCCCGTTCGGAGGCCTCAGTGGCCGTCGGTGATCACATGGCCGTCCACCGCCCAGTACCCGGTGAGGGCGCCGGCGGTGATCTGGCACATGGGGCGTCCGTTGACCACGGCGCGCCGGTCGAAGGGCGCGTTGGAGTCGTTGGCGAACTGCACTGTCCTGATGCTGGTGGCCGTGCCGTCCTCGGTGAACCGGTACACGTCGACGGACTTGCCCGCCGGGAAGGTCAGCGTGCGCTGCGGCCGGTAGACGGTCGTCAGGAACTGGCCCAGCAGGAAGGAGTTGGGCCACACCTCACCGACCCACCAGCCCTCGTAGGCGCCCGCGTCGATCCGGTAGTAGATGCCGCGGCCCTGGATGCGCCGCCGCATCGACGCCGGGGCCTGGGTGGCCCGGGAGAACGTGACCTTCTTCACCTCCAGCTCGGCGTCGCCCTTGGACGACACCCAGGAGCCGTCCGCGGCCGTGTCGTACCGGTAGAGGGTGTGCGTGCCCGCCGCGAAGGCGATCGTCGAACCCGCCTTCACGTACGGCGACGGGTAGTCGTCCGTGAGCTTGTCCTGGTGGTAGGCGAAGTCCGGGCTGCCGGTCTGCCAGTGCAGCTGCCGGAAGAGGTTGATGTGGTGCTGGTGGTACGTGGGGGCCGGGATGCGGTGCTGCTGGCAGTAGTACGAGAACCAGCGGATGTTCCGCAGCAGCGGGAAGAACCGCGCGATGGTGGTGCAGGCGCCGTCGTACAGCTGGGCCGCGAGCGGGCTGCCGGTGGCGACGTAGTAGTCCCACAGGCCGAACATCGCGAAGATCATGCCGTTGTACGTGAAGTCGCCCGTGCCCGGCTCGGCGAACGGGTACTCCTGAATCCAGTAGTAGCCCGAGCGGTCGACGTTCACGACCCACGGGGAACCGTCCTCGGCGCGCATCAGGGAAAGGAGCGCGCCGTCGGCCGCGGCCTGGTAGAGGGTGCGCTCCTCCGTCGTCACCGCGTCCAGCTGGGAGAGCTGGATGAAGAGGCTGATGGCCTCGCCCTGGGCCATGCCGGAGTACCAGGGAGCCTGGTAGTCGACACCGGTGTGGACCGCGTGCCGGAAGTCGAAGGTGTACGGGAAGTACCAGGCGCCGCGGGATTCGACGCGCCTCTCGATCAGCCGGTTCGCCTGGGCCTTCGCGCGCGTCAGGAACAGAGCCTTGCGCTCCGCGTCCGTCTCGGTGCGGTAGCTGGTGATGCAGCCGAGGCCGAACTGGATCTGGCCGACGGGGTGCTCGTAGCCGACGGACCCGCCGTTCGGGTAATAGAGGTACACACCCTCGGAGTTGAGGCGGTACGGGCCCGTGCTGGGGGAGACGTTCTCCCACCGCGTCGGCCGGTCGCGCCACGGCCGCAGGTGCTCGGGCAGATCCGTGGCGATCGTGTACCCGCTGGTGTTGAACGTGAAGGGCAGCGTCTCCGGCAGGTCCGCCGTGGCTCCGGTCCTGAGCTGGTCCGGCGAGGGTGCGGTACGCGGCTTCGGGATGCTGCGGGGCCTGCTCGGGGGCGAGACGACGCCGCCCTCCAGCGGGTCGGGAAGCGGCGGCAGCGGGGCGTCGTTGCCCGCGCCGCGCGGCAGGCGCAGCGCCAGGGACTGCGGGATGCGCGCGAACGGGTCGGGTCTGACGCCGGCGCTCACGGGCGCGGCGAACGCCTCGGCGGCCGTCAGCCCGCTCAGGGCCCCACCCCCGGCCACGGCAAGGCCCGCGGCGGTGCCACCGGCCAGTCGCATGAAGTTCCTGCGGTCCACTTCGGGACGTATCTGCTCAGCCACGACGGAATCCCCCCCACACAAATGTTTGATCAAGGCGTCGTGGATCTTATGTGAACAGTGTGAGGTCGAGGTAGCGGAATGTAGGGCTTGCTGTCCGCGTACGTGGTGAAGTGCCGGATTCTGTGGGGCACCTGTGACGGATGTGTGATCTCTCATGCTGTTCATGTCGGACATGTGATCTTGAGTGTGTGTCTGACCACTGTCAAGGTTCGTCCTGTTATGAAGATTTCATTCGGGTGGGGAACGCGCGTATCCGGCGCGGGGAGAGTCCTGTGGCGCAGCGCGCTCGGGATCACGGCATTGGCATGTCTCACATCGGGACTGGGGCTCGGGGCGGGAGCGCAGGCTCAGACCGCAACCGTCGCAGCGTGCGTCGGTGGCGTCGACAGTGACTTCAACGGGGACGGACTGCGGGACACGGTGATCGCCGACCCGCAGGCCACGGTGTCGGGGCAGGAGAAGGCGGGCCAGCTTCACGTGGTCCTGGGCGGTGGCAAGGGGACGGTCCAGATCCACCAGGACACGCCGAACGTCTCGGACGTGGCGGAAGCCGGTGACCAGTTCGGCTTCTCCTTCGCTGCGTACGACGCGAACAAGGACGGCTGCAGCGACCTTGCCGTGGGTATCCCGCACGAGGACATCGGCACGGTCCCCGACGCCGGCCTTGTGCACCTGATCTTCGGGTCCACATCGGGGATCGGCCAGGGGACTCCGGACAGGGGCTTTGGACAGGGCGCGGCGCTTGGTGACGTCGCAGAGGCAGAGGACTGGGTGGGCTACTCGGTGGCCACCACCGTGTCGTCCACCGGCATTCCGTATCTCGTCGTCGGCGCTCCCGGCGAGGACGTCGCAGGTAAGATCGACAGTGGCCTGGTCCACGCCGTGTACGGCACCGACTTCAAGAGCGTCTCGCTCGACCAGGACAGTCCACTGGTGTGGGAAGAGCGGGAGGCGTACGACCAGTTCGGCTCCGTAGTCGTCGCGGCCGGCAACTTCTTCGTCGTCGGCGTGCCGGGCGAGTCCATCGACACGGACTTGTCCGCCGGGGCCGTCATGGCCTTCCGCACCTCCATCAACACCGACGGCATCCCGGCCCCTACGTGGGGCATGGGCCAGGGCCGCGCCGCCGGATCGGAGAAGTCCGCGGAGACCGGCGACCGGTTCGGCACCTCGATGGCGTTCGTCCCGAACAAGTACAAGAACAGCAGTGGACGGCTGGAGGCAGGCTTCCTCCTGGCCGTCGGCGTCCCGGGCGAGGACCTCGCCGACGTGATGGACGCCGGAGCCGTGCAGACGTACCAGATCACCGCGGCCGAAAGCGTCACACACCTCAACTGGATCGACCAGAACACCGACGGAGTCGAGGGCGAGGCCGAGCCCGGCGACTTCTTCGGGCAAACGCTGACTGGCGTCAACACCAGCCCCACCGCGGAGAGCACAGCCTCCACGGTGCGCCTCGCCGTGGGCGTGCCCGGCGAGGAGTCCACGGAGCAGCACCTCGACACGGGCGGTGTGCAGATCTTTCCGTTCGTCGGCGCGCCGGGCGCGAGCGACGCGTGGCTGGAGCCCGGCTCCGGAATCCCGTCCGCACCCGCGTCCCGCCAGTTCGCGGGCATCAGCCTCGGCGGCACCCGCACCGCCCTGTTCGTCGGCATGCCGTACGGCCCCGCCGAGGGACACGCCGTCTACGGCTTCCCCTGGAGCGTCACCACGGGCGGAGCCCCGACGCAGACGTGGAAGCCCGGCGACGGCGTCATCCCCGCGGGTGACGGCGCGTTCGGCACCGTCGTCCGGTGACCCGGCCGCACCCGCTCCCAGGACAAGACATGAAGACCAAGGGAAGTGACAACGTGTCCACGCGGATACGTCGCAGCACACTGCTGCGCGGGGCGGCGGTGGCCGCGACGGCGAGCGCCGTCCTCGCCGCCGGCCTCACCGGGCTCCCCGAGCCCGCCCAGACGGCGAACACCGAGACGACCGCTGCGGCGAAGGCGCTGCCCACGGCCGCCTCGCCCGGCCCGGCAGCCTCCGAGGCCCAGGCCAAGGCCGCGGCGAGCAAGAGCGGCAAGCGGGTCGAGGTCCTCGGCCTGCGCACCGAGCGCCGCGACGTCTTCGCCGAGCCGAACGGCACCTTCACGGCACGCGAGTACACCGAACCCGTCCGCACTGTGCGCGACGGCGCCTGGGTCGACCTCGACCCCACACTCGTCAAGCGCGCCGACGGCACCGTGGCACCCAAGGCGACCACCGTCGACCTCACCTTCTCCTCCGGAGAGGCGGGCAAGCCCTTCGCGACGCTCCGCCGCGCGGGCCGCGAGTTCGCCCTGAGCTGGCCGTACGGGAAACTGCCGGCACCCGTCCTGAAGGAGAACACCGCCACGTACACCGACGCCCTCCCCGGCGTCGACCTGACCGTGCGCGCGGAGAACGACGGCTTCGCACACTTGCTGGTCGTCAAGACCCCCAACGCCGCAGCGGACCCCAGGCTCGCCCGCATCGACCTGGGCATGAAGACCAAGGGCCTGAAGGTCCAGGAGGACGCCTCCGGCGCCCTGAAGGCCGAGGACGCGGCGGTCGGCGGCACCGTCTTCGAGGCCGGCAAGCCCGCCATGTGGGACTCGGCGTCCGTCAAGGAGACCGGCGCGAAGACGCAGGGCGCGAAGGGCGTAGCCCGCGCGCTCTCCGCTGACGTCGCGCCGGCAGCGGCCCCGGCCCTGCAGGGCCCCGGCGGCGGTGGTCGCACGGCGCCACTGGGCGTGGAGGTCGGGAAGGACAGGCTGACGCTGGTCCCGGACCGCAAGATGCTCACCGCCGACGACACGGTCTTCCCGGTTGTCATCGACCCGATCCAGCGCACCACGTCCCGCAGCGCGTGGACCGGCGTCATGTCCGGCTTCCCGACGGAGCAGGACTGGAAGTACGCCGACAGCGCGGGCGTGGGCCGCTGCCCCACGGACTACAACCCGGTCTCCTGCAACGGCGTCGGCGTGCGACGCGTGATGTTCACGATGCCGATGTCCTTCTACAAGGGCAAGCAGATCCTGAGCTCCACGTTCTCGGCGCGGGTCGCGCACATCTACCAGGCGCAGCCCACGGCCACCCCCATCCAGCTGTACCGGATCGGTGGCGCGAACTACACGATCACGTCGTCCAGCAACTGGTCCAACACCAGTACCCAGTGGGTGGACTACCTGCAGACGGTCAACCAGGCCATCTCGCCGACGAGCTGCTCCAGCCAGGCCAACCTCCACTTCGAGGGCGGCTCCACGGGCGAACTGACCAGCGAGGTACGGGCAGCCGCGGCGGGCGGCTGGTCCGCCATGTCCCTGGGCCTGCGCGCCCAGGACGAGACCACCTTCTCCCAGTGGAAGCGCATCTGCGGCAACGCCTACCTGTCGATCAGCTACAACACGCTGCCCTCGCAGATCACCGCCGGAATGATGTCCAGCAACCCGGGCGGCAGCTGCAAGACCGGCACTACACGTCCGTACGCCGAGGTGCCGCCGCTCATCTCCACCGAGGCCCGCGACCCGGACCACGGCAACGGCTACACCGACAAGGTGAAGGTCCAGTTCAAGGTCGAGTGGACGGACGGCGCGGGCACCCCGCAGTCGTACACGACCGACACCGCGTACATGGCCCCCGTGGCCGGCACCAAGTTCGTCCACCAGGTCCGCTCCACCATCCCGCAGAACAGGGTGATCTCGTGGAGCGCCCGAGCCTTCGACGGTGACGGCTGGGGCTCCTGGTCCGCGGCCAAGTGCGAGTTCGTCTACGACGCGACCCTGCCGGGCAAGCCGAACGTCCTCTCCGAGCAGTACCCGGCGGACACCGTCTACCACGACGGCGTGGGCACGTACGGCACCTTCACCTTCTCGCCGAACCGGAACGACTCGGTGCCGGACACCGACGTGGTGAAGTACCGCTACGCCTTCGACTCCACCGCCTCACCCGCCACCACCGTCACGGCGTCCTCGCCCGGCGGCCCGGCGACGGTCCAGTGGATGCCCACCCGGGCCGGCCTCCACTGGCTGGAGGTCGTCGCCGTCGACCAGGCCGAGAACCCGAGCACGGTGCACCGCTACGAGTTCCGGGTCACCGAGGGCAAGGCGGCCGCCGCCCAGTGGAACCTGGCTGACGCGGCCGGCAGCACCGAGGCCCACGACGAGCAGGAGAAGTTCTCCGCGTCGGCGGGCAGCGGCGTGACCTTCGGCGCCGTGGGCCCGGGCGGCAAGGTCGACTTCGCCGCTCACTTCGACGGCACGGCCGACGCCTATCTGGACGCCGGCCAGACGGTCCTCGACACGTCGGAGGGCTTCAGCGTCAGCGCCTGGGTGCGGCCGACCGACCTGAGCCGTGACATGACGATCATCAGCCAGGACGGCAGCGGTGAGCCCGGCTTCAAGCTCGGCTACAACGCCATCGCCAAGACATGGGCCTTCTCCATTCCCAGGACCGACATGGAGACCATCGGCGAGTGGCGAGCCGCGGCCACCGGCCTGACGGTCGTCCCCGACCAGTGGGTGCTGCTGACCGGCGTGTACGACGCCCAGCAGGCCCAGCTCCAGCTGTACGTCAACCAGACGCTCAAGGGCACGTCGCCGCGCCTGTCCCCGTGGCGGTCGTACGGCCCGCTCCAGATCGGCCGCTCCACGGCCAAGACGGGCTACCGCGACAACTTCACCGGTGACCTCGCGGAGGTCCGTGTCTTCGACCGGGTCCTCCCAGCGGCCCAGGTCGCCGAACTGATGACGGTCAAGCCGGAGCGCAAGGGCTACTGGCAGCTTGACGCGGCGGAGAGCGGCGCCTCGCCGGAGACCGGCGGCGGCAACCCGCTGCAGCTGGCGGGCAACGCCTACATCTACCGCCCGGCGGACCCGCTGTTCGACGAGGCAGCCCTCGTCGGCGACGGCCACCTGGTCCTCGACGGCGACGGCGACCACGCCTCCACGGCCACGCCGCCGATCACCGGTGGGTCCAGCTTCACCGTGACCGCCCGGGCGCAGCTGACGTCGATCGACGCGACGATGCCGCAGACCGTCCTGTCCCTGCCCGGTGCCAACGCGAACCGCCTCGCGGTTCGCTACCGACCGGCGACGGCCACGGAGCCGGCAATGTGGGAGCTCGCCGTGGCGAAGACCGACGAGGCGACGGCCGAGATCGTTACGGTTGCCGACAACCGGCGATTTCCTTCCAATGATGGCTCGGGTCAGCACCTGGCCGTCGTCTACGACGCCTTCGCCAATGAGGTGCGGCTGTATGTCGAGGGCCAGCTCGCCAGCAGTGCGAAGGGCGCGGACACCACGCTCTGGCCCGCCACCGGCGGCCTGAACGTGGGGCGTTCGGCTGTCGGCGGTAGCGGCGAGTACTTCGCCGGTGCCATCGACGAGGTACGCGCCTACAACGGTGCGGCGGATATGACCGCGATCCAGGAGATGGCCCTGCTGCGGCCCACGCCCGACATCTAGTCCACCGGCGGGTGTGTCGACGTGCGATCACACGTCGACACACCCGCCTTTCTCCTTCTCAACCATCCAGAATCCGACGTTCGGAGTTCCCCTGATGTCTCAACGTGGCCGCTTGCTGCGCCACCGATTGCCGAGACGCGCGGTCTCGGCAACAGTCCTCGGACTGGCACTCACCCTGACCGGCTCGACCGTCCAGTCCGTCGCCTTCGCTGACGACAAGGGCCGCGGCAGGCCCGGCGTCCAGGACTTCGGCGACCCGGTTGAGGGCGCCGACGCCAAGGCCAAGCCCCGCCCGTCCGATCCCGCCCGCAAGGCGGCGCTGTCCCGGCTGGACAAGGCCACCTGGCCGAAGCAGGGCAGCGCGGACGTGCCGGTGTCGGCGCCCGGAGCGAAGAAGCCCGCAGTCGCCACGCCTGGCGGCCTGCCTATCACCGTCACCGCACCCCATACGAAAGCCGGGGTCAAGCCCGCGGCCAAGTCCAAGACCGGCCCGGCAGCGGCCCCTTCCACCGGGAAGACCGCAGCCGCCGCCCCCACCAAGGTCAAGGTCGACGTCCTCGACCCGGCCCGCGCAGCCAAGCTCGGCGTGAGCACGCTCTTCAGCGTGGAGCGCGCGGACGGCGGCGACCAGTCCGCCAAGGTCCGCGTCAACGTCGACTACTCCTCCTTCGCCGAGGGCTACGGCGGCAGCTACGGCTCCCGCCTCCACCTCGTCCAGCTCCCGGCCTGCGCCGTGTACGCCCAGCCCGGTTCCAAGGAGTGCCCCGAGGCCCCCAAGCCGCTGGCGACGGTGAACGACGCCGAGAAGCAGACGCTGGCCGCCGACGTCACGGCCGCGCCGCACCAGTCCGGCCCGTCCACCATGGCGACCGAGGCCACGTCCCTCGTCGCCGTGACCTCCGGGCCGTCGTCGGCCCAGGGCACGTACAAGGCCACGGCGCTCTCCCCGTCCGCGAGCTGGAACGTTTCGCCGTCTTCGGGTGGCTTCTCGTGGAGCTACCCGCTGCGCACGGTCCCGACGCCCGGCGGCCAGGTGCCCAGCCTCGGCCTCGGCTACTCGTCCCAGTCCGCCGACGGCCGCACCTCCGCCACCAACAACCAGGGCTCCTGGATCGGCGAGGGCTTCTCGTACGACCCCGGCTACATCGAGCGCCGCTACAAGCCCTGCTCGGACGACGGCCACAACGGCTCGGGTGAGCAGTGCTGGGCGTTCGACAACGCCACGATCCTCCTCAACGGCAGCGCCACCGAACTGGTCAAGGACGACACGACCGGCAAGTGGCACCTCGCCTCGGACCCCGCCTCCAAGGTCGAGAAGCTGACCGGCGCTGTGAACGGCGACAACGACGGCGAGTACTGGCGCGTCACCACCACCGACGGCACGGAGTACTACTTCGGCCTGAACCGCCTCCCCGGCTGGGCCGCCGGCAATGAGGAGACCCAGTCCACCTGGACCGTCCCGGTCTTCGGCGACGACGCGGGCGAGCCTTGCTACAACGCCACTTTCACCAGCGCGCACTGCTCGCAGGCGTGGCGCTGGAGCCTCGACTACGTGAAGGACCCCCACGGCAACGTGATGTCCTTCTACTACCAGCCTGAGACGAACCACTACGCCCTCAACGGCAAGACGGACGTCAACGGTACTCCGTACCACCGCGGCGGCTACCTCAAGCGCATGGACTACGGCCAGCGCGACGGCGAGGTCTACGCGGCCAAGGCCCCGGCCCGTGTGGTCTTCACGACCGCCGAACGCTGCCTGCCGACGGCCACCTTCGACTGCGCTGAGACCAAGCGCACCACAGCCAACGCCGCCTACTGGCCGGACGTCCCCGTGGACCAGGAGTGCAAGGCTGGCACCAAGTGCACTGTCGGCCAGACCTTCTGGACGACCAAGCGCCTCACGGGCATTACCACCCAGATGAGCAAGGACGCCACGACCTACCAGGACGTGGACGCCTGGACGTTCACCCACCTCTTCACCGACAACGGCGACGACTCCAAGACGCTGTGGCTGTCGAAGATCGACCACGAGGGCCGCGCGACCGGTACGCCGGTAAAGCTGCCGTCGCTGGAACTCTTCGGTGAGCAGTTGGTCAACCGCGTTGACGCGGTCGGCGACAACAGGGCCCCGTTCCACCGCTTCCGCCTCGCCACCGTGCTCAGCGAGACGGGCGCCCAGCTGGACATCAACTACGCGCCGACCCAGTGCACTGCCGACGCCCTGCCTACGCCGGGCTCGTCGACAAAGCGCTGCTACCCGGTGCAGTGGTCCCCGCCCGGCTACATCGAGCCGATCACGGACTGGTTCCACAAGTACGTCGTCGCGGAGATCATCGAGACCGATCGCACGGGCGGGGGCGACAGCGCCGTCACGCGCTACAGCTACCAGGGCGACGCGGCCTGGCGTAAGGCCAAGCCGGACGGCATCACCCAGGACAAGTTCCTGACGTGGGGTGGCTGGCAGGGCTACGGCAAGGTCACCGTCACCAGCGGCAGCGCCGATAATCAGAAGACGCGCGTCGACTACACGTACATGCAGGGCATGGACGGCGACAAGGACGCGTCCGGCGGCACCCGCTCCGTGACGGTCACCGACTCCACCGGCAAGGTATACACGGACGCCGAGGAGTTCGCCGGCCACCAGCTCGAGGCCGCGACCTACGACGGCACCAAGCTTGTCGCCAAGACGATCGGTGAACCGTGGAAGCACTACACGGCGACGCAGACGAAGGCCTGGGCCACGACCCACGCCTCCATCGTCCGCCCGCGCGTGGTCCGCGGTTACACGCTTCTGTCGAACGGCACGTGGCGCGAGACCAAGGGCACCACGACATACGACACGTCGAACGGCACGGGCCGCGTCACACAGGTGGAGGAACTGGGCGACGTATCGACGCCGAGCGACGACACCTGCACCCGGACGTGGTACGCGGACAACCCGACCAAGAACATCCTGTCTCTGCCCTCCCGCAGCGAGGCCGTCGCCGTCAACTGCGGCACGACCCCGGACCGCAGGACACAGGTCCTCGCCGACGAGCGCACCTCGTACGACGGCGGGGCTTTCGGCGCGGCGCCGACCAAGGGCGACGCCACGAAGACCGAGCGTCTCACCTCGCACGACGGCACGACCGGCATCTACCAGGTGACCGGCACGACCACGTACGACGCCTTCGGCCGCCCGCTCTCCCAGGCGGACGCGTCGGGAGCGACGACCACCACGGCGTACACGGACGCCCACGGGCTGATCTCCCAGACGAAGTTCACCAACGCGCTTGGGCACGTCACAAAGACGGACTACGCCCCCGCGTGGGGCGTGTCGACGGGCCAGACCGACCCGAACGGCAAGCGCACGGACCTCGCCTACGACGCTCTCGGCCGCCTCACCTCGGTGTGGCTCCCGGACCGCCCGAAGCTGGCTTCCCCGAGTATCAAGTACTCGTACAACGTCCGCCGGGACAAGGTCGTCGCGATCAAGACGGAGAAGATCGAGAACGACGTTTCGTACGGCGTCGAGTACAAACTCTTCGACAGCCTGCTACGCCCGAGGCAGATGCAGACTGAGGGGCCGAACGGCACCCGTATGGTCGGCGACACGTTCTACGACAGCACGGGCAACATCAAGAAGACGTACGCGACCTACAACGCGGCCGGCGTTCCATCGGACGAGCTGCTGATCGTGCAGAACGGTCAGGTGAGCGGCCAGAACCTCTTCGAGTACGACAGCCTCGGCCGCCAGACCGCCCAGATCTTCGCGGTCTCCGGCGTCGAGCAGTGGCGTACGACCACGAGGTACGACGGTGAACGGACCCACGTGGACCCGCCGAAGGGCGGTGTGGCAACCACCACCATCACAGATGCCCTGGGCCGCACCACTGAGCTGCGCCACTACCGGGGCGACGCGCCGAACGAGCTGCTCGGCTACGACGCCACGAAGTACACCTACACGCCCAAGGGCCTCCTGGAGTCGGTAACCGACGCGCAAGGCAACGTCTGGCGCTACGAATACGACCAGCTCGGCCGTAAGACCAAGAGCATCGATCCTGACGCCGGCGTCTCGACGACGACATACGACGCGCTTGACCGGCCGGTCTCGACGACGGACGGCCGCGGCAAGCAGATCTCCACGGTCTACGACAAGCTGGGCCGCACCGTCTCGACCTGGGAGGGCGCGCCCACCACGGGCATGAAGCTGGCGGAGACGCGCTACGACAAGACCGGGTGGCTGGGCCACGTCTGGGCGACCCTGACGTACATCTCTGCGACGGAGTACTTCGCTTCAGTCGTGCAGTCGATGGACACGTTCTACCAGCCGCTCAAGACCGTGTACTCCGTACCGGCCTCGCAGGGCGCCCTCGCAGGTACGTACATCTACACCTCGACGTACAACTCTGACGGCACCCTTCAGGGCAGCACTGTCCCAGCCGCGGGTGACCTGCCCGAAGAGGGCCTCCTGTACGGCTACGACGAACTTCAGCGGCCGACGAGCATGTCGGGGTACGTCACCAACGCGATCTACTCCAACCAGAGCCACCTGCAGCAGCTCGAATTGTTCACGGGCTCTGGGAAGAAGGTCTGGCAGACCTACGCCTACGAGCAGGGCACTGACCGCCTCACGCGCTCCCTGGTGGACGTGTACGGCGCACCGGCCCCGGTGAAGCAGTCGAACTACTCTTACGACCAGGTCGGCAACGTCCTGTCCATCGCGGACACGGCGAACACCGCGACACCTGACGTCCAGTGCTTCCGCTACGACACCCGCCAGCGGCTGGCGGCCGCCTGGACCCCGTCGTCCACGCTGACCGACGCCTCCGGCTCCGGCACGGTCGGCTCGACCGCCCCTGTGGGCGGCACCGGTCCGGCCGCGTGCGCGTCGGCCCCCGGCGCGAACCCGCTGGGCGGCCCAGCCCCGTACTGGAAGTCGTACGTCACCGACGCCATCGGCAACCGCACGTCGGAGACGCTGCACGACACGTCCCTGGACGCGTCGAAGAACATCACCCGCACCTACACCTACGGCGCGGCGGGCACGGCCGGTGACGGCCCGCACCAGCTGACCAAGGTCATCGAGAACACACCGACGGGTGACCGGCAGTCGACGTACGAGTACGACGCAGCGGGCAACACGACCAAGCGCGTCATCGGTGGCAACGCTCAGGTCCTGGAATGGAACGCCACGGGCAAGCTGGCCAAGGCGACGGAGGCCAACGGCGACCAGACCACCTACCTGTACGACGCCGGCGGCAACCGCATCCAGCGCAAGGACTCGACCGGCACAACTGTCTACCTGCCCGGTATGGAGCTGAAGCTCTCCGCCGACGGCACGAAGACGGAGGCCACCCGCTACTACACCTTCGCGGGCCAGACAGTCGCTGTCCGCACCAACGACGGCAAGGTCTCCTTCATCGCCTCCGACCATCACGGCACAGGTGAGGTGGCGATCGACTCCACAACCGGTGCGGTCTCCCAACGCCGCTTCGACCCGTACGGCGTCGAGCGCGGCCAGGCCACGGGGATGTGGCCGGGCGAGAAGGGTTACGTCGGCGGCACGATCGACAAGTCCACGGGCCTGACGCATTTGGGTGCGCGCGAGTACGACCCGGTGATCGGCAAGTTCATCTCGGTCGACCCGATCATCGACTACACCCAGCCACAGCAGATCAACGGCTACGCCTACGCGAACAACAGCCCGGTCACTCTGTCGGACCCGAGCGGCCTCTACCCCTGTGCTCCTGGGCTTCCCGACAACCAGTGGTGCGGTTCCCCGCCGTCATGCGGGATGCTGTGCGCTCCTGGCACCCAGACCGCTGAAGAGACTGCGGCGGCGCAGCAGCAGACGCAAGCGGCCGCTGCGGTGGCAGGCGCCCAGGGTCAGCAGACCCGGGCCAAGCAGCGCATCGTCAAGGCCGCCAAGGTCCTCATCGAGATCGTCAAGGACGAGCTTGGCATCAACGCGGCATTCGACTGCGTCTCCAGCGGAGACATGGGCGCATGCGGCGAAACCATCCTGAACATCGCGGGTAGCTTCGCCGGCGGCATCGCCGGAAAGCTTCTGGCCAAGTACGGCCTCCCATGGAACTGGAAGAAGGGTTACGAGCTCGGCAAGCGCGTCGTCGGCCTGGTCGACGACCTCATCGGTGGCGCTCTCGATTACTTCAAGGCCGGCAAGGCCCTGGACGCGGCAAAGAGCGCCCTGGCCAAGGCACAGGACAAGCTCGCAGCAGCAAGAAAGAAAGCCGCCGAGGCACGCCGAAATGCGGGTGATGGCTGCCACAGCTTCCTGCCGGGCACCCTGGTCCTGCTGGCGGACGGCACCACGAAACCGATCGAGGAAGTCGAGCTCGGTGACCGGATCACGGTGACGGACCCGGAAACGGGCGACACGGTTGTCCGCGAGGTTGTGGGCACGATCGTCACCGAGGACGACAAGCACTTCGTCGACCTGACGATCGAGGACGCAGCCGGTAAGCCGCAGGCACTGATCTCGACGACGACTCACCCCTTCTGGGTTGAGTCCGAGAACCGATGGGTCGAGGCAGGTCAGCTGCAGCCGGGCATGATGCTCCGTACCGCCGATGATCGGCTGGTATCCGTCAACGACGTGCGCCGATTTGACGAGCGTCAGCGCACACACGACCTGACCATCGCAGACATTCACACGTACTATGTGCTGGCGGGGGATACGCCGGTCCTCGTCCACAATTGCGGTGGTGCGAATGGTGGAAAATATGGTGATCTCCAGCCTGCAGGGGCAGGGAAAGAGATCAACCACATACCCGCCAATTCATCAAGCCCTCTCAGCAAGTACAGTGGTCCGTCAATTCGAATGGATTACGCTGACCATCGCGCCGTCTACAGCACCGGGTCTTCCCTTGCGTCTCAGGCGTGGCGGATGAGGCAGAGGGAGCTGATAGATGCCGGTGACTTCCGCGGCGCCATCCAGATGGATGTGGACGACATCCGTGCTCGCTTCGGCAGTAAATATGACGAGGCGATCACGGAGATGTGGATGAGCCTCAGTTCTAATAAGGCTCTAAAGAAGTGGGCTTCGGAGCGAAACCCGTAGCATGTGCGAAATGAAATGGGATGCGAATGTCGTCGGACTGGAAAGTCGAGATCGTCGAGTGCGGTGACCTTGTGCAGGATAATGACGAGGTCACCCCTCCGGGCGAAGCTGAGCGCCGCTGGAATCGGTACGTCGAGTTGGCCGATTCGGTGACTGGAAGCGAAGGGCCGGACGGAGTTGCCGCGATTGTTTCCTCCTTGAGGGCTGAAGAGGATTACGGGGCCTATCAGGCGGCGCATGCGGCCTTGAATCGCTTCCCTCATCCGGACCTTGGTAAGGGAGTGGCTATGGCGGCTAGAGGCCTGTTCTCCATTCCGAAGGACGGCAGTGGGAATGTTCTTCTGATCCTGGTGCGTGCGGGCTCCGTTGCCGTGAATAGCTTCAACGAGGCTATGCGATCGGTTGATGCTGCTGTGCAGCGAGAAATGCGTGAGCTCGTGGAGTTTCATGAGTCAGAAGAGTGGCTGTCTGACGAAGGCGTCCGAAACGTTCTCCTGACGCCACGGGGATAGCCTGAAGCAGCTGTATCGAAAGCCCCACCAGCCTGTCGCTGGTGGGGCTTTCGAGCGTCTTGACGTCGAGGTTGAAAGGGTGGGGTGACAGGCTACTGAGGCTCCAGACCGAGTCCGGTCTCGGCGATGAAGCCGTCGAGGATCTCGGGTCGGCGTTGGATGCCGCGCAAGCGGTTCTTCACGAGTGGGGTGAGGTCGTCGATCGTGCAGGGCGCGAGGTTGGCCAAGGACTTCTTCAGGTGGGCCCAGACTCCTTCGACGGGGGTGAGGTCGGGTGCGTAGGGAGGGAGCTTGACGATGGTGAGCCAGTCGCTGTTGCGGTCGCAGAACTCCCGTAAAGGCTTGGCGTGGTGGGTGCCGGCGTTGTCCCACACCATGATCAGCGGGGCATCGCCGAGCTGCCGCCGGGCGGAGGTGATCAGGTTCGCGAACTCGCGGGCCCGGAAGCACTTCTTCTCGCCGGTACGGCCCCGGTACGTGTGGGTCCGGTAGATCAGCCTGGTCTCGCGGCCTGGCCGCACGCAGATCATCCCGGCCATCAGGACCCGGCCCGATCCCTTCCCCGTCACGCTGACCAGCGGCGTCCTGCCACGCCTTGACCAGGTCCGGCCCTTGCCTGGCTTCAGGTCCTGCCCGGCCTCGTCCTCGAAGACTATCCACGCGCCCAGGAGCTGGGCCGTCCTCTTACCCGTGACCACTGCTCCGACCGCCACTGCTCTACGGCCTGCTCGTCCCGCTCGACGGCCCGATGCGCGGGGACCTGCGGTGACCAGCCAGCCGGTGCGGCAGATACGACACCCCGCGCGGGGTGTACCGGTAGCCGAACAGGCGGTGAATCAGCGCCGCGACCCTCGCCAGAGTCCAGCGCTGGTCCTCCGTCCAGCCGTGCGCGGCCGGGCCGCTCCCAGCTCAGTCTGCAACCGCTCGACCTGACCATCGTCCAGCCGGCACGGAAAGCCACCAGGTCCCTTGGAAGCCAGGGCCGCGCTGCCGCCCTCACGCCAGGCGGCGTGCCAGCCGTAAGCCGACTTCCGCGACACCCGTAACCTGCGTGCCACCTCAGGCGGCCGTACCCCCTGCCCGAACATCTCCGCGGCCTCGAAGCGCACCATTTCACGCTTCGCCCGCCCCGCGGCGGTCAGCCCGCCGCCATCCGCGTACCTCATGACGAGGATGTAGCACCGCCAACGCCGACTGTCACCCCACCCTTTCAACCTCA
>NZ_JABWDV010000466.1 GCF_013362995.1 Streptomyces sp. TRM64462 | reverse complement strand
GGTGCGGGGCCTGGTGGGGCCGCCGCAGGGCGCCCGGGTGCCGCAGATGCGCGGGCACCGGCTGCGCGTGGAGGCGGACGGGCGGGTGCTCAGCGACGTGGACGACCCGGTGGAGGGCGTCACGGTCGCGTCACAGGACGGTGCCGCCCACGTCGTGGTGCACCCCAGGGCGGCCGCGCCGCTGCGGTCCACCGCCCGGACGGTGACCGTGACCGGGGCGGCCGGGTCGGCGTTCCGCTACCGGGCGGACGCGCTGGTCACGGGGCCCGTGGAGGCCCGTACGTGGACGGTGCGGCCGGCCGCCTGGTCGCTCGTCGTCCCCGCGCCCGCCCTGTCGCCGGAGGGCGCGTAGGGCCCCGGAACCTCCCCGTCCCGGCCGGGACAGATCCCGTACGCCATTGCTAAGTTGACGCCCGCAGCAAAGAAATGGAACACCGGAGTCACCGAGGCAGGGCGCGGGGGAAGGAGCCTTCATGGCCTGGGACGAATGGGAACAGCTCAAAAGCGAGGCCGCCGAGAAGAACGCGACGGCGATGCGCCTCAATCAGCTCCCGCCCGAGCACGGCGGCGGCACACCGCAGGGCGGCGACCTCAAGGTGCACCAGAAGGACCTCGCGGCCGTCGGTGACAGCGCGTTCAAACTCTTCGACAAACTGGGCAAACACGGCCGGGACGCCTGGTCCATCAGCCAGACCGCGGCCAAGGACCTGACGACGCAGGGGTTCGCGCTGGGCGGCGCCCTCGATCACGTACAGGAGAACTGGGAGAAGCAGCTCAAGACGCTGCTGGACGCCTGTGCGCACATCTCCAATCACCTGGACTTCACACAGAAGGCACACGCCGGCGACGAATACCGCATCACCGGAATGGTGAGCAGTATCACCACGCTCGACCAGGGCTTCACGGAGAGGACGCAGCGCTGATGGATCTCGAAACGCTGCGCCACGCGAACTTCGCCCAGCTCAACCAGGCCATTACCGCCTGGAACGGCGTCGTGGAAAAACTGAAGGCGCTGGAGACGGACGCCCGCGACGATATGAAGGCGAAATCGGACAAGGCGAACTGGGCGGGAGAGAACGCCCAGATCACTCGTGCCTTCATCACGAAGACCGCCGGCGAGTTCTCGGACGCGCACACGCAGGCGAAGAGCATCCACAACATCCTCAAGGACACCAGGGACGAGCTCCAGGACTACAAGGAGCAGCTTGACCAGGCGATCACCCGGGGCCTGAAGAAGAACCTCACGGTGACGCCGACCGGCGACGGCGGCTTCACCGTCACCATGAACATCCACCCCGACCGCGCCGCCAAGGGCCACGAGGTGCCCAGCCACTCGCAGCAGGACGTGGACCACCTCCGGGACGACGTCCAGCGCATCCTCAACCGGGCGACCGAGAGCGACGAGTCCGCGGCGAAGGTGCTGCGCGCCCTCTCGTCCCAGGCCGAGCACGGCTTCTCCGGCGCCTCGTACGGCGACCGCGACAGCGCGGCCGAGGCCCTCAAGAAGGCGGAGGAGGCGGCCGCCCTCATCAAGAGCAAGGGCGACGAGATGTCGCCCGAGGAGTTCCTGAAGCTCAACTCCACGCTGGCGGCGTACAAGAACGACCCGCTCTTCCAGGAGAAGTTCGCCACGACGCTGGGCCCGAAGAGGACCCTGGAGTTCTGGGCGGACCTGTCGAGCCCGGACAACACGAACGAGCTGACCCGGACGCTGACCAGGACGCAGCTCAACCAGCTCGGCGAGTTCCAGAAGAACCTCGGCGTCGTCCTGGGCGGCGCCACCCAGTCGGACAGCCCCGCCATGCGGCAGTGGGAGAACGACATGGTGCGGCTCTCCGGCGAGCGCTACAAGACGCGCGGCGCCGAGGTCTGGGGCTACCAGATCATGAGCAACCTCATGCGCACCGGTGACTACGACGACCGGTTCCTCAATAAGTACGGCAACGAGCTGGTCGCCACCGAGAAGAAGATGAAGATCCCGGACCGGTACTGGCAGGGCATGGGTCCGATGATGCCCAAGATGAACTTCATCGGCGACGGCGAGTTCGGCCGCGACCCGATGACCGGCTTCATGACGGCCCTGTCCAACAGCCCGGACGCCGCGACGCAGTTCTTCAACGCGAAGGAGCCGCAGGACAACGCTCAGTGGGTGCTGAAGGAGCGCCCGTACTTCGACGACTCACCGCTGAAGGACGGCCCGAACGAGGCGAGGGACGCGGCCGGGCGGGCGATGTTCGCTGCGGTGTCGGGCGTGTCCGACCCGAAGGACCCGAACGCCGAGTTCCTGCCGCACTCGCCGGAGCAGCGGGAGGCCATGAAGCGGTCCCTCGGCATCCTCGCCGGCATGGGCAACGACTTCCCGCCGGAGCTGCGCGACGACATGGCGCTCGCCATGGGCAACCACGGCGACTGGGTCCACAAGGCGATGAGCGACCCGGTGTCACGGCACGAGCTCGACTCGGCGCAGCTCATGGAGGTCAGCAAGCAGATCTCGCGGAACAAGGACGCCTACGGCGAGCTCGTCACGCAGATGCACGGCGCGATCACGGCCGACATCTACACGGAGAAGGAGCACCCCGAGGACAGCCTGGACCGGGCAGGGCGCACCATCGGCTTCCTGGAGGAGGCCCGCTACCAGGCGACCAACGACGAGAAGGGCGAGAAGCTCGCCGACGCGTCGTGGGACAAGGTCGGCAGGTACCACGTCATCGGCGGCCTCGTCACACCGTGGCATCCGGCCGGCGACGCGGCGCAGCGTGTCGTGGACGCGATCACGTCGAAGATGCTGGAGGACGAGCAGAACAAGATCAACGCTCAGGCCACCGCGGATCACCAGGAGACGTACGGCAAGCGCACCCAGGAGCTCCAGCAGATCGCGGACATCTGGTACCAGCAGAACAAGGAGTGGGCCGAGGACCCGACCCACGAGGGCTACTCGAAGGATCACGGCATCTACAAGCAGATCGGGGAAGCCGCCAACGACGGCAACAAGAAGGCCGAGGGGGTGGCGGGCGTCCAATGACGAACGCGCTGCGCCGCACCGTCGGCCCGGTGGCCCTCACCTGCTGCCTCGCCCTGTCCCTCGCCGCGTGCGGCGGCGGGCGCGAGTACACGGTTCCGCAGCAGGCGTGCGGGGTGCCCCTCGACAAGAAGGCGCTCGACCCGTTCCTCGTGGACGGCGAGGAGTTCAAGGTCAGGGGCGATTCCCTGGGCGATCCCAAGGTGGAGTACCCGAGGTACTGCGTCATCGGGGTGGACGGCTCGCGAGTGGTCGGTATCCACCTCTACAAGGAGGATGAGCTCGTCGACCCGATGGACGATCTGTGGAGCCACAGGTTCGAGAACCGGGAGAAGGTGAAGGACGTGCCGTTCGGCGGCCTGGCCGCCGTGGGAGATCGCAACGCCATGGTCACCACCAGGTGCGCCACCCCGCAGGCGAACTATCTCATTGCGGACATGTCCTTCGCGGCCAAGGCCGGCGATGACCTCGCCGAGCGCCGCAAAGACATCGAGGCCTTCGCTCTCGGCTTCGTAGCGGAGATGAAGAAGGAACTCGGCTGCACGAAGTGACCCCTGGCGGCGGGCGCCCCACCCCGGGGCGCCCGCCCTGTCACACCGAGCCGCCCTTGCGGTCCCGCTCGCGGTCCCGCTCGCGGTCCCGCTCGCGGTCGCGCCAGCGGGACATGATCTGGAGCATTTCCGTGTGGAGGAACGCGAAGAACTCCGCCGTCTCCGACATCCGCGCCCCCGCCGGCGTGTCCGGGCCCAGGGCCTCCGCGCCCTCGCGGAGGGTCTGCTCCCAGCGGGTCAGGATCTGGTCGCGGCGTGTGAAGACCTCGTACCACATGCCCTCGTGCAGCACGTACCGCTCGCGGCGTGAGCCGGGGTCGCGTTCGCGGCCGATCAGGTTCACCTGGGCCAGGTAGCGTACCGCGCCCGACACGGCCGCCGGGCTGATGCGGAGCTGTTCGGCGAGCTCGGCCGAGGTCATGGCGGCCCCCTCGGACACCAGCAGCGCGGCGAACACCCTGGACGCCATGCGCTGCATCCCCGCCTGTGTCAGCTCTCCCGCGAAGCGCTCGACGAAGCGGCTCACCGCCTCCTCGTCGCGCTCCCGCTCGTCCCCGACCCGTATGACCTGGTCTTCCTGCCCCATGGGCCCATCGTCTCCCGTCGTCAGCCGCATCAGGAGATTTTATACGCTTCCTTAACTTCACAAATTTGTGAAACAAGCCGTAGCGTCGAAGCATGACGAACGCCATCACCGTCGCCGGACTGCACAAGTCCTTCGGGCGCACGCACGCGCTGGCCGGCCTCGACCTGACCGTCGCGACCGGCGAGGTCCACGGCTTCCTCGGGCCCAACGGCTCCGGGAAGTCCACCACCATCCGGGTCCTCCTCGGGCTGCTGCGCGCGGACGCCGGCGCCGCGCGGCTCCTCGGCCGCGATCCGTGGCGCGACGCCGTCGAGCTGCACCGGCGCGTGGCGTACGTCCCCGGCGACGTCACGCTGTGGCGCAATCTGTCCGGCGGGGAGGTCATCGACCTGTACGGGAGGCTGCGCGGGGGCCTGGACAAGGCGCGGCGCGCCGAGCTGATCGAGCGGTTCGAGCTGGACCCGACGAAGAAGGGCCGTACGTACTCCAAGGGCAACCGGCAGAAGGTCGCGCTCGTCGCCGCCCTCGCCTCCGACGTCGACGTGCTGATCCTCGACGAGCCGACGAGCGGCCTCGACCCGCTGATGGAGGGCGTCTTCAAGGCGTGCGTGAAGGAGGAGCAGGCGCGGGGCCGGACCGTGCTGCTGTCGTCGCACATCCTGAGCGAGGTGGAGAGCCTCTGCGACCGGGTGAGCATCATCCGCAAGGGCGTCACCGTCGAGTCCGGGTCGCTCGCGGAGCTGCGCCATCTGACCCGTACGAGCGTGGAGGCCGAGCTGGCGGCCCCGCCGAACGGGCTCACGCACCTGCCGGGCGTCCACGACGTCCGGGTCGACGGCCACCGCGTGAGGCTCCAGGTCGACACGGACCGGCTGGACGCGGTGCTGCGGTCGCTCACCGAGTCCGGGGTGCGGTCGCTGACCAGTGCGCCGCCCACCCTGGAGGAGCTGTTCCTGCGCCACTACGAGGACGAGGCGGTGGCCCGATGACCGCCGTCGCGGCCGCGGCGGCCCGGCGCACCGGCGGCGCCCGTCACCTGGCCGGCACGGGCGCGCTGCTGCGGCTCGCGCTGCGCCGCGACCGGGTCATGCTGCCCGTCTGGGTCCTGGTCCTCGGCACGATGGTCGTCAGCGGCGGCGGCTCCATCGAGGCCCTGTACGACACGCCCGCCAAGCGCGCGCAGGTCGCCGCGTCGATGTCCGCGAACAGCTCGCTGCGGTCCCTGTACGGGCCGGTGTTCGGTGACTCGACGGGGGCGCTGGTCGCCTGGCGGTTCGGGGTCTTCGCCGCCGTACTCGCCGCGATCATGAGCCTGATCATCGTCGTGCGGCACACCCGCGAGGAGGAGGAGACCGGCCGCCAGGAGCTGCTGTCGTCGGCGATGGTGGGCCGCAGGGCGCCGCTGACCGCCGCGCTGCTCGCGGCGCTCGTCGCGAACACCGCCCTCGTGCTGATCATCACGGCCGGTCTGGCGGGCCGGGGCGCGGGCAGCGCGCTCGCGCTGGGCCTGGCGGTCGGGCTGACCGGCATGGTGTTCGCCACGATGGCGGCGATCGTCGCCCAGCTCACGGAGAGCGCCCGGCTCGCGAAGGGCCTGACGTCCGGGGTGCTGGGCCTGGCGTTCATCCTGCGCGCGGCGGGCGACGCGGGCACGGCTGGGGGTCCCCCCCAGGTCGGAGACCTAGGGGGAGGCTCGTCCGTCCTGACGTGGCTGTCCCCGGTCGGCTGGGCGGAGAACGTACGGGCCTTCGCCGGCGACCGCTGGTGGGTGCTGCTCCTGCTCGGGGCCGCCGTCCTGGTGCAGGGCCTCGCGGCGTACGAGCTGACGGGGCGGCGCGACGTCGGCATGAGCTTCCTGCCGGCCCGGCCGGGGCCCGCCGAGGGACGGCTCGCCACGGCCGGCGGCCTGGCGTGGCGGCTCCAGCGCGGCGGGCTGCTCGGCTGGACGGCGGGGTTCCTGATCGCCGGGGTGATGTTCGGCGGCATGGTCGAGGGCGCGGCCGACCTGGTCGGGGACAACGAGCAGGCCCGCGAGATCTTCGAGCGCCTGGGCGGCGCGCAGGTCCTGACGGACGCGTTCCTCGCGGCGCTGCTCGGCATGTTCGGGATGGTCGCCTCGCTGTACGCGGTGGGCTCGGTGCTGCGGCTGCACAGCGAGGAGACGTCGCAGCGCGCCGAGCCGGTGCTGGCCAACGCGGTCGGGCGGCTGCGCTGGGCGGCCGGGCACCTGGTGATCGCGTTCGCCGGTTCGGTGCTGCTCATGGCGGCGGCCGGGTTCGGTATGTACGCGTCGTACGGGAAGGACCTGGGTGCTGTCCTGGGCGCGGCCGCCGTGCAGGTGCCGGCGGTGTGGCTGCTGGGCGGGCTGGCGGTACTGCTGCACGGGGCGTTCCCGAGAGCGGCGGTCGCCGCGTGGGGCGTGGCGGGTCTCTCGCTCGCCATCGGGTGGATCGGGCCCGCGCTGAACCTGCCGCAGACGATCCTCAACCTGTCGCCGTTCGGTCACCTGCCGAAGCTGCCGGGCACGGACATGGCCTGGCCGCCGGTGCTGGTGCTGCTGGCACTGGCCGTCGCCCTGGTCGCGGCGGGCCTGGCGGGCCTGCGCCGCCGCGACATCATCACGTCGTGACGCTCAGGACGCCGTGAGGCTCAGACCGTCGTGAGGCTCAGACCGTCGTGACACTCAGAACCTCGTGACGCTCAGAACCTCGTGACGCTCAGACGGTGACCAGCAGCTCCTTCAGTCCCCGGATCACATAGCCCGGCTGCCACTCCGGCTCGGCGGCCGGGCGCATCCCCGGAGCCCGCCGCAGGAGCTCACCGAACGACGCGGTGAGCTCCAGGCGGGCCAGCGGCGCGCCCAGGCAGTAGTGGATTCCGGCGCCGAACGCGATGTGCGGGTTGTCGGCGCGGCCGAGGTCCAGCCGTTCGGCGTCGGGGAACCGCTCCGGGTCCCGGTGGGCGGACCCGAACAGCAGGGCCACCTCCGACCCCCTGGGCACGGTCACGTCCCCGATCTCGATGTCGTCCAGCACCCAGCGCTCGAACATCTGGAGCGGCGTGTCGAACCGCAGCAGCTCCTCCACGGCTGTGGACAGCGCCACGTCCCCGCGCCGTAGCGCGGCGAGCTGCTCCGGGTGCCGGAAGAGGGTCCACCAGCCGTTGACCGTCGTGTTGACGGTCGCCTCGTGCCCGGCGTTCAGCAGCAGCACACAGGTGGAGACCATCTCCTGCTCGCTGAGCCTCTCGTCCTCGTCATGGGCGGCGATGAGCGCGGAGATGAGATCGTCCCCGGGCTCCGCGCGCCGCGCCGCGATCAGCTCCTTCAGATACGCGGAGAACTCCACGGACGCGGTGACGGCCCGCCGCGCGGTCTCGTCGTCCGGGTTCAGCTCGAACATCCCGCAGATGGCGGCGGACCAGGGCCGCAGCAGATGCCGGTCGGCCGGCGGAACGCCCAGCATCTCCGCGATGACCGCGACGGGCAGCGGCTCCGCGACCCGCGCGAGCAGATCGCCGCCCCCGTCCGCGACGAGCCCGTCCACCAGCTCGGCCGCCAGCCGCTCCACGACGGGCTTCAGCCGCTCGACGGTACGGGGCGTGAACGCCTTCGACACCAGGCGCCGGATCCGCGTGTGGTCCGGTGCCTCCAGGTCCAGCAGCCCGTTCCCGTTCAGCACATGGAACGGCTCGTGCTCGGGCGGTGGCGGGGTGCGCCCGAACTCCTCGTGCGTGAACCGGTGCAGATACGTCCGCCCCAGCCGCCGGTCCCGCAGCAGCGCGGCCACGTCGGCGTAGCGCGGCACCAGGAACTGTCCGCTCGCCTCGAACCAGTGCACCCGGCCCCGGTCCCTCAGCTCCGCGTACGCGGGGTACGGATCGGCCACGAACTCCGGCGACCACGGATCGAACTCCACCATGCGCGGACGCTACCCCACCGGTCAGCCCGGGGTCACCAGTCGCGCCTCGTACGCGAACACGGCCGCCTGGGTGCGGTCGCGCAGGCCCAGTTTCACGAGGATGCGGCTCACATGGGTCTTGATCGTCGACTCGGCCACCACCAGGTGCGCGGCGATCTCCGCGTTCGACAGGCCCTGGGCGATCAGCACCAGCACCTCCGTCTCGCGTTCCGTCAGGTCGCCGACCTGCGACAGGGCCGCGGGGCGCGGCGACTCCGCGCGCTTCGCGAACTCGGTGATCAGCCGCCGCGTCACCGTCGGCGCCAGCAGCGCCTCGCCGGCCGCCACGACCCGCACCCCGTCCGCGAGCTGCCGCGCCGACGCGTCCTTCAGCAGGAACCCGGACGCACCCGCGCGCAGCGCCTGGTACACGTACTCGTCCAGGTCGAAGGTCGTCAGCACCAGCACCTTCGCGTCGCCGTCCGCCGCGACGATCTCCCGGGTCGCGTCGATACCGTTCATCTCCGGCATCCGGATGTCCATGAGCACCACGTCCGGGCGCAGCGCCGCGACCTGCCGGACCGCCTCCCGGCCGTTCACCGCCTCACCGATCACCTCCATGTCCGGCATCGCGTTCAGCAGGACCGAGAAGCCCTCCCGGACCATCATCTGGTCGTCCACCACCAGGACCCTGATCGTCACGGTGCCTCTTCCTTCGCCACCGGTATGAACGCGGCGACCTCGTAGCCCCCGTCGTCCGTCGCCTCCGCCGTCAGCTCGCCGTTCAGCATCGCCACCCGCTCCCGCATGCCCGTGATGCCGTGCCCCGCGCCGGGCGAGGGCTTGAGGAGGCCGCGCGGCGGCCCGTTCACCACCCGCAGACCGAGCCCGCCCAGGACGTACGACAGCTCCACGCGCGCCCCCGCGCCCGGCGCGTGCCGCAGCACGTTGCTCAGCGCCTCCTGGACGATCCTGTACGCGGACAGCTCCACGCCCTGCGGCAGCTCCCGCACCGCGCCCGTCACCGTCTTCTCCACGCCCAGGCCCGCCTCCCGGACGTTCGCCAGCAGGCCGTCCAGGTCCCCGAGCGTCGGCTGCGGGGCGTCCGGCGCCTCGTAGTCCTCCGCCCGTACGACGCCCAGCACGCGCCGCAGCTCGGTCAGCGCGGCCACCGCGTTCTCCCGTATCGTCGCGAAGGCCTGCTCCAGCTCGGGTGGCGCGTTCTCCACCCGGTACGGCGCGGCCTCCGCCTGGATGGCGACCACCGACATGTGGTGGGCCACCACGTCGTGCAGCTCCCGCGCGATGGTGGTGCGCTCCTCCAGCAGCGTCCGCATCGACCGCTCCTGTGCCGTGACGGTCTGCTGCGCGGTGACCTCCTCCCGCGCCTGGCGGCGCACCTGCAGCACGGTGACGCCGAGCAGCGCGAGCGCCGAGGTGAACAGCATCTCGGGCGTGTTGCCGTACCCGCTGCCGAGGACCACCTCGGCGGCCATGCCGTACGCGCCCGTGATCACCCACATCCACGCAGCCGTGCGCGGCCGGGTCCGCGCGGCGACGACGGTCAGCACGACGAGGTGCGCGAGGAACGCGGGCGGCGACCACGGCCAGCCGTCCCACTCCCCCGTGAAGAAGCCGAACACGGGCGCCGCCAGCAGGGACGCCCAGAACGCGGCGACCGGCCTGACCAGCGTGAGCAGCATGGCGCCCGCGGGGACGAGCCCGGCGACGAGGAGCACCCGCCCCGTCTCGTACACCCCCAGGAGCAGCAGCAGGGCCGCCCCCGCGACGACCGCGTGCGGCAGCCACGCCGCGTACCGCCGTATCCGGCCCGGCAGCCGCCGCGTCACGGGACCGTCCGTGGCCATGGGCGGCAGCGGCCGGTACTCCATGGCGTCATGGAAGAGGTCCTCGCGCAGGCCCCGCAGTATCCCCACGGCGTGGTGGAACTCGGGGCTGCGCCCGCCCGGGTCGATGCGCTGCGTCGTCTCTGTCACGCTTGCAACGGTACGGGCGCCCCCGCGTGCACGGCGTCACCTCACAGAGGGTTCTGTCACATCCCTCCTGAGTACTACACGGTGTACGCAGGGCTTCAGCAGGAAGTCGATCACCTCTTGCGGCCGCCCCTGGGCCCGCCGGCGGGCCACCGCCTCGTCACCAGGCGAGTTGGGCGATCTCCTCGGCCACCACCGCGCACGCGTCCGCCGCCGGGTCGATCAGCGGGAAGTGGCCCACGTCGTCCAGGAGCGTCAGTCCGACCATCTCGCCCGCCTTCGCGGCCGCGTCCACGTACGCCTCGGCGACCGGCGGCGGTACGACGGTGTCCTCGCGGCCCTGGACGACGGCCGTGGCGATGCCGGTCGGCAGCAGCACCGCCGGGTCGGCGGCGGCCGCCCGCACCTTGAAGTCGGCCTCACCACCCAGGAGTTGCGTCACCGCCCCGCCGCACACGCCGAGCTCCACCGCCCGGTCGAAGTGGGCGATCGGGGCGAGCGCCACGACCCCGCGCAGGTCCGGCGGCCCCGGCAGCCGCCACGGCGACCCGGCGGGCAGGACGTGCCGGGCGGCGGCCCACAGGGCGAGGTGCCCGCCGGCCGAGTGCCCGGTCAGGACGGTACGGCGCACATCGGCCCGCGGCAGGTGCGCGGCGGCCAGCGCGGGCAGGGCGTCCAGCGCGGCGGCCACGTCGTCGAACGTCTCCGGCCACCGCCCGGCCACCGGCCCCGTACCGGCACCGGCACCCCGGGGTGCGGGGATGTCGGTGCCGCGCCGGTACTCGACGCTGGCGACGGCGAAGCCGCGCCGCGCCAGGAAGTCCGCGAACGGCGACACGTGCCGCCGGTCGTACGGCGCCCGCCAGGCCCCGCCGTGCAGCACGACGACCAGCGGCACCCGGTCGTCACGGTCCGGGGACGTCCGGGGCGCGTAGAAGTCGACGACCTGGTCGGGGTGCCGGCCGTACGCGGCCGTGGAGCCGGGGTCGACGGCCGGGTGCGACAGGGCCGATGCTTCCTCGGCGGCGTCGCGCGCGGCTGAGTCGGCGGGGTCGGGCATGGTTGCTCAACCTTTCGGTGACGGGGCCGAATTGGCCTGACCTGCGGGGACCGTATCAGGACTGACGCCCCGACAGGCCCCCGCGGGCCGACCGGAGCCGACTGGCCCCAGGGCCCCGCCGGTCCGGTCCCGTAACGGCGTCAGCGCCCCGGTCGCACCTGCGCGCACACCTCGGCGAGTACGCGCGCCGCCCGCTCGGTGTCGGCGAAGCCGACGTACAGCGGGGTGAACCCGAAACGCAGCACGTCAGGGCGGCGCAGATCGCCCACGACACCCCGCGCGATCAGCTCCTCCATCACGGCCGGCGCGTCGGCGCAGGCCAGCGCGACCTGGCTGCCGCGCTCCGCGTGCGCGGCCGGCGTGAGGGAGGTGACGACGCCCTCGGGGACGTACGCCTCGACGCACTCCAGGAAGAAGTCCGTCAGGGCGAGGCTCTTGGCCCGTACGTCCTCCATCGCGACGCCGTCCCAGACCTCCAGGGCCGCCTCCAGCGCCCGCATCGACAGGATGTCCGGCGTGCCGACGCGGCCGCGCCGCGCGCCGTCCGCCGCCGCGTACCCGGGGGTCATCGCGAAGGGGTCGGCGTGCGAGTTCCAGCCGGGCAGCGGCGAGTCGAAGCCCGCCTGGTGGCGCTCCGCGACGTACAGGTACGCGGGCGAACCGGGCCCGCCGTTGAGGTACTTGTACGTGCAGCCGACCGCCAGGTCCACGCCGTGCGCGTCGAGGCCCACGGGCAGGGCGCCCGCGCTGTGGCACAGGTCCCACACCGCGAGGGCGCCCGCGTCCCGCACGGCGGCGGTGATGCCGGGTAGGTCGTGGAGGCGGCCGGTGCGGTAGTCGACGTGGTTGACGAGCGCGGCGGCCGTGCGCGGCCCGACGGCAGCGGCCACGTCGCCGGGCGCGACGGGCACGATCCGGCGGCCCGTCATCCGGGCGGCCGACTCCGCGATGTACCCGTCCGTCGGGAACGTCGTCGCGTCGACCACGATCTCGTCCCGGCTGTCGTCGCCGACGAGCCGTACGGCGGCCACCAGGGCCTTGAAGACGTTCACGCTCGTCGAGTCACCGACGACGACCTGTCCCGGCGCCGCCCCGACGAGCGGGGCGATGCGGTCGCCGATCCGCTCGGGCGCGGTCCACCAGCCGCTCTCGTCCCAGGAGCGGATGCGCAGCTCGCCCCACTCGCGGCCGATGACGTCGGCCATCCTGGCGGGTACGTGGCGGGGCAGCGCCCCGAGCGAGTTGCCGTCCAGATAGACCGCGCCGTCGTCGAGTGCGAACAGCTCGCGGCGCTTGGCGAGCGGGTCGGCGGCATCGAGGGCCGCGGCCTTGGTGTGCAGGGCGTCGGTCTTCGCGTGCAGGGCGACAGACGTCGCGCCCATGGCGTCGGACTTCGCGTGCGGGGCGTCAGACATGGCTGCGCGCCGTCCACAGCTCGGGGAACACGTTCTTGCGGGCCCGCTTCTCCAGCCAGGCGACCCCGGCGGAGCCGCCCGTACCGGTCTTGGAGCCCATGGCGCGGCGGGTGGCCACCAGGTGGTCGTTGCGCCAGCGCCACACCATCTCGCCGATGTCGGTGAGCAGCTCACCGAGCCGCATCAGCTCGCCGTGCTCGACGGGCGCGGCGTACACGGCCGCCCAGATCTCCTCGACGGCCGGCGCCGGCTCGTACCGCTGCGACAGGTCGCGGTCCAGGACCTCGGCCGGCACGGGCAGCCCTCGCCGGGCGAGGAGGCGCAGCACCTCGTCGTACAGGCTCGGCTCGTGCAGGGCCTTCTCCAGCTCGGCGTGGACGCGGGGCGCACCGCGGTGCGGGACCAGCATCGACGCGGACTTCTCGCCCAGCAGGAACTCCATCCGCCGGTACATGGCGGACTGGAAGCCGGAGCCCTCGCCGAGGGCGCCGCGGTACGCGTTGAACTGGGCGGGCGTGAGGCGGGCGAGCGGCTTCCACGAGGCGTTGAGGGCTTCCAGCTGCTGCACCGAGCGCTGGAGGGCGTCCATCGCGTCCTGGAGGCGGTCCTCGCGCAGGGCGCGGCCCGCGGTCTCCCACTCGTGGACGATCACGGTGAACCACAGCTCCATGACCTGGGTGGTGACCAGGAAGACCATCTCGCCCGGGTCGTCGGAGCGGAGGTGCTGGAGGTGGGTGAGGACGTCCGCCTGGACGTAGTCCTCGTAGGGTGTGGTGCCCGCGAAATCGAGGTTCGGGGCGTCTTCCGAACCGTCCGCCGAGGCATCGGGGGAAGTAGGCGTGGGCGAAGTAGACATCGCTGTCTCCGTCAATGCGTGCTACCGGGTAGCGGTCCGCTCCTTCCGTTCGGGTGGTGGAGCCCCGGTCCCCTCGGGACCCGGCTCACCGGCACATGGTCCCGGTCGCATCATGGCACGATCGGACCGGTGATGTAACGGCCGTCCTCGTCGTACGGCCAGGCGTTGGACACGCAGCCGTGCAGGCCCTTGATCTGCTGCATCATCACCGGCGCGGGCTTTCCGGGGCCCGGACAGGCCATGTGCGTGCGGATGCCGATCTCGTGGCCGATCTCGTGGTTGATGATCAGGTGCCGGTACTCGGCAGGGGTTCCGGAGAACGTCGGGGAGCCCGTCAGCCACCGCTTGAGGTTGACGACGACGCCTTCGGTGGTCTCGCAGTTGTACTCGCCGCGCGTGTTGAGCCCCTGGGCGAGGCAGAGCTTGTCGGCGGTCTTCGGTGTGGCGATGCGGATGACGAAGTCGGCGTTCTCGGTGACGAGCTGGAAGGACCCGCGGCCGTGCGCGGCCCAGCCCCGCGGGTGGGCGAGGATCGCCTCGATCTCGCGGGCGGCGTCGGCGGCGGAGATCCCGATGCCGTCCTCGACCTGGACGCGGTAGCGCCGCAGCGGCCCGCTGCCGACGGCGGCCCCGGCGGTCCGCGCGCTCGTGAACGTCCCGGGCCCGGACGCGGGCACGGACGCGGGCACGGCGGGGCTGGAACTGCCGCCTGCGGTGACGGACGGCGAGGGAGACCCGGACGCGGAGGGCGACGAGGACGAGGACGCGGACCGGGCCGGGGACGGCGAGGTCCGCGCACCGCTGCCCGGGGACGCCCCGGGCGACGCCGCCCGCCTCTCATCGGGGCGCGGCGACGAGGGCGCCAGATCCGCCGGGCCGACCGCTGTCGTCACACCCCCGCCGCCCTGGAGATGGGCCAGCGCGGCGCCGGTGCCCAGGGAGACGGCTCCGAGCGCGAGGGCGCCGAGCACTATGCGCCCCAGCGGCCGGGAACGCCGCCGCTGGCGACGACGCCGCCCTCGCGGCGTGGCAGCACGCTTACCCAAGACAGACCTCTCCCCGTGTTCGCGGCCGGGTGGGGGGGGGAGGTCCGGCACGTCAATTCGCTGGTCCGTTCGATCGTACCGGTCGGTCTTTCCCCCACCCCGCCCCTTCCCGAATCGGGGGCTCCGCCCCCGAACCCCCGCTCCTCAAGCTCCCCCAAGCTCTCCGAGCAGGGGGTACCCCCACAGGCGCGATGCGGGGGTCTGGGGGCGGAGCCCCCAGTTCGGGAAGGGGCGGGTTGGGGAACCCCACCGGCCGCCGTCAGCCCAGTGTGTCCGCCGCCAGTGGCGACGAGTCGCGGAGGAACGTCGTGCAGCGTTCGTACTCCTCCTGCTCACCGATCTCCCGCGCCGCCCGCGCCAGGGCGTGCAGCGCCCGCAGGAAGCCGCGGTTCGGCTCGTGCTCCCACGGCACCGGGCCGTGGCCCTTCCAGCCGGCGCGCCGCAGGGCGTCCAGGCCCCGGTGGTAGCCGGTGCGGGCGTACGCGTACGACTCGACGACGCGCCCGGCGTCGAACGCCACGTCCGCGAGCTGCGCCCACGCCAGCGAGGAGGTCGGGTACTTCGCCGCGACCTCCTCGGGCGCGGTGCCGCCCGCGAGCAGCTCGCGGGGCTCGGGGTCGTCGGGCAGGTGGGTGGGGGGCGGGCCGCCCAGCAGGTTCTTGTGGATGCTCATGCCCCCAGTCTGCTACGCCGGCACGGTCACGCCGACAGCCGGGCCAGGGTGCGGACCAGCGCGTCCACGCCCCGTTCCGCCTTGGTGCGCGGGCACCCCAGGTTGACCCGTACGAAGCCCTTCGTGCCGTACTCGCCGCCCGGCTTCACGGCGACCTTCTCGCGGGCGACCAGCTCCGCGTTCAGCGTCTCGTCGTCCACGCCCAGCGGCCGCAGGTCGATCCACGCGAGGTACCCGGCCTGCGGCGGCGCGTACAGGGCGGCGCCCGGGAACGCCGCGTCGAGCCCGTCGGCGAGCAGCCGCAGGTTGCCCGCGAGGTACGCCCGCAGCTCGTCCAGCCAGGCGGCGCCGTGCCGGTACGCGGCGATGTGCGCGGTCAGCGACAGCACCGACGCCGCCGGCAGCCCCTCGGCGTTCTCCATGCGCCGTACGAACTCCGCACGCTGCTCCGGCTCGCCGATCAGCCCGTACGCGCCGGTCAGGCCGGGAAGGTTGAACGACTTCCCCGCCGAGGTGATCAGCGCCCAGCGGCTCCCGGCGGGGGCGACGGCCGGCCAGGGTATGTGGCGGTGCCCGTCATGGGTGAGGTCGGAGTGGATCTCGTCGCTGATCACGGCGACGCCATGCGCCTCGGCCAGCCGGACGAAGCCCTTCAGCTCGTCCTCCGTCCACACCCGGCCCGTCGGGTTGTGCGGCGAGCAGAGCAGCAGCACGCGCGCGTCGGGACGGGCCAGCTCCCGCTCCAGGGCCTCCTCGTCACCGACGGGCACGCCCCGCAGGGACCGCCCGAGCCCGGTCAGCGCCTTGATGAAGCCGACGTACGTCGGGGTGTGCACGACGACGCCGTCGCCGGGCTCCGTCCACATCCGCAGGAGCTGCGCCAGCTCGTTCACGACGGACGGCCCGTGCACCAGGGCCTCCGGGTCGATGTCCAGGCCGTAGCGGAGCCCGTACCAGTCCCGTACGGCCTCCGGGAACCCGGTGGACCGCCAGTCGGTGTAGCCGAACACGCCGTGGGCCACCCGCCGCTGGAGGGCCTCCAGGACCTCGGGCGGCGACCGGAAGTCCATGTCGGCGATGGTGAACGGCAGCAGCCCGGGGACCCCGTACTCGGCGGGGAGTACGTCCCACTGGAACGACCCTGTGCCCCGGATGTCCACCGGTGTGTCGAAGTCGTACGTCATCGTTCCCCTCCTCATGGCGCGGGCCCGGCACCGCGCTGTGCGGTACCGGGCCCGGCCTGTGTGTCGTGGTGACGCTTACTTCAGCTTCGTGTCACTTCAGCTTCGTACCGGCCGAGCGCAGCGCCTGGCACGCCTCGACGACGCGCGTGGCCATGCCCGCCTCGGCAAGCTTGCCCCAGGTGCGCGGGTCGTACGTCTTCTTCGAGCCGACCTCGCCGTCGACCTTCAGGACGCCGTCGTAGTTCTTGAACATGTGGTCCGCGACCGGACGGGTGAAGGCGTACTGCGTGTCGGTGTCGAGGTTCATCTTGACGACACCGTTCTCCAGGGCGGTGGCGATCTCCTCCTGGGTGGAGCCCGAGCCGCCGTGGAAGACGAAGTCGAACGGGGCGGCCTTGCCGAAGCGCTCCGCCACACCCTCCTGGAGGTCCTTCAGCAGCTCGGGGCGGAGCACGACGTTGCCCGGCTTGTAGACGCCGTGGACGTTGCCGAAGGAGGCGGCCAGCAGGTAGCGGCCCTTCTCGCCCAGGCCGAGGGCCTCGGCGGTGCGGACGGCGTCGTCGACGGTGGTGTACAGCTCGTCGTTGATCTCGTGGCTGACGCCGTCCTCCTCGCCGCCGGTCGGGGTGATCTCGACCTCAAGGATGATCTTGGCGGCGGCGGCCTGCACGAGCAGCTCCTGGCCGATGGCCAGGTTGTCGGCGAGGGTCTCGGCGGAGCCGTCCCACATGTGGGACTGGAACAGCGGGTTCTCACCCTTGGCGACGCGCTCGGCGGAGACCGCGAGCAGCGGGCGTACGTAGCCGTCCAGCTTGTCCTTGGGGCAGTGGTCGGTGTGGAGCGCGACGGTGATGTCGTACTTGGCGGCGACGATGTGCGCGAACTCGGCGAGGGCGACCGCACCGGTCACCATGTCCTTGCTGTACTGGCCGCCCAGGAACTCAGCGCCGCCGGTCGAGATCTGGATGATGCCGTCGCTCTCGGCCTCCGCGAAACCGCGCAGCGCCGCGTGCAGGGTCTGCGACGACGTCACGTTGATGGCCGGGTAGGCGAACTTGCCTGCCTTCGCCCGGTCGAGCATCTCGTTGTAGACCTCGGGGGTTGCGATGGGCATGGGTCCGCTCCTTGTGATCTGCGGTTGCGTTGCGTTGCTGATCCCTGACCTGGGGGCGACGTCATCGTCGCCCCTATCTTTCCAGACGGGCCCGTGGTCTCCACCCCCTGGACACCCCCGGCATACACGCGCCCTGCACGGGGCATAACCGACGGGTGCGTCGTTTCACGTGAAACGACGCACCCGTCGAAGAACACCCAGGTCAGCCGCGGCGAGGGGCTGACCTGGGGTCAGCTGAGGCCCAGCTCGTCCAGCGCGTACGCGTACCGGTAGGGCACCCCGGCGGTGTCGCTGATCTTCTCGGCGGCACCGGTCGCCCGGTCGACGATCGTGGCGACGGCGACGACCTCGGCGCCCGCCTCACGGACCGCCTCGACGGCGGTCAGCGGTGAGCCGCCGGTGGTGGAGGTGTCCTCGACGACCAGGACGCGGCGGCCCTTGATGTCGGGGCCCTCGACACGGCGCTGCATGCCGTGGGCCTTCGCGGCCTTGCGGACCACGAAGGCGTCCAGGGCGCGGCCGCGCGCGGCGGCGGCGTGCAGCATCGACGTGGCGACCGGGTCGGCGCCCAGCGTCAGCCCGCCCACCGCGTCGAAGTCGAGGTCGGCGGTCAGATCGAGCATGACCTGACCGACGAGCGGCGCGGCGGCGCCGTCCAGCGTGATCCGGCGCAGGTCGACGTAGTAGTCGGCCTCCAGACCCGAGGAGAGGGTCACCTTGCCGTGCACCACGGCCTTGTCCTTGATCTGCTGGAGCAGATCGGCTCGTACGTCAGTCATGCCTACGAGCTTAGGTCGTGTCCGGGTCAGAGCCTGCGCCAGGAGAACGTGGCCGCCATCTCCAGCGGCTCGATGGGGGTGACCAGCCGCGGGTCGGTGTTGAGCCCGTTCGGCGGACCCGACTGCGGCTCGACGCAGACGGCGGCGTCCTGTTCGTCGTAGACCACGACCCAGGGGGTCTTGCTGGCGACCTTCAGCTCCAGCCGCCCGGGCCAGGTCAGGGTGACGTCGACGCCGTCGGGCATGCCGAAGCAGTCGTCCCAGGGGCCCGGCCGCGGGTCGATGCGGCGGCCGGTGGGGAGGTGGTCGTCGCCGCGCTCCTCCTGCCAGTCGGGCGTGAAGTCGATCCTGACGTCGCCTGCGGCAGGGTCGCCGCCGAGGTTCCGGTTGAACCACGGGTGCCAGCCGGCCTGCGCGGGGAAGGAGTCCCCGTACGTCTCGACACCCAGCCGGAGGGTGAGCGAGGACTCGGTCAGCTCGAACATCTGGGTGACGAGGCCGGGGTACGGCCACGGGTCGGCCAGGTCGTACGTGAAGACCGCCTCGGTCTTGTCGGCACGGGCGGTGCGCCAAGCGGTGTCGCGGCCGGTGCCGTGGATGGCGTGGGGCGGGGCGTTCAGCGGGAGCTGGTGGCGGACGGCGCCGTTCAGGAACGTGCCGTGGGCGGTGCGGCCGCACCACGGCACCATCGGGAAGCAGCCGTACCGTTCGCCCTGGCGCAGCAGCTCGGTGCCGCCCACGCGGAGGCTGCTGATACGGCACCCGTTCGCGGGTGCGACGGTCAACTCGACGTCTCCGGCGGCCAGCCGGATCTCCTCTTCGCGCATGCTCACAGCGCCCGACCTTACGCGTGCCTACCTGCGGCGCCGCAGGGCGCGCCCCACGACGACCGCCGAGGCGAGCGCGAGTGCGGCGGCGGGGGCGATCCAGCGGAGCGCGCTGGGCCCGCCGACCGTGGCCGGACCCGGCACGGGCGCGTACCGGCCGCGCGGCGGGGCGTGATCGACCTCCTCGGCGCTGCGCCCGATCATGGTGCGCCGCGCGTGGGCCGCCTCGGCGGGCGGCTCGCCCGGCGGGGCCTCGGCGGGCGGGAAGTCGTCGACGGCGAACGGGTCCAGGGACGACTGTGGCACGGGCGCGTCGAACACGGCCGGCCGCGGCTCGTCGGCGTCCGCGTCGCCGCCGGCCGCCTCCTCGTCGTCGCTGTCGCCGTCGTACGCGCCGTCGTCCACACCGTCGTCGTCGACGTCGGCATCGACGTCGGCGTCGGCGTCGGCGTCGGCGTCGGCGTCGGCGTCGGCGTCGGCGTCGGCGTCGGCGATGCCGACGTCGTCCTCGGCGAGGTCCTTCCCGCCGGCGGCGCCCTCGGCGCCCTCGGCGGACCGGGCTGCCTCGGCCGCCTCGGCCGCCTCCGCGGCCTCGCTCGCCGTCTCCGCGAGGGATTCGCAGAAACGGTCCAGCAGGCGGTGCGCCGCCGCTGCCGCCGCGTCGTCCGGCACCTCGGCCAGCCGGCCGTCGGCGTCGGCGCTGCCGCTGAACGCCAGGGTCGTGCCGCCCTCGGCCGGGGCGAGCCGCAGGGTGAGGTCCAGGCGGGCGCCGCCCGAGCCTCGCGCCTCGCTGCCCTCGCCCTCCAGGCTGTACGCCCCGTCCTCCCGGGCGACGACGCGCAGCGCGCCGCGGTACGTGATGGTGTGCCCGCCGACACGCACCTTGAGCCGGCCCGTCAGGGCGCCGGCCGAAGCGTCCGCGTCCTGCGTGAGGCCCGGTACGCAGCGGGCGATACGGACGGGGTCGGCGAGCAGGTCACGGAGGGTCTGCACGGCGACCGGAACGAACACCTCATGCTCCATGGGAGCCGAGCCTACCCACGCCCGGCCGTCCCGTCCCTGATCCGCGCAAGGGCGATCCGCCGACACGCTCTCTACCCGCCGTAGCGGGGGTGGACCAGCGTCGAGGGCGGCAGGTGGGGGACGCGGGCCCGTTCGGCGCGCCGCGCGCCCGCCTGGAGAGCCGCCGCCGTGGGCACGCCCCGGCTCGGCGCGTCGGCGGCCAGGCCGAGCACCGGCGCCGCGAGGCCCCCGCCCCCACCGCCGTTCCCGTCCCCGCCCGCGCCCCCGGACGCGGAACCGGTCCCGGACCTGGGCCCGGACCTGGAGGCGGATGGAGCCGCGCCTCCGGACCCGCCTCCCGACCCGCCTCCGCACCCTGCCCCGCCCTCGGCCCCCGCCCCGCCCCCGGGAAGCGCCGCCGCCGCCAGGAACAGCCCCCAGTCGTGCGGCGCCCGCGCGCCCCCGCCCGCCGAACGGTCGGGCCCGCCCGCGAACCCGGTCGGCCGCGCCGTGACCCCGTACGGCGTGGTCGCGAAGCCCGCCGCCCGCAGCGTGGCCTCCACCGTCCAGTACGTGTGCGGCCGGGCGCGCATCGGCCCGGCGTGGACGGCGAGCCGCCCGCCGTCGGCGAGGACCCGCGCGGCCAGCCCGTAGAACTCCTCCGAGTACAGCTTGGTGCTGGCCGTGATGCCGGGGTGCGGCAGGTCGGACACGATCACGTCGTACGGGCGGGTGCGCGGCGCGGTGCGCAGCCAGTCGAACGCGTCGGCGTGGACGACCCGGACACGCGGGTCGCCGTACGCGTAGCCGTTGAGCTTCGCGAGGGCCGGGTCGGCGCGGGCGAGCCGTACGACCCCGGGGTCGACCTCGACGACGGTCACGGTCTCCACCGCCGCGTACCGCAGCACCTCGCGGGCGGCGAGGCCGTCGCCGCCGCCGAGGATGAGCACGCGCGCGTGGTGCCCGCGCATCGCGGGGTGCACCAGGGCCTGGTGGTACCGGTGCTCGTCGCGGCCGCTGATCCGCAGCCGCCCGTCCAGGAACAGGTCCGGCGGCTCGCCCGGGCGGCCCGTCAGCACGATCTCCTGCACGGGCGTCTGGACGGCGACCCGTACCTCGTCCCCGTACACGGCGCGGCGCGCGGCCCGCTCGAAGTCGTCGACGAGCACCGTCCCCGTGGCCAGCAGCCCCAGCACCACCGCGTTGGCGACGAGCAGCAGCAACCGCTCACGCGCCCGCAGGTCGCGGCCGAACAGCAGCAGCACCAGCGCGCCGCCCACCACCGCGTTCACCCCGCCCGTGACCAGCGCGCTGGTGAGCTGGCCCAGCCAGGGCAGCAGCAGGAACGGGAAGGCGAGCCCGCCGACCAGGGCACCCACGTAGTCGGCGGCGAACAGGTCCGCGACCGTGCCGCCCGCGTCCTGCTCGGCGCGCCGCGACACGCGCTGGATCAGCGTCATCAGGAGCGGTATCTCGGCGCCGATCAGCACGCCGATGGCCAGCGAGAACCCCACCAGCGCGTACCGCGAGCCGCCGAGCCAGGCGAACGTCGCGTACATCGCGAGCGCCGAGCAGCCGCCGAGCAGGGCGAGCAGCGCCTCCAGCAGCCCGAAGCCGACGGCGGCCCTGCAGCGCAGCCGCTTGGCGAGGAGGGAGCCGAGGCCCATCGCAAAGACCATCACGGAGAGCACGACGGACGCCTGGGTGACGGAGTCGCCGATCAGGTACGAGGCGAGGGCGACGAGCTCCAGCTCGTACACGAGCCCGCAGGCGGCGCAGACGAAGACGGCCGCCAGCACCAGGAAGCGCCCCGCCCGTGGCCCCGCGGGTCCGGGCGCCGCGTCCTCCCGCGAGGGCGGCGCCGCGGACGCGGAGGCGTCGGAGGTGGGCGCTTCGATCATGTGTTTACGCTACGTCACGCTCTGCTCGCCATTTGTCACCCACACGAGTGCTACCCGCGCGTTGCCGGCATGGCCGTCCTCACGGGTGCGCCGCGCCGGGGCGGGGGGCAGAAGCCGACGCTCGTCCGGGTGACGACGAGCTGCCCTTCCTGCGGGTACGCGTGCCAGGTCCGCCACCGCACCCTGCCTTCGTGGCGCTGCGCGAGCATGGCCGTGAAGGCGTGCGGCGAGCCCGGGAACGTACCGGCGAGGCCGTTGGGATGGTCGGCGACGAGCGCGAGCAACTCCTGGGCGCGGCCCGCGAAGGAGCCGCGGGAGAGCGTCTCGACGCGCGCCGCGAATTCGTACTCCCATCCGCCGATCCGTTTCGCCACGCCCAGCGGCAGGGGTGTACTGCTGCCGGGTATGCAGGCGACGGTCTCGGAGCAACTGCCGTGCTCCTCCTCCAGCAGGACCTGGTGGGACGCGCCGAGCAGTCTCAGTTGCAGGCTGGCTCCGGACAGTTGGAGGTCGAGGACGGCGAGCGCGGGCAGGGCTTCCCGCCCCAGCGCCCAGGCCAGGTCGGCTGCGCGCGTGTCGCTGTACGCGGTCTGGAGGGTCGTGAGCATGAGTCAGCTCCCGCATGCACGGTGATGACGGGTGGACCGGGGCGTCGTCCCGGACATGTTCGGGGGACGTTGGGGTACCGGCTCAGGGTCCACACGAGGTCAGAAGGGCTCGTTGTTCTGGACAGCGAGGCAATCATGAACCGCGCGAGGTTCATAGCGTCTTTACCCAACTTTGCGCGGTTTACGTACCTGGCGAGCAGTAACCATCCAACTGTTCACTAAATTCCGCATAAAAGGGCGCACGAACGGTCAACGGAGGCGCGCCCGGCGGATGTTCGTCACCGCCGGGCGCCCTTGCCCCGGAGCGGACCGGCTGCCCCGTGTCAGCCGTCTCCGCGTCCCGCTGTCCGGTCCGCTAACCCCGGCCCCCTCCGCCGGTCAGGGCGAGCAGCCCCATCCCGACGAGCACCAGCGCGCTGATCACCACGACCGCTCCGGCCATGCCGCCCGCCTTCTCAGGAGCCGCCACCACCGCAGCCGCCGCCCCCTCCGCCTCCTCCTCCGCCGCAGGAGGAGGCGGAGGAGCCCCCGCAGCCGCCGCCGTCGCTGCCACCGGCCCACCAGCCTCCGCCGCCGGACGAGGAGCCGCCGGACGCGGAGCTACGGCGACGACGCCCGCCGGAACGCCCGTTGGCTGCCGCCAGCGCGATGAGCAGCAGCGCGATACCACCGAAGATCAGTACGAATGCCATGGGTGGTTCACCGTCCCCCGTGTCGTGTGTGAGGAGGGGATGCCCCCGGCCGCCTCCGGCCAAATCCGAATTGAGGAACTCCAGAGGTTCAGTCCGACGAACCGCCGCCGCCCCCGCACGAGCTGGAGGACGACGAGCACGAAGACGGAGATGGGGACGAGCACGAAGACGAGGACGAGCACGAGGACGGGGACGAGCCGCACCCCGAGTCGGTCCCGAGGCCGCCGTCACCCGCCCCGCCACCGTGCGGGGAGCCCGCCCACCAGCCACCGGACGACGCCGGCGTCCCGTGCCGCCGCCCTCGCCTCACCGGACTGCCCGCCCGGCCGGTCGCGAGCTTCCAGATGATCGTTCCCGCGATGGCGAGGAACACCACGCCGAACAGCACCGGCAGCGCGACGCCGACCACGCTCAGCAACTCCCAGGCCTCGTCCGGGCCTCCGCCGCCCTCCACGAGGACGTTCCCCTCCTCGTCCACCACTCTGGCGCCTTCTTCCAGCTCCCAGTCCATGTCCCACGCCTCCCTGCCTCGTCCCTCGTAGTGTGTGCCGAGGGCATCCCCCCGCCCCGCTCCGCCCAAAGCCGACTTGAGGGAGGCCAGAGGTTCGTCCCGGACACGCACGGGCACGCGCGCTTGAGGTGCCGGCGCGTTCGGCTCAGGATGGCGGCCATGAACCGAGCACCGCTCAACCGCCGCCTCGCCGGGTTCGGAACGACGATCTTCGCGGAGATGTCCGCCCTCGCCGCCGCCACCGGATCCATCAACCTGGGCCAGGGCTTCCCCGACACCGACGGCCCCGAGGAGATCAGGGAGGCGGCCGTGCGTGCCCTGCGCGACGGGCGCGGCAACCAGTACCCGCCGGGCCCCGGCGTCCCCGAGCTGCGCACCGCGATCGCCGCCCACCAGTCGCAGCGGTACGGCCTGTCGTACGACTCCGACACGGAGGTCCTGGTCACGGCCGGGGCGACCGAGGCCATCGCCGCGAGCCTGCTGGCCCTCGTCGAGCCGGGCGACGAGGTGATCGCCCTGGAGCCGTACTACGACTCGTACGCCGCGTGCATCGCGATGGCGGGCGGCACCCGCGTTCCGGTCACGCTGCGCCCGGACGCGGCCGAGGCCCGCTTCGTGCTCGACCTGGACGAGCTGCGGGCCGCCGTCACCGACCGCACTCGGCTCATCCTCCTCAACACCCCCCACAACCCCACCGGCACCGTCCTCACCCGCGACGAACTGGCGGCCGTCGCGGCCCTCGCCGTCGAGCGGGACCTGCTGGTCGTCACGGACGAGGTGTACGAGCACCTCGTCTTCGACGACGCCGAGCACATCCCGATCGCGACGTTCCCGGGGATGCGGGAGCGTACGGTGACGATCTCGTCGGCCGGGAAGACGTTCTCGTTCACCGGCTGGAAGGTCGGCTGGCTGACCGGACCGCCGGATCTGACGACCGCCGTGCGCACGACCAAGCAGTTCCTGACGTACGTCGCGTCCGGACCGTTCCAGTACGCGATGGCGGAGGCGCTGCGGTTCCCGGAGCAGTACTTCGAGGACTTCCGCGCCGGCATGCGCGCCAAGCGCGACATCCTCGCCGAGGGGCTGCGCGCCGCCGGCTTCGACGTGTTCCTGCCGCGCGGCACGTACTTCATCACCACGGACATCGCCGCCCTGGGCGAGAAGGACGGCGTGACGTTCTGCCGCTCGCTGCCCGAGCGCTGCGGTGTGGTCGCGATCCCGAACCAGGTCTTCTACGACCATGCCGACGCGGGGCGGACCATGATCCGGTTCGCCTTCTGCAAGACCGAGCCCGTGTTGCGCGAGGCGGCGGCCCGGCTCGCGCGGCTCTGACGACGCGGCCGCGTCACGGTCCTGTCGTACGGACCCCTGGGAGCCCCTGGGACCCCTGGGCTCAGGCCTCGTCGCCGTCGCCGGACTCGCCGGACTCGCCGGGCTCCAGGCCGAGCTGCTCCACAATCCACTTGTCGAACTCGATCGACGCGCGGACCCAGCTCACGGTCGACGACACGAAGTGCTCCAGGCTCACACCCGTACCGATGAGCATCTGCGCCTCACCGATGAGCCGGACCGTGGCGCCGCCCTGCTCGTCCTCGTGGAGGTGGCTGTAGACCTTGGGCCACAGCGTGCGGCGGTTCCAGTCGTCGATGGTCTCCAGGATCTTCGCCCGGTCCTCGACCGGGTGCGGGCGGTCGTAGAAGGTACGGACCGAGAAGACCTGCTGCTCCGCCTCCCCGCGGAACATGAAGTAGGTACGGAAGTCCTCCCACGGCGCCGCGAGGTCGCCCTCGTCGTCGACGACGTACTTGAGCTCCATCTGCTCGAGGAGCTGCTTCACCAGGTCCTGATCGGGGACGACGGGGCCCGCCGGTCCTGCGGCCTGTGGCTGGGGCTGGGGCTGGCCCCCGAAGTTCGGAATCGAGGACGGGTCGATGGTCACCGGGTAATTCCCTTCGTACGGATGCCGCCATCCTCTCCCATCGCGGGCGGGGGCTGGCAAGCCCGCCCGGCGGCGATCCGCTGCGGGCTGACATGATCTCGGCCCATGGCGGAGGAGCAGCCCCGCCGACGGCTGCCGGCCGTGCCGGCGGCACTGTTCTGCGCGCCCCTGCCGGCGGCCTCACACCACCCGAGGCGGCTACAGCGTCTTCGCGGTCGCCGCCCGCCCCACCACCAGCCCCCCGTCCCCGCGGTCCACGCGGACCGTGTCGCCGTCCTTGACCTCGCCCGCCAGGATCTCCTTGGCGAGCCGGTCGCCGATGGCCGTCTGGACGAGGCGGCGCAGCGGGCGGGCGCCGTACGCGGGGTCGTTGCCCTCGTCGGCGAGCCAGTCCAGGGCGGCCGGGGTGACGTCCAGGGTGAGCCGGCGCTCCGCGAGGCGGGCGGACAGGCGGGCGATCTGGAGGCGGGCGATCCGCGCCAGCTCGTCCCGCGTGAGGGCCGAGAAGACGACGATGTCGTCGAGGCGGTTCAGGAACTCCGGCTTGAAGGAGGTGCGGACCACCTCCAGGACCTGCTCGCGCTTCTCCGTCTCGCTCGTCGTCGGCTCGACCAGGAACTGGCTGCCGAGGTTCGACGTCAGCACCAGGATGGTGTTGCGGAAGTCGACCGTCCGGCCCTGGCCGTCCGTCAGACGGCCGTCGTCCAGGACCTGGAGGAGGATGTCGAAGACCTCCGGGTGGGCCTTCTCGACCTCGTCCAGCAGGATCACGCTGTACGGGCGGCGGCGCACCGCCTCCGTGAGCTGGCCGCCCTCCTCGTAGCCGACGTAGCCGGGGGGCGCGCCGACGAGCCGGGCGACGCTGTGCTTCTCGCCGTACTCCGACATGTCGATGCGGACCATGGCCCGCTCGTCGTCGAAGAGGAAGTCCGCGAGTGCCTTCGCCAGCTCGGTCTTGCCGACGCCCGTCGGGCCGAGGAAGAGGAACGAGCCGGTGGGCCGGTCGGGGTCCGCGATGCCCGCGCGGGTGCGGCGGACGGCGTCCGACACCGCCTGGACGGCCTCCTTCTGGCCGATGAGGCGCCTGCCCAGCTCGTCCTCCATGCGGAGCAGCTTCTGGGTCTCGCCCTCCAGGAGGCGCCCGGCGGGGATGCCGGTCCAGGAGCCGACCACGTCCGCGATGTCGTCGGGGCCGACCTCCTCCTTGACCATGGTGTCCTTCGCGGCCTCCTGCTCGGCCTCCGTCGCGGCGGCCAGTTCGCGCTCGACGGCCGGGATCTCCCCGTACAGCAGCTTGGACGCCGTGTCGAAGTCGCCGTCGCGCTGGGCGCGTTCGGCCTGGCCGCGCAGGTCGTCGAGCTGCTCCTTCAGCTCGCCGACGCGGTTGAGGCCCTGCTTCTCCTTCTCCCAGCGGGCGGTGAGGCCGCGCAGCTCCTCCTCCTTGTCCGCGAGGTCACGGCGCAGCTTCTCCAGGCGCTCCACGGAGGCGGGGTCCGTCTCGTTCTTCAGCGCCAGCTCCTCCATGCGGAGCCGGTCGACGGCGCGCTGCAGCTCGTCGATCTCGACGGGCGACGAGTCGATCTCCATACGGAGGCGGGACGCGGCCTCGTCGACGAGGTCGATCGCCTTGTCGGGGAGGAAGCGCGACGTGATGTACCGGTCGGAGAGCGTGGCGGCGGCGACCAGCGCCGAGTCCGCGATCTGGACCTTGTGGTGCGCCTCGTACCGGCCCTTGAGGCCGCGCAGGATGGCGATGGTGTCCTCGACGGTCGGCTCGGCGACCAGGACCTGCTGGAAGCGGCGCTCCAGGGCGGGGTCCTTCTCGATGCGCTCCCGGTACTCGTCGAGGGTCGTGGCGCCGACCATGCGCAGCTCGCCGCGGGCCAGCATGGGCTTCAGCATGTTGCCCGCGTCCATGGCGGAGTCGCCGCCGGCGCCCGCGCCGACGACGGTGTGCAGTTCGTCGATGAAGGTGATGATCTGGCCGTCGCTCTCCTTGATCTCGGACAGGACGGTCTTCAGGCGCTCCTCGAACTCGCCGCGGTACTTGGCGCCGGCGACCATCGCGCCGAGGTCGAGGGCGACGAGCCGCTTGTTCTTCAGCGACTCGGGGACGTCGCCCTTGACGATCCGCTGGGCGAGCCCCTCGACGACGGCGGTCTTGCCGACGCCGGGCTCACCGATGAGGACGGGGTTGTTCTTGGTGCGGCGGGACAGCACCTGCACGACGCGGCGGATCTCCTGGTCGCGGCCGATCACCGGGTCGAGCTTGCCTTCGCGGGCGGCGGCCGTGAAGTCCGTGCCGAACTTCTCCAGGGCCTTGTACTGCCCCTCGGGGTCGGGGGTCGTCACGCGGCGGCTGCCGCGGGCCTTGGTGAAGGCGTCCAGCAGCTTCTTCGCGCTCGCGCCCTGCCGCGTGAGCAGTTCGCCGGCCTGGCCGCCCTTGGCGGCGATGCCGATGAGCAGGTGCTCCGTGGACAGGTACGCGTCGCCCAGCTCGCGGGCGCGGGCCTGGGCGTCGGCGATGACGGCGAGCAGCTCGCGGTTGGGCTGCGGCGGCGCGACCGTGGAGCCGGTGACGCTGGGCAGGGCGGCGAGCAGCCGCTCGGTGCCGGAGCGCACGGCGGCCTGGTCGGCCTCGACGGCGGCGAGCAGGTCGATCAGGTTCTCGTTGTCCTGGCCGGAGAGCAGGGCCAGCAGCAGGTGCGCGGGGGTCAGATCGGCGTGCCCGTCGGACACGGCGCGGCTGGTGGCGGCGTTGAGCGCTTCCCGGCTCTTGTTGGTCAGCTCGGCGTCCACGTACTGCCTCTCCTCCTGGCTATGGCGCTGGGTCTATGGCCTGCCTCGGCCAACGTCCACAAAGTTGAGTCTACTGCACTCAATGTGGCTGGTGCCAGCAGCCACCGGTAGGTTCCGGCCCATGGCCATCGACCTGCGCGACCCCGACGACTCCTATGTCAGCTTCTGGCGCGAGCGCCATATGTGCACGCTGACCACGCCCCGCCAGGACGGCTCCCCGCACGTGGTGCCGGTGGGTGTGACGTACGACCCCGAGGGCGGCGGGAAGGGCATCGCCCGGGTGATCACCAACAAGCACAGCCGGAAGGTCGCCAACGTCCTCGCGGCCGGCCCGGAGGGCGCGCGCGTCGCCGTCTGCCAGGTGGCCGAGGGCCGCTGGGCCACGCTGGAGGGCCGCGCCGTGATCCGTACGGAGCCGGAGGCCGTCGCGGACGCGGTCGCGCGGTACGCGGAGCGCTACGGGCGGACGCCGGCGCCGAACCCGGACCGGGTCGTCATCGAGATCACCCTCACGCGGGCGATGGGCCGCGCCTGACCGTACGCAGGCGACGAAGTCCGTACGGAAGCCCGTACGGAAGCCCGTACGCATGCGAAAAGCACAGCGGCGCCATCGTGTTTCAGGTCCACGATGGCGCCGCTGTGTGGGGGAAGCACCTGAGCGATCTACAACGACGGGGGGATCGCTCAGGCGCTGCGGGGGGTGGCGGTGGTGGTCTCGGCCCCGACGAGCTGGTGGTCGCGCTGGTCGAGGTTGACGAAAATCATTCCGTAGCGAATGGCGCAGCGGACGGGCTGCGGGGCACCCCGGGGCCGGCGCAGGCACCGGTAGGCGCGGATGTCCTCATCGTCTCCGCGCGTGATGACGATGGGCTCACCGAAGAGAGTGACCATCAACGAATCGCCACCTTGCGGCACAGCGGTGACGAGGTCGATGAAGTGCCACCCGGAACGGTAGGCGGACGCCATCTCGCGCCGGAAGCGGGGGTCATCGGGGACGTTCATGCCGCGACACCCGCAGGAGCGGTCTCCCAGGTAGGCTCACCGGTCCCGTCGGCGGCACCGGCGGGGGCGATCTCCCAAGTGGGATCGCTCACACGCTCGGGTGCGACCTCCCAAGTGGGTTCGCGCGGGCTCGCGGGTCCGGCATCCCACGTGGGCTCGCCCGCGGCGACACTGCCTGCGGCGGTGCTCTCCCACGTCGGCTCCCCGCTGGCTGCGACGGCACCCAGCGTGGCCGCGGCGGCGACAGCTATGGCGCTAAGTGCACGAACCATCCTGGTCATGGACGATCTCCACCTCTTTTTGTCCTTACCTCCTCCCCCGCGCCTATGACGATGGCTCACTCCGAACACTTCCACCAGCCAGTCCAGGCATCATGTTCCTGAAATACAGGACCCTGAGGGGGGTGCAAATGCGGTCAGAGGTGGATGATCCGGAAACCGGGCACACTCATGACGAGCTGTGCGAAGCCGGAAAGCACCTGTACGCGGCCGCCCTGCGCGCCGGCCGGATAGCCCGCTCCGAAATCGTCGACGCGGCGCCCTGCCTGATCGACCTCGCCCTGCTCTGCCCCGACCCGGACGACCCCCAGCTGCTGCGGCCCGTGCCTCCGTCCATCGCCCTCAACCAGCTGATACACCCCATAGAGCGGGAGATCCAGCAGCGGCGGCAGCGCGCCCTGTCGTTGGCCGATGCATTCGAGCCGTTCATGACGATCACCACGGCGACCTCCACGCCCTCCGCCGCCATCAACGTCCTGGAGGGCCTCGCCGTCATCAACTCCCAGCTCGACCGCGTGATGGAGGAGTGCTCGGTCGAGCTGCTCACCGTCCAGCCCGGCAGCGGCCGCAGGCCGGAGACCGTGAAGGCGGGGCTGCGCCGGGTCGAGCCGCTCCTCGACCGCGGCGTCCGGATGCGCACCCTCTACCAGCACACCGCCCGCCACCACTCGGCGACGATGGGGTACGTCGAGCGGATCATGCCGTACGGGCTGGAGGTCCGCACCCTTGAGGAGATCATCGACCGGCTCATCATCGTCGACCGGAAGATAGCGTTCATACCGGCGCGCAGCGACCGCCAAGTCGCCCTGGAACTGCGCCACGAGGGTCTTGTGCAGTACCTCGTGGGCGTCTTCGAGCAGTTCTGGCTGCACGGCATCCCGTGGGAGGAGGAGGTCGTCTCGTACGCCCCCGCGCGGGGCGGCATCAGCGGCATCCAGCGGTCCATCGCCAAGCTGCTGGTCGAGGGGCACGTGGACGAGGCCATCGCCCGCCGCCTCGGGATGAACGTACGGACGTGCCGCGCCCACATCGCGAAGCTCGCGTCCACGCTGGGCAGCGGCAGCCGGGCCCAGCTCGGCTATCTCATCGCCCGTTCCGGGATCCTGGACGACGAGGCGGGCGGCTGCCTGTCCGCGCCGGGTACGGGGTGCCCCGCGGAGGAGCCGGAACAGGCCCGCGGGCACGACCAGTCCGCCTCCTGCGACTGAGCGCGGACGCCCTGCGCGGCCGGCCGGGCGGCTGGGCGGCTGGGCGGCCGGGCGAGTGGTCCTCGGTGGCCGGGCGGCCCGGGCGGCCGGGCGGCCCGGTGGTCAGCGTTCCGCGAGCTGCCAGGGCGTGACGTCCACCGCGCCGGTGTTGCCCAGGTCCATCGGGCCGTCGTGCGGGGCGACCGTCTGGGGCTCGACGCCCGGCGCCGGCCGCACGCGCAGATACGCGCCGCTCGTCGCCGGCACGTCCGCGCGGGTCACCGTGTTCCGCCACATCACCGACGCCTGGGCCCGCTGCCCCGGGCGCAGCACGATCCTCGTGGGGCGCGCCGTGCCGCCTGCCGCCTCGGTACCGCGCCGCACGGTCACCTCCAGGTCCTCGCGCCGCTCGTCGAGCACGGCGACGTCCGGGTAGCCGCTCACCTCGAACGGCCGCGTACCGCAGTTGTCGAGCAGCACGCCCATCGCCCGCAGCCCCAGCGCCCCGTCGGTGATGCCCAGCGAGACCCGCACCCCCGACGCGGGACAGGGCCCCTCGGGTTCGGGCGCCTCGGTCGGCCACAGGGACATGTCGGAAGGCCGGGTCGGCAGCGTCGACGGCATCACCAGGCCCGGCGTCGGAGCCCCCGGCGCCACGGCCCCCGCCCCCGAACCGCCTGAGCCGGGGCCGGAGCCTGAGCCCGCCCCGCTCGTGCCGCACCCCGCGGCCGCCACCACGAGCGCCGCCACCGCCACAACCGCCCTGCTCCCCCTCGTACGCATGCACGGATCATGGCACGCGAAAGGCCCCCTCCGAGGAGGGGGCCCACCACCGCACAAGCAGGGATCTATTCGCCGCCGCCGCGCTTGCCGCCCGGCCGCCACACCACCAACGCACTGGTCTGCTGCACGTCCTGATACGGCACCAGGTCACGCCGGTACGAGGCGTGGACCTGGGCCTCGCGCTGACGCATCGCCACCGCCGCGCCCTCCAGCGCCGATGTCAGCTCGGCCACCCGGGCCTCCAGCGCGGTGACCTGGTTCTCCAGTTCGATGATGCGCTTGATTCCGGCCAGGTTGATGCCCTCGTCCTGCGACAGCTGCTGCACCTGCCGGAGCAGCTCGATGTCACGGGCCGAGTAGCGCCGGCCGCGCCCGGCGGTACGGTCCGGGGAGACCAGACCCAGCCTGTCGTACTGGCGCAGCGTCTGCGGGTGCAGACCGCTGAGCTGGGCGGCCACCGAGATGACGTAGACGGGCGTCTCGTCGGTCAGTTCGTACGGGTTGCGTCGGCGTGGGTCCATTGCGTCAAGCCCCCTTCGCGGCCTGGAACAGCTCCGCCCGCGGGTCGTCGCCCACGGTCGCCTGACGGTACGCCTCCAGAGCGTCGCGCGCCTTGTCGTCCAGCTCCTTCGGCACGGCGACCTCCACGGTGACCAGGAGGTCCCCGCGCGTACCGTCCTTGCGGGTGGCGCCCTTGCCCCGGGCGCGCATCGTACGGCCGTTGGGTGTGCCGGCCGGGATCTTCAGCGTGACCGGGGGCCCGCCGAGCGTCGGCACCTTGATCTCGCCGCCCAGGGCCGCCTCGGCGAACGAGACGGGCACCGTGACGGTGAGGTTGTCGCCCCTGCGGCCGAACACGGGGTGGGCGTCGACATGGACGACCACGTACAGGTCGCCGGCCGGGCCGCCCCGCTCGCCGGGCGCGCCCTTGCCGCGCAGCCGGATCCGCTGCCCGTCGGAGACGCCCGCCGGGATGCGGACCTGCATGGTGCGCGACGACTTGGCGCGGCCGCTGCCGTGGCAGACCTCGCAGGGATCCTGGGCGATGAGCCCGCGGCCCTTGCAGTCCACGCACGGGTCGGTCAGCGAGAACGAGCCGCTGCCGCCGCGCGAGATCTGCCCGGTGCCGACGCACGTCGGGCACACGCGCGGCGTGCCGTTCTTGTCGCCGGTGCCGGAGCAGGCCTGGCACGGCTGCTGGCTGGACATCCGGAGCGGGACCGTGGCCCCGTCCACCGCCTCGGTGAAGCTGAGCGTCACCTCGGACTCGATGTCCTGGCCCCGCCGCGGCTGCGTACGGGTGCCGGCGCCGCGGTTGAACAGCCCGCCGAACACGTCCCCGAGCCCGCCGCCGAAGCCGCCGGCCCCGGCACCGCCCGGACCGCCGCCCGGCGCGCCGCCTCCGAAGAGGTCGCCCAGGTCGAAGTTGAACGTGCCGCCCGCACCACCCGGTCCGGGACGGAAGCCGCCGTTGCCGAAGAGCGCGCGGGCCTCGTCGTACTCCTTGCGCTTCTTGGGGTCGCCGAGGACGTCGTTCGCCTCGGAGATCTCCTTGAAGCGGGCCTCGGCACTCGCGTCGCCCTTGTTGGCGTCCGGGTGGTACTCGCGGGCGAGCTTCCGGTACGCCTTCTTGATCTCGGCCTCGGTGGCGTCCTTGGGGACGCCGAGGACCTTGTAGTAGTCCTTCTCGACGAAGTCCTTCGTACTCATCGACGTCCCTCCTCCCGGACGATCACTGCGTCAGCGCCGGGGCCGGCGGTCCTGGGACCGCCGGCCCCGCGGCTGTCAGCCCTCTTCGGGGCCACCGCTCTCCTCGTCGGCCGACTTCTCTTCCTTGGGCGCCGACGCGGCGCCCGGCTGGGGCTCGGCGACGGCGACACGCGCGGGACGGATGGTCCGCTCGCCGATCCGGTACCCCGGCTGAAGGATCGCCACGCAGGTCGTCTCGGTGACGTCCGGCGCGTACGAGTGCATCAGCGCCTCGTGCACGGTCGGGTCGAAGGGCTCGCCCTCCTTGCCGAACTGCTGGAGGCCCATCTTGGCGACCACGGTCTCCAGCGACTCGGCGACCGACTTGAAGCCGCCCACCAGCTCGCCGTGCTCACGGGCCCGGCCGATGTCGTCGAGCACCGGCAGCAGCTCGCCGAGCAGGTTCGCGACGGCGACCTCCTTGACGGCGACGCGGTCGCGCTCGACCCGGCGGCGGTAGTTCTGGTACTCGGCCTGGAGCCGCTGGAGGTCCGCGGTGCGCTCGGAGAGCGCGGTGCGCACCTGGTCCAGCTGGGCGGTCAGGCCGGCCGCCTGGTCGGTCGTGCCGGTCTGGTTCGCGTCCCCTGCCGGGGCCGCCGAGCCCTCCTCCGTGGAAGAGGTCTCGGCAGCGGCCTCGGCGGCGTCGTCAGCGGCGCCGGAGGGGACGTCGGGCTTCTCCTCGAAGCCCGGGGTCTCCTCCGTCATGCGGCGCCACCCTTCGGCTTCTCGTCGTCGACGATCTCGGCGTCGATCACGTCGTCGTCGGCCTTGGCGCCCGCGCCGGCACCGGCGCCGGCCCCGGCACCGCCGGCCGCGCCCTGGGCGGCCTGCGCGTCGGCGTACATGGCCTGGCCGAGCTTCTGGGAAACGGCCGCGACCTTCTCGGTGGCGGTGCGGATCTCCGCGGTGTCCTCGCCCTTCAGCTTCTCCTTGAGCTCGTTCACCGCCGTCTCGACCTCGGTCTTGATCTCACCGGGCACCTTGTCGGCGTTGTCGGCGAGGAACTTCTCGGTCTGGTAGACGAGCTGCTCGCCCTGGTTGCGGCTCTCGGCGGCCTCGCGGCGCTTGTGGTCCTCCTCCGCGTACTTCTCGGCCTCCTCGCGCATCCGGTTGACCTCGTCCTGCGGCAGCGAGGAGCCGCCGGTGACGGTCATCTTCTGCTCCTTGCCCGTGCCCAGGTCCTTCGCGGTCACGTGCATGATGCCGTTGGCGTCGATGTCGAAGGCGACCTCGATCTGCGGGACGCCACGGGGCGCCGGCGGCAGACCGGTCAGCTCGAACATGCCGAGCTTCTTGTTGTACGCGGCGATCTCGCGCTCGCCCTGGTAGACCTGGATCTGCACCGACGGCTGGTTGTCCTCGGCCGTCGTGAAGATCTCGGAGCGCTTCGTCGGGATCGTGGTGTTGCGCTCGATGAGCTTCGTCATGATGCCGCCCTTGGTCTCGATACCGAGGGACAGCGGGGTCACGTCGAGGAGCAGGACGTCCTTGACCTCACCCTT